>NZ_CP150276.1:4800000-5128316 GCF_037977235.1 Paenibacillus sp. FSL K6-0276 | reverse complement strand
AAATTCATATGTGAACGTATCGAATAATTCCCAAATACTTTTTTGAAACGTAATGGTTTCGTTACCGCTAAAATGCAAGGCACCAAGCTCTATCATTGCATCCCCATCCCCTCGTTTATTGGCCTCTTCTTGCACCCTTATATTACCTTTCACTCCATTCCATTCATCTTTATGCTGTTATGTATACTCATTTTTATACTTAAATGTGCTGATATACCTTACCAAATCGGCTGAATAGGCATACGCTATGTGCAAAGAGTGAGAAAAGAAGGTGTGATGTTGAGAATTGTTCAAATTTCCCCGGATTATGTTACTACTCCTCCTGAAAAATATGGTGGCATCGAACGTATTGTTTATGAACTTACCGAACAGCTTGTTAAAAAGGGACACGAAGTGTTCTTATATGCCCTTCCTGGTAGTAAGACAAGTGGAAGGCTTATCGAATATAGTCACTGGGGAGATCCATCGAAAATCGCACAGTATGTGAAAAATACGTTGCCTTCTTCCATTGATATCATTCATGATCATACGCACGGATCAGTCGTCGGACGAAGCGAACTACCCATCCCCATGGTCTGTTCCATCCATGTTCCTTGGTGCAATGAAATTAGTAACCCCGTTTTTCTGTGCGACGCTATGCGCACGAAACTAAACGCCGGGAGAGGATATGTTGTACACAATGGCATCAATCAGGAGGATTGCCTGTTCTCAGCCGAAAAGTCGGATTATCTCTTATTTCTTGGAAGGTTAATAGAGAGTAAGGGGATTTTAAAAGCAATTGAGATCGCAGAGAAAACAAAGCTTCGTCTTGTAATTGCAGGACCCGAAACCGATATTGTCGACCCGGAATCCACTACTTTTTTCATTCGGCATATTCTCCCTAAAATTCGTAAGCATCCAAACATCATTTATGTAGGTGAGGTAGGAGGGGCTTATAAACAACATTTGTTGAATCGGGCGAAATGCCTCTTATTTATGTCCGATGACGAGGCTTTTGGTCTGGTAATGATCGAAGCAATGGCTTGCGGGACGCCTGTACTTGCGCTTCGCAATGGTGCAGTTCCCGAAATCCTTAGAGAGTTTCCTGCACTCATATGTAGTGATGTAAGTGAAGCTGCTCTAAAACTGAAAACTATTGATCTCCCAGATCCATACCGATTACGAGATTGTTTTCTCCAGAACTTTACCTCTGAGACAATGGTGAACAATTATTTAGAGCTATACAAGAGGGTGTTAAATCAAAACTAGGGGGGATTTCATTGCCGAAAATCTCTGTATTGATGCCAGTTTACAACAATGAGGCTTACTTAGACAGTGCAATAAAAAGTATATTGGACCAGACATTTTCCGATTTTGAATTCATCATTATTAATGACGGTTCGACGGATAACAGTGGAGATATAATAGAAAGATATAGTGATCCAAGAATCAAGCGGATAGACAATACGGTGAATTGTGGAGTTACTGAGAGTCTGAATAAAGGACTTCAAATGGCTGTTGGTGAGTTCATAGCTCGTATGGATTCAGATGATTTTAGCCTTCCAAATAGATTCAGTAGGCAATTATCCTATATGGACAGCCATCCGAATGTCGGAGTATGTGGAAGCAATGTACAAGTAATGGGAAGTGAAGAAGTTTGGTATCAACCGGAACAGCCAGATGAGGTTAAGTGTAGATTGATGTTTAATTGCTGCTTAGCCCATCCCTCAGTCATACTAAGGAGAGAAATTCTAGTTAACAATTCGCTTCAATATGATACCTCCTACAACTACGCAGAGGATTATCAATTATGGTCTCAACTTTCTCACGTTACGAAACTGTCGAATGTACCCGAAGTTTTGTTATATTACCGATTACATGATGCTCAAATCAGTAAAAGCTATTATACAGACCAAGTTGAACAGGCGCAACGAATTAAATATGAGCAACTTATGAGACTGGGTGTTGAGGTAAGTGAAGAGGAGTTTTCCGCACATTTGAGCCTGTTTGATGGTAAGGGATTCTCCGATACAGATCGTAAAAAAAATTGGCTGCGAAAATTACTGAAGAAAAATTTGGAGACAAGAGTCTATGACCAAGTTGCTTTTATGAAAGTATTATCGTCTTATGCATAATAAACAAAGTACCTGTTAGCTCCAGGTCATGCAATATTTTTGAAAGCATTTGTGCTGGCTATGTCCGTACTCTACGCGAAGATCGGAAGAACACTTATCCATTTTTCCCATCTGTTCTTATGCAATGTAACCAAACCTAACCGCTTCCCTCCAACTTAAGATGTGCTGGGGAAGCGGTTTTTACTTACTCATTTGTTTATTTCTTTTTTTAAAATATTCCAAGTGCATTCATTACTTCACTAAAAGCTCTGACATACTGCTCAGGAGAGAGTTCAGTTGAAATATGTTTTACTCCTTCTGATCGAATTTCGTCTCGCAATTGTTGATTTTCTATTAATTCTAAGGCCTCTTGAACCGCCTGTTCGATACTCCCTTGGCTATATAATTTGCCAGTAACATTATGCTTAACAGAAATACGAACCCCATCCGAATCGGAACTTAACACCGGGCATCTGCAACTGATCGCCTCTGCAACGGCGTAACCGAAGCCTTCGAGCAATGATGTAGAGAGCAGAAGTCCGCCGGAGTCACCTATTAAAGAGAGGAAGACCGGCATTTCTTGGTTAGGGATGTTATCCAGTATCAGTAATTTAGGACCTAGACCGAGTTGTTCGACGATAGCCTGAAAATGCGCTTGCTCCTCAGGAACAGACAATTGTGAATCGTTGAACATCCAGAGCTGAGCGGTGGGGTGAACTTGGACAATATGGTGCGATATGGACAGATAATGCAGCCAATTCTTATTCGGTTCCAACCTACCGACCCATGCTAAGACAGGATAAGGAGGAGGAGTATTTGGGATGTAATGAAATAAATTGGTATCCAATAAGTTGGGAAAGATGAAGCGAGGTAAAGAAGGGAACATTTCCATAAAAAGCCCCATTAAATGCAAGGAAGGAGGTAGAATAACCGCATTACAATACGCGAGTAGAAAAGGTTTGGCTTTAGTTAGCAAATTGACAGCATCTTCTTGCATCCCGAGACCCTGAGCTTCGAAAATTAATAAGCCGGTATATCCAATACGCCTGAGTCGTTCCAGCATTACATAATCGGAAGTTACGATAATGACATCATAATTATGCTGATGAATGATCTGCCCAATATCCTCATCTTGAGAGGTGATATAAGTAGTGACACTGAACATGTTATGAATTCCTGATCCTGCTCGTGAATAGAGAAGATGGCATTCGATGTTATGTTTGGACAGTTCTTTGCAGCGCATACGGTTTAGCGTTTCCATTCCTCCGCTCGGAATATAAAAGGTAAATAGGACTCTCAAGAGTTCTCCCCCTTTGCTGTTCAATTTACTTTATGTAAATACAATACGCCGTCGATTGAGTGAGGTGAGGGTACTCCACTCCCAAATCCTTTCAGGATAGCTTGTTCTCCGGAAGGTCATCCTAATGATTGTTACGCTGCACACATACAACAATAGAGATGGAGGATGAATTCATGATGCGATCCAAGATCAGCATGTCAGTCTCAGCCGCATTACTTCTAGGCTTGGTGAGTATTACAGGGTGTGGGACTAACACGGCAGAGAAAACCAATGTGCAAACTAATAGTGCCCGGGGGGTAAATGACGGACGTATCGGTGTAAACTCCGTACCCGGGGGAACGATGGGTACGCATAATATTACTAAGATGGAAGTCAGTCAGGAGCTCGCAGATCGTATTGCTGCTATGCCTGAAGTCCGTACGGCGAATGTAATGCTTGCAGGAAAGAATGCGTATGTAGCCGTAACATTAAATGATGCATCTACTGATCTTCGGGCTAAAGGTACCACATCCTATCGAGCAAAATCGTCTACAACTCCTCACAATTATGGACCGACTGGGGTAATGTCTGGTACAGGGGCCGTAACGAATGGTACGAACGGAACCCCAAGAGGCACTGTTAATACAGTCCCTGGTACAACAAGTACCGGACCTGCAAGTATGGGGATTGGCACGACAGGTGTGGGTACTCACGGAAATGGAACAACCGATATGGGAAGTTTAGGAACAGGTACAGGAACCCATACTTATAATAATGGACCTCTGCTGAACAGCAACGGATCGAAACATGACGTCAATATGGGGATAGGTACTGGTACTGGTAACGGAATGGGCATTCGCAGTACCACTCCAAACTATACGAATAATACCAATGGCATGACGCACAAAAATCATACGAACTACACTAACAATACAACACACATGAACAATTCAACTCATATGAACAATATAACTCATATGAATAACACAAATAACACCTTGAATATGAAAGGAACAGATACAGTTACTAAAGAAATCAAAGCAAAAATCGCTGCCGAAGTTAAAAAACATGATGCAAGAATTAAGGATGTATACGTATCTGCAAATCCAGACTTTGTGGAACGCGCCAGCTTCTATGCCGATGAGGTAAAAGCAGGTCATCCGATTAAAGGCTTTGTTGATGAATTCAGTACCATGGTAGAGCGTATCTTCCCGACGCATAATTATTAATAAATAGTTTGATTTATAAACAAAAAAAGCAACAGTCCTCACCTTTATGGCGAGAATTGTTGCTTTTTTGTTATACAGGCATCTTATTGAATGGTAATTGGGCGACCGCCAATCCATACGCCTTGCAAATTCAATTCAGCGTCAAGCCGTAGAATATCGCCGCGTTTTCCGGATTCCAAGGTACCGATGGAACGCTCCATTCCAATAGACATTGCGGGAGTATGACTTGCAGCGCGGGAGGCCTCTTCTAGGCTAAGACCTACCTCCTGTATGAGATAACGGAAGCCACGAATCATCGTAAGTGTACTACCCGCCAAAGCAGCAGGGTTATCTTTAAGTGTGGCGATGCCATCTTGAACCAGCACAGGTAAATCACCGATCGTATATTCACCATCACTAAGTCCAGTCGCAGACATGGCATCTGTAATTAATAACAAATTGTTATCTTTTTTTAGATTAGCCACTAGAGAAATGGCTGCAGGATGAACATGTATGCCATCGGCAATAATTTCCGCACGTATGCGCTTATCGAACAGTATAGCGCCAGCGGCTCCAGGTTTGCGGTGATGTAGTGGTGTCATCGCATTAAACATATGCACGGCTTGACTTAATCCGGCATCTGCCGCGGCAATGACCTCTTCAAAGGATGCATCGGTGTGACCGAGAGCAGCGGTAATACCATGCTTACGTAGCCAGAAGATAGCCTCGAGTGCGCCTTCGCGTTCCGGAGCCAATGTGACTTGCCGGATCATGCTTGGGTAATCGTTCTCCCATTGTTCCAGCCACTCGATATTGGCAAGAACAATATGCTCAGGATTCTGAGCGCCAGACCATTTCGGGCTGATGAACGGTCCTTCCAGATGCATGCCCGCGATTTGTGTGTACGGCATCTCAGTGGCGCGATATGCGCTCACTTCGGAGAACACTTGGTCAATAGCAGACTTGGCAGCGGTCATGGTCGTAGCCAGCATTGTAGTTGTTCCTTGGGAACTGTGAAATTTTGTAATCGCGTCGAGTGATTCGTTATCACTATACATAAAGTCGTGGCCAGCTCCACCATGTACATGCACATCTACAAATCCAGGGATGAGAAGATCTCCCCCAGCTTTACCACTAGCAGGCCAGTGAGCATAAACATCTGGAAGCCATGCTGCCTCGCCGGCATAATGAATCTGCTCACCGGATACAGCAATTACGCCATGCTCAATTAATCCTTGGGGAGTCAGCACTTTACCGAATAGTAACTTCCCTAGTTCTTTGTTTATTTCAGCCATTTTCCTGCTCCTTCATCTACAAGGACGATTACATTCGGATGGCTCTGCAGCAGAGATGCAGGGCATTGGGTAGTAATCGGACCTTCAACGGCATTCCGGATGGCTTCAGCTTTGCCAGCACCGCGTACTAACAATAGAATCTGGCGAGCTTTTAGAATACCACCGATGCCCATGGTTATCGCTTGGCGGGGTACGTCGTCCAAAGTGTCGAAGAATCTGGCATTAGCTTCCCGTGTGTCTTCAAGCAAATCAACGACATGGGTTTTGCTGCTGAGGTTGGCATCTGGTTCATTGAACCCGATGTGGCCGTTGCTTCCAATACCGAGGATCTGCAAGTCAACCGGTCCATGCTCTTCTAGCATTTTGTCGTAAGCGAGGCATTCCACTTCCATATCTGCTGCATTGCCGTTAGGGATATGTGTCTGTCCGAGGTCAATATCGATATGATTGAATAATTGCTCGTTCATGAAGCTGCGATAGCTCTGCGGATGATCGACAGGCAATCCGATATACTCATCAAGATTGAAGGAAGTGGCTTTCGAGAAGCTTACAAGTCCTTTTTTGTGCATTTCAACCAATTTGGCATAAACACCAACTGGAGAACTTCCGGTCGCAAGACCGAGCACGGCTTTAGGATTGCTTTGCAGCAGGCTGGCGATAAGATTCGCACCCGTTTGTACAAAATCTTCATCACTATTGAACTTAAGAATATTCATTAAGATTGACCTCCTCGTTTGTTTCGGTAATGTTGGACATTCAGATAAGATTGCTCCAGTCTAGGAATAAAATCCCCAAAACGGGTGCTGACCATTCCAGTAAACAAAATATCAATGATGTGTAGCTGGGCAATACGTGAGGCCATGTCTCCCCGTCGCATTCCTTTTTCCAAGGAGGAGGAGAACAGTGGAATATCAGCTAGAGTAGCCAAGGTGCTGCTGCCGTAAGAGGTTAGAGCAATAGTACTTGCTCCGCTGGCTTTGGCACAGGTTAAGGCATCGATGGTCTCTGGGGTTTCTCCGGAATACGATACTGCGAATACGACATCACCTTTGGAGAGCGAAGAAGCAGATGTAATCTGCATATGGGAATCAGCAAAAGCGGTGCAATTCACGCCAATGCGGATTAGCTTCTGATAGAAATCCTGAGCAACAATGGAGGAAGTTGCCATCCCGTACAGATCCACTCGCCGTGCTTGGCACAATAAATTAACGGCTGCCTGTAGTCGTTCCAGATCTAGAAGTGAAGTTGTATCCCGGATGGATGTCAGGTGATTCGTTTGCATCGCTTCCACAATAACGGAAAGCGGGTTACCTGCAACAATATCTTGATAAGAAGAACTGCCATCCTGAGGTGCTGCATCGCTATGAGCAATTTCAGCAGCTAACTTTACTTTGAAATCTGGAAAGCCTTTGAAATGCAGAACCTTGCAAAAACGTGTGATGGTAGCAGGACTAATACCGCATTGTTCCGCTAGTTCTGTGATGCCCATATGAACAATTTCACCTGGTGATGACAGGATCCGTTCCGCTAGCTTGCGCTCCATTTGGGAGAGCTTGGACTTTTCATGCTCAAGTGCATACAAAATTGGGGACATCAATCCACCTCGTTTTCTAATGTGGCTTTTGAAATTATTTTTAAAATTACATATAAAAACAAGAAAATTATTTTCATACTCAGAATAAAACAAAATCTATCCAGATGCAAGGGGTAAAAATGAATACAAAAAGGATAATATGCAACAAGCATAAACGCCTTCGGCGTCCTCATAAGGGCGGTAAGCGTTTAAGTGAGAAATATAAGGATAATTTATAGCGTGGAACATATAAACTCTTTAAAAAAACGGCCTACTCGCAGAAGGCTGCGAAGTAGACCGTTTTTGGACAGCATCTGAACAGTGCTATACCGAAGAACGTTCAATAATGCGATACTCAAGCTTACGGTGTACCGGTTGTCCATCATTATTCTGGATCTGATCATAGATGATCCGAAAAGCTGTAGCGCCCATTTCGGGCAACTGGTTATCTATGGTGGTGAGACCCAAAGTTCGCCCGATCGGCTGGTCGTCAAATCCGATGACCGCCAGATCCTCAGGAATGCGGATACCGTTCTTCCACGCTTCGATGATTAGACCAGCTGCCACATGATCGCCTGTTATAATCAGGGCATTGGGCCGCTTCTTCATTTTCAGCAGTTGGTGCAGTATACGCCCACCATCCTCTTCATTCATACAGTCATACATCATCCATTCTTCATGAAAAGGCTGTCCTGTAGCGGCTAGAAAGTCACTAAAGGCAATTTGCCGGATGGAACTACTGCTGCCATGCTGTCTGCCTTCACAGTAACCGATCTGTCGGTACCCCTTATCACTCAAGTACTGCAGGCCGGAGCGAAAAGCGGAATAATGCTCAATATACACAGAAGAGAAGCGGCGTTCGCCTCTATCTTGGCAGATTACTATCGGGCCATATGCTGTATATTCTTCTATGACTTCTGAGTTCATTCTCGTAGATACAATTACTACGCCGTCAATTTCTTTGTTGCGCAGCATCTCCAGCACCTTGAGCTCTTCTTCAGGACGATAATCGGTCTGGCACAGAATCAGCCGGTATTGCGCTAGCAGCGCTTCTTGGGCCAAGCCTTCAATAATTACAGAGAAATAAAAAAGATTGATATTAGGGATAATAACCGCAATAGCTTGGGTACGGCCGGTAATTAGATGCACGGCGTTCATATTACGCGTGTAGTTTAATTTTTCAATCGTATTTAGGACAGCGGTTCTTTTGTCTTCACTTACATAAGGATGATTATTAAGTACTCGCGAGACCGTTGTCACGGAAACACCAGCCATACGGGCGATTTCTTTTATATTAGCCATTAGAGGAACAACAGCCTCCCTTTGGTGCTTATGTGTAGTGTATAGTCTTTTTATTCTATCATATCGTCCGAAAATTACCTCCCAAATAAAAAGCTTGCTATGGAATCCATTTCATAAATTAGACTGTAATTGCAAGGGATTACCGGACTAAACCGGCGTAACCTAACGGGCGTGACGGACCGGTACATCTAATTTCATTTCTAATGTAAAGGTCATTGGATCAGTTTCTTTTAAATGCTAAGAAAAACGGTTGTCATCGTTAAAGGATGACAACCGTTTCTATTTTGTGGTTATGCCGCTCGTGAAGCTCTTGGTGCTCTATTGCGTAACATCTCCCACACAATAAACGCGAGGACAAGTAGCTGTGGAAGCAAAGTTTCCCAAGTCGGATACATCCCGAGCCAGCTTATAGAAGGCAAGCCATCTTGTACATGTGCGGGAAGTTTCCCAGCGACCTGAAGGGAGTGAATGCTCTCCCCTAGAAAGCGGAACACTAGATAATAAATAAGAAGTGTAGCCGTACGGAAGAAGGCGGCAATCGGCAATTTTGCACTTAAGGCAATAATTGCGTATCCTACAATGCCTAGAATAATTAAAGCACTTCCGATACCTAGCAGCAATTGAGACAGTTTGATTGAAGGGGCCATCCCTACATAAAAAATAGTGGTTTCTGCACCTTCACGTAAAATCGCAAGCGCTGCTACGGAAGACAATGACCAGAGATTACCCTTGGCTAATGCTCCATCCACTTGCCGTCCAACATAGTTGTTCCAATTTGCAGTATTTGATTTGCTATGCAGCCAGCGTCCAATCGTAAGCATCATAATTACGGCAACAAGGCCAGTGATGCCTTCAATCATCTCACGTGCTCCGCCGGCTGCTGCGCGGGAAATGGTATAAGTGAGCAGAACGGCTAATCCGATACTCGCTACAAGTCCTACAGCTGCGCCAGACCAAATCCATTTCTGTGCTTTTGCGTTGCCATCGCGCTTCAGGTAGGCAAGAAGGGCAGACAATACGAGGATTGCCTCCAGTCCTTCACGCAGAAGAATTAGCGCTGCATCCCAAGCATTATAGGTGGTCTCACCAGCCAAGGGAGTCAGCTCAGTGACCATATTATCCATAATCTTTAAGGCTTGATCTAGCTTAGGTGGATTAGAGAGCAGATAGCCAGTGACCGCTGCACTCTCGTTTTCGATATTGGTATAGACCGCCGGAGAAGCGATCTGTACCTGTCCTTCAGCAGATGGCCAGGTCACGATGAACTGCTCCATGATATTAGCCGCTTCGGCACTGTTGCCTGCTTTTGCGGTGGAAGAAGCTTTGTTCAGGTAGCTGATCAGTCCTTCTATAGATGCTGGCTTACTGGAAGCATCTCCAGCATCAATTGCTTTGCCTTCACTGTAATCGGCAAGCAGCTGATACAAGGCTTCTGCTTCTGATTTCGCCGACTCTTCGCGGAGCGGTTCTGCCTGCAGCGCGATGCGCAGCAGGCTTATCTTCGTCTCCAGCAAGCTGTAGACGGCGGAATTGTCGGCCCGGATGTTGCGCTCTGCCGGCTTCCATCCGCTGACGATGTCGCGGTACGCTACCGCTGCCGCGCTCCAGTCGGCGCTGCGCGCCGCATCCCGCGTGCGTTCCGCCGCGGGTAACAGCTTCGCCGCCGTCTCGCGGCCGGCGGCTCCAGTGTCACCGCCGTCCGTGCCGGAGGCGGCGGTGACATACGCGTCCACGCTTCTTGCGAGCGTGGACAGTGCGGTCTTGGCGGGCGCACTATCGCCCGCCGCAAGGGCCGCCGCCGCGTCTGCAAGCGCGGCGTCAACGGCGGCAGCCGGACCGGCGAGTGCCGGGTCCGGCGTGTTCGCGTTCGTGGTGCGCCATAGCGCAGCGAACGCTTCTACATCGGCGGCGGCCGCGTCCCAGCGGCTCTGGCCGGCTTCGACGAGCGCGCTGCCGACAGGCGGCAGGAGCTCATCGACCGAGCCATCACCCTCCGCCCTCGCCGGGTTAGATAGCATCAGTATACATATGATGCTAAACAGAATCAGTACGGCTGCCTTCGATAGCAGCCGTTTATTAAGAGAGTACATCGGGATAATCCCCTTTCAATAATGGACAGGAACATTCGATTGGGAAACTTAGGGGCTGGCTTAGCCTAAAAGTGCTTCCCCGATGTAACCGCCTTTGCGGATGCCTGGGAAGCAGGCAAATACCGCGCTGCCTGTATGAGTCATATATTCGTTTAGCCGATCACTTTTGGAGAGGCGCTGCTGGATCGCAACAAATTGCTTCATTAAATCCCGTTGAAAACTGATGAATAATAACCCTGCATCGAGTTGACCTGTTGCGATATCTAATCCGCTGGAAATGGAGTAGGAGCGACGCAGCATTTTGACTGTGCCGTCACCATGCGCTAAGGCTGAATGTGAATCCGGCGGGATGACGGGCTTCCCGGAAGCATCAGCCGCTTTAAGATTCAGATCATCGAATTCATCCTTTGCACCGATAGGTGCTCCGTTATGTCGATAACGGCCGAAGGTGGCTTCTTGATCGCTTAGAGAGGAACGGTCCCAGACCTCAATTCGAAAACGTACACGGCGAACTGCCATATAAGTGCCGCCGCTCATCCATGAAGGACCGTCGCTACTACTGTTCCAGACGACGTTGTTCATTTCCGCTTCATTTGTAGTATCGGGATTTCCCGTACCATCTTTGAAACCCAGAAGATTACGCGGCGTTGCTCCTTTAGGATCTGCTGCACCTGTGCGTTGGAAGCCTTCCTGTGTCCAGCGTAGAACGGCTGTACCACGGGCGATACGTGCCAGATTTCGGATGGCATGGAAGGCCACCTGCAGATCATCAGCACAGGCCTGGACACAAATATCTCCACCACACCACTTTGGATCTAGGTTGTCTCCTGTAAATGCAGGAAGATCGGCTAATAGGGTTGGACGTTTGGAAGATAAACCGAATCTGTTGTCAAAAAAAGAAGGTCCGATACCAAAGGTGAGCGTACAGCGTGAAGGGTTTAAACCATCCACTTCACCTGTATCGGAGGGTGGGAGATTAGGATTGTCATTGACGTCGCCAATGAGGCTGCCAGTAGTAAGAGAAGCCGCGGCAGTTGTCCATGCCTGCATTAGCTTTTTTACATCAGCTAGCTTCGTTGTGGTGAGATCAAAAGCTGCGAAGTAAATAAAATTCTGCGCAGGTGTTAGAATTCCGGCCTGATGACTCCCGTAGAAAGGAATGGAGTCACCATCGGAGGCTATCGTTGGCTCAGCTGCAGTATTTCGCGTAGCCATAATTCCGCCCACACCTCCACCACCTAATAGCAAACCAAGGCTAGTGGCGCCAGTAAGCCGCAGCATATCGCGGCGGCTTAGCTTTTTATCTAATATATGATTGCTCTTTGTATCCTCATTGAGAGGGGTACTATCAGCATTAGCTGGTAAACCGGTGAATCTATTTTGCTTCTTCATGATGCTCACACTCCTAGAATAGTTCCCATATTGGACAATGGCTCAGCTAATGCGTCTAAATTCTGACTTAATTTACGCACGTCTTCTTCTTTCAGTTCTTCATAGGAAACATATCCATCTCCAGATTTGAAAGGGGCCAGCTCAGCTTGCAAGGCTGCGAACCGTTCACCAATCGTTTTTTCCAGCTCTGCATCTTTTTTAGCCAGTTCTGGCTTTAACAGCTCGTATATCTTTTGGGCGCCTTCAACATTAGCGACGAAATCATACAGATCCGTGTGGGAGTAACGTTCTTCCTCACCTGTTACTTTGGAAGAAGAAACCTCATTAAGAAGTTCTACAGCACCAGTAACAAGCAGATTGGCATCGATCTCTACGATCTCCACTTTTGCACGCAACAGCTGCGCATCTTTCAGCAATTGGTCTGCAAATTCAGTCATATCTTTGGTTGTATTGTCCTGCCAGAGCGCTTTCTCGAGCTTGTGGAAGCCACGCCATTCAGCCGCTTCTACATCATTCTCGCGAGCATCAATATTCGGATCCAAATCACCAAGGGCTTCTGCAATCGGCTCAATCCGTTCGTAATACATACGAGCTGGGGCGTAGAGTGCCTTCGCTTCTTCAATCTTTGCTTCTTTAACTGCGTTTGTGAAATTCTCTGTTTGCTTTACAAATTCATCACATTGCTCGATGACATATGTACGATATTGATCAACAGCTGATGTGAAGTCGGCAGTGGTTGCTGCAGCAGTATTCGTTGCTGCGGTGCTGTTAGCAGCATTAGTAGAATTATTGTTGCTAGTGTTGCTGTCATTGTTGTTACTGGCACATCCGGTAAATAGTATGGAGGCTGCAAGCAAACCTGCAGGCACAGCATATGTGAATCTCATTTAATAAAACACCCCTTTTTTATATGTGAATGATAATCGTTATCATTTATGCTGGATTTATCATAAGTCCGTATACAATTGCTGTCAATAAAAATGTGATGTATTTCATAGTTTTTAATTGCACGACAAAAAAACTCCCGGGAGTGGGGAGTTGAGTTTGCAGTAATTTGCAAATAACGTCATCTGGGTCCGTAAACCTCAGAAGGAGATGATGAATATACTGTTGAAGCGGGTAGTCAACGACCAACAACACAAAGCAGCGATTCCCCAATAATGGCTGAGTCGCTGCTCTATGTTGTTTGCGATTTTTAACATTGAACCAGACTGTCTCATTTATCGGAAAAAGCTACTTATGTGACAGCCCCATTCTTTAATGATTTGATCCTGGCTAAGAATAAGATCAAAGCGTCATCCGCATTTTATTGTTCATTATGGGATTCATGATCCGCAGAGGGATGATTTTCAAACACTTCTGCAGCTTCCTCAGCAGAAAATTCCGGTTCGAATTTACCCACTAATGGTAATTTGTTTGATTTCGTAGTTTGTACTTCTGCTTTAGTAGGTTGATTGTTTTTTGAATTGCTCATACACACACACCTCCTTTAATAAAGAACAACAAGTTGTAGTTTGCCCTGAAAGGAGATGATTTTATTCGAGAAAATTTCAAGTTATTGCAGGTGAATTCCCTCACTAAAGCGGTGTACTAAGATAGGCATGATTAAGCCCATTTTATAGTTGTGACAGCACCATTAACATCCCGAGTACATAATATGTTTTGACTGTATCCCTTTACCTTGTTATACCAAACAAACCCAGGGCAAGGAGGGGTGACACCATTGAAGGGGAACGAACACCACAGCAAATTTCTGTTGACTCATCGTGAGCGCGAAGTTTTTGAGCTTCTCGTGCAGGACAAAACGACTCGTGATATCGCTGGTTTGTTATTTATCAGCGAAAAAACAGTTCGGAACCACATCTCCAATGTAATGCAAAAATTAAACGTTAAAGGCCGTTCACAAGCGGTTGTCGAGCTGATTAAGCTTGGGGAGCTGAAAATATAGCTGGCCATGTCTTCGGAAGTGACGCGTTTAAGCCTTCTTCACCCTTAGGGGTGTGGGAAGGTTTTTTGTTGTTTATGCGTATTAGCGGAGTCTGCCAAATACCTTTCCTGCATGGTTTTAAGCTGCTCTGCGGTCTTCTGTCTCGTCAAGGAAAGCTCGGCCAGTTCATCATGAAAAGGAGATCAACGGTTATTCTCCGGTTGGGTGCTACAACTCCTGTATCGATTGAATCAGAGGTATCATTTCCTCATAGTGTTCTGAAAATGTCATTTACCGTGTAATACAAAGCATTAAGTTCTTCCATATAAACTGTTTTTATTTTGGTTTTATCAGGATTGTCACTTATCATTTCCATAAAGACATCCGGATCATTAATGATACCATTAAGACTTGCGCGCTTTAACAATTCTGCATCGGAAATATCATCCTTAAACGATAGTCTTAAGATTTCCATAGTGTCGTTTACAATATCTTTGAAATTTTCTTCTTCCCCATAGAAAGTTGCAATCTTATTCAAAAAGTCTGCATATTTATCTGGTATTTTTGAACTTTCTGAAAAAAATATCATTTATATCTTCTCCCTATATTAATCAAATTTTTAAATAGTTTTAAGTAATTGGCCAGCCGTGAGATCATCTAATTGTAGTCAGGAACATTATAATTGGATTTGGAACAATTGGCGGTTAAAAATGATACAGTAGTACTGTTTACACAGTTTAAGTGAGCATGATGTATTCGGAAATTCTAACTTGATTCATAGAGTTAAGATATAGTTGACCAATTCGAAAGCGGGGGCTGGGAATGCTAAAGACAGTATCAGTTATTTTTAATGAGCGACCAAAAAGGTGGGGATTAAGAGGGGATCCATATCTTTGGGATGAGCTAGAGAGTTACTTTCAAGAAGTGACTTATCCATGTACAGGTGAGGAGTTTGCACAGAGATTCAAATACGCGTTTGAGGAATTAACAGGAAGTAGCTTAGGTGTTTTAGATAAACAAATCTATTGTGAGAAATACAGTCATGGTGGTATGTCCAGTGGGCATGTTTGTCTGGAGTTTTGGATTGAAGTAGCGATTCCAATGCTAATTGAACGATTGGAGGAATTAGCAAATTAAATTGATAATAATTCTCAATGCATATATGATTAATCGAAAGTAAGGGGAAGCAGGGATGCCCCGGAGGTGCCTTCACGAAAGAGCCTGAGGCTGTAAGGTATCTGGAAGAACAACTGGCTAAAGCACCAACGGTCCCGGGAATCTAACAAAGAGGGAAATTAACCTAACTCGTTGAATATAACTATCTGTACAAAGAAAGGAGGATTTGAATGTGCTTTCACTGTTATAGAAAGATAAGAATCCGCCACCTCCCCGAGACCAATCTGTTAGCTTAAGAGACTTCACGAATCAAATGGGGTGTGTTGGATGAAGATAAATAATAATTATTTGAAAGAACAATTACAACATGTATATTGGCTAAATGGTGGACCTTGTGCTGGGAAGACCACAATGACCAAAAAATTTGTAGAGGAGTTAGGCTTTCAAACACTAGGTGATGATGTCTTAAAATATAGACCATTCACTAGTCCTGTTGAATACCCTGCCCTTCAATTTCCTAATCCTGATTTGGATTGGAATAAGTGGTTCAATAAACCGGTAGATGAACATTGCCAATGGTTATTTCAAATCGTCGAAGAGATGATGGACTTCTTTATCATTGACTTGTTGATAATGCCTAATGACAAACCAATTATAATAGATTTAGGAATAATACCAGAACGTATTCTACCATTTATCCCAGAAGAGAGAATGATTTGTTTTTATACGTCCGACGAAGAGATAGAGAGATTATATTACTTTAGAGAAGACCATAAGATGATTTTGGATTGTATTAACGCCTACACATTAAATCCAGAGGAAACGATTAAACACGGTAACAAATCTATGGTTAAGTTCTCCAATGAAATTAAGACTGCTTGTACTAAGATGGGGATTAAAACCATTGAAAGAATACCTAGTATGAGCGTAGAAGAACAATTTAGGTTAGTTAGAGAACATTTTAAATTGTAGAGATGACACTTATTTCCGTTTTCCACAAGGTTGTAAAATGCACGTACTGAAATAAAACCCTAGGCTGTAAGCTGCTTCCGGTACTCTACCGGAGGCAGCTTATTTAGCTTTTATGTGGTAGATATTGGTTGTGAAATTGAATGTAATCCTCATTTCTCCTTCGTGCCCCATCCATATTTCGGATACCATAAGGATAGCGGTTGAAATATTTTTATCTTGAAAAATTGCACAACTCGAACTACTGTAATCAATAAAGATGTAAATCTGCTAAAATCAGGAATGGGGTTGTATGTCATGATAATAGACGCACATCAGCACTACTGGATACTGGATCGGGGGGATTATGGTTGGTTGACTCCAGCCTCTGGCCCCATACTATTTCGGGACTATATGCCGGACCTGTTAAAAGATGAATTGCACCATAACGGTGTTCAGGGGACGATTGTGGTACAAGCGGCGCCGACGATGGAAGAGACTTCATTTCTCCTTGATTTGTGCGACAAAGAGGAAACCTTGATTGGCGTAGTGGGATGGCTTGATATCAACGCTTCAGATTTTGAAAAGCATTATCTTCGTTTTCGAAGCCATCCGCGTTTCGTGGGGATTCGTCCAAATTTTCCAGATTTAGCAGATGGAGAGTGGAGACATCACAAGCAGCTCATACATAATTTATCAATACTTGCTGAGGATGATTGTGCTGTTGAATTGTTAATTCGTCCACCTGCCCTGGCAGGGATGGCAAAGCTATTGGAGCATGTGCCTAACCTGTCAGCTGTTGTCGATCATCTGGGCAAGCCGGATTTGTCCGGGAAGAATTATCAACTATGGGCGGACGGAATGCGCTCCATTGCGAAATTTCAACGTACCTCTTGCAAAGTGTCTGGATTGATGACGGAGGGGTCATTTGGAGATAGGAAGCCTGCCCAAGTGATACAGCCTTATATTCAGCATGTTATTAAGGTGTTCGGTTCTTCCCGATTGATGTTTGGCAGCGACTGGCCGATTTGTTTGCAGGCCGGCAGTTATAAGGAAATGAAGTCCATGATCGAGGAGGCGTTGTCCATTTTCTTGTCTGCTGACGAAATCCGTCATATTTTTGGCCATAATGCAGCTAGGATATATGATTTACAATAGGAGGAAAACATGTATAAGTCAAAAAAATATCTGTTCCAGCTACTTCTCTCCATTTCTGTCGTTACGGTTATTTTTCTGACGGTGAGTTCTTCGCTACTATATTACACTTCTGAGAATAAGATGATCAAAATGCAGCAGCAAGCAGATTTGAAAGTGCTTTCACAAATTAAATATAATATCGATAATTTAAATGAAACGGTCAAAAATATTACGGTTTCCACTTATATGGATCCGGATGTCGTTTATTTATTGAATACGTCGGTCATGGATAAAGGAGAGCTCGCACAGAAGCTGAACAGATTAGAAAAAACAGTTTCTGGATCCATGTTCCTTCAAAACATAACGATTTATAACGCGAATACCAAGTGTTACTACTCGACGAAAAGTAGCATAAATTGCTTGGACGATGGCATGAACGGTTTGATATCCAGTTATATTAAATCTCAAAATGAAATACCCAAGCTAGAGTTTATTCCCATATCGGGCGAAAATGTTAAGTCGCCGGTTTTCTCGATGTTTATCTATGAGAAATTAACAGAAAGCAAGATGATTGTGACCTTAAAGCCATCTTGGCTTTTCGATAATATCAGTAATATGAATCATGTGAACAGTGAACTGCACGGTACTATTTTTATTACGGACAAGTCGGGGACGCCACTTCTGGAGACTAACATGAGTACTCCGATTCCTTTGGAGGAATACCGTGAGGTGATTCGAAATCGAGCTGAGGCCGGGGTTGATCAGGATTATCTCGTCCATGAGAGCGGCAGCAACAAGTTTATACTTAGCTTTATGTCATCGAGTCAGAGTAATTGGATCATTGCGAGCTTACAGCCTTATGATGTTGTCCTCGGGGAGCTCCATGAGATGCGAAGGAATTCTTTGATTATTATAAGCGTAATTCTCATTCTATCTATAGTGGTTTCCTTTTTTATAGCCTATCGACTCTATCGACCTATTGAAAATATGCTGCAGCAGATATTCGGGAAACGATTCAGCGGGGTAGAAAAACGTTCGGATCTCGATGAGCTCAAGCTTATTACAAGCGAATATCAAGACGCGATGCATAAATTAGTCAAGTTGGAAAAGGAAGAATATTCACAGAGGGATACGCTTAAAACCTTTGCGCTCCGAAGACTTATCTCCGATACAAGCCTGTTAACGCCGCAGGAGATCAAGCAGACCCAGTGGGATATCGATCTCCATCACAAGCTGCGTCTTTGCGTGCTTTTAATTGATGATCTGGAGAAATTTGAAAGACAATCAAGCGATTCTGATAAGCGTCTCTATAAATTTGCGATTGCCAATATTACTAAGGAAATTTTAGCGAGAGATTTGCACTGTGAAGTCGTACCCATGCAGAACGATCATTTCGTCCTGTTGCTAGGGGAAGACCGGGAAGGTTCCAGTATGCATTTGGATGACCTGATAGGAGTTTTACAAGAGCTTCAGCAAACCATCAAAGCATATTACCGAATTTCTTTCTCCATTACGATCGGGAATGAGATGGAAGATTACACCCAGCTTTCACGTCAATATGGACAGGTTCTGGAAAATGCATCCTACCGCATCATTTATGGGGAATCTTGTATTATTACTTCCGAGCATGTTAAACGTAATATGGAAAATAACGGACCATTTCAATTCCCGGCAGAGGTGGAGAAGAAAATTTCGGAATCCATCAAGTCCGGTCATAGCAATATATTCCGTGAACAACTCGAAATTTTGTTTCACCAATTGGAAAGCTTGCATTATAACAACATCATGTATTCCATTTTTAATCTGTTCACCATTCTTAATCAAGCGGTGGGAGATATCAACAATCGCTCCGTCAGACAAGTGAATTTGGACTTCAAATATCAATACCAGCAGCTGCTCAAACAGGAATCGCTACAGGCCATGTTCAACATTTTCTTGAATATATTTCAAGAAATTCAACATCAACGCTCACAGGACTTCAAAATGCAGTCCAACCGGATTTTGATTGATACGATAAAAGAAATGATTGAGGAGCATTATGATGATGCCAATCTAAGTCTGCAGAGTATAGCGAGCGCCATGAAATTATCATCAGCCCATATCAGCAAGCAATTCAGGCAACAGGAATCGATGTCGATCAGCGAATATATTAATGAGGTCCGTCTGTGCAATGCGCTCATGCTTCTTGAGAACAAAGATTACAACATTTCACGCATTATGGACATGGTGGGTTACAGTAACGAAAGCTATTTCTTCAAGCTCTTCAAGAAGAAGTTTGGCACAACGCCCAAAGAATATCGTTTCAAAAAAGTCATTAAGGACTAGGAAGTTTCAATGGCTGCCCGTAAGCCGTTTCAGTTTGAAGGTTTAATGCTGAAGCGATGCTTACTGGGCAGTTTTGCGTTTTTATCGTAAAACTACAGTGTTTTCGCGATTTTACCTGCAAAAAGTAGAGTGTTTTTTTAAA
Source organism: Paenibacillus sp. FSL K6-0276 (assembly GCF_037977235.1). Classification (NCBI taxonomy): domain Bacteria; kingdom Bacillati; phylum Bacillota; class Bacilli; order Caryophanales; family Paenibacillaceae; genus Paenibacillus; species Paenibacillus sp. FSL K6-0276. The sequence goes on along the minus strand of NZ_CP150276.1, from coordinate 5,108,489 downwards.
ATTACAGTATTCTTTATCCTTGTTTTCGCTGGATAATAGGGGCACAGAAGTCGCATACGGCAATGAGAAGGAGGAGCGGGAATGTTAAAAAAGGAGTGGCGGCATTTCAAGCGTAACCGGGATTTGTTTGTCATGTCATTACCGGCGATCGTGTATAAATTGTTACTTAGTTATCTACCTATGCTTGGATTGGTCATTGCGTTTAAGCAATATCGATACGATCTTGGAGTATTCGGAAGCGAGTGGGTGGGTTTAAAAAACTTTGAGTTTTTCTTCCGTTCGGATACAGCGTTCATTGTTACGAGGAACACAATTCTTTACAATCTTTCTTTTATTGTGCTCACAATGGTAATAGCGCTTACATTGGCGATCTTGTTGAATGAAGTCTCAAGAAAGTGGATCAAGTTGCATCAAACGGTATTATTTTTGCCTTACTTCCTATCATGGGTTGTGGTCGGATACGTAGTACTGGCATTCCTAGATCATAAAAGCGGATTTATAAACGTTACGTTAGGAATGTTCGGTGAAGAGGCGATCAAATGGTATGAACAGGCGAAGTATTGGCCCGTAATCATCGTTATTACTCAACTATGGAAAGCTGTAGGATTCTCAACACTGATTTACTATGCAGGGCTTCTAGGAATTGACTCCAGTTATTATGAAGCAGCCAAAATTGATGGTGCGAACAAATGGCAGATGATTCGAAAGATTACGATTCCATTACTGACACCATTGATCGTGATTTTGTTCATTGTGGATGTGGGGAAAATATTCCGAGCCGACTTTGGATTGTTCTACTTTATTCCAAACGATTCAAGTTTCCTCTACGGCACGACCGATGTTATCGATACTTATGTATATCGCTCACTTCGGGTTGTCGGGGATATTGGAATGTCTACTGCGATAGGATTTTACCAGTCCGTCGTCGGATTTGTTCTGGTCTTGTTAGCGAACTGGATTGTTAAAAAGATAAACGAAGATAACGCACTTTGGTAAGGAGGGAATGTATGATGCCGACTTCACAAGTCGCAATCAATAAGAAAGCTGCAAAAAGTTTTTTCGAAAGCAAACAATCCAGATGGAGCTCCCGGATCATTAATCTTTTCTTCTGTTTGCTATCCATCCTGTTTATCATCCCGTTGCTTCTGGTTATATCCATTTCATTCACGGATGAAAAGACACTATTGCAAAGCGGATACCAATTGATTCCGGAAAAGTTCAGTCTTGCCGCGTATTCCTTGATTTTTGATTCGCCTGGTGTTTTGCTTAATGCATATGGCATTACGATTCTAGTAACGGTGATCGGGACGGTTGTAGGCTTGTTTCTTACAAGTTTGACCGCCTACACGATTTCAAGGAAAGATTATCGGTACCGTAAAATAATGACTTTTTTCGTATTCTTTACAACATTATTTAGCGGCGGACTCGTTCCGTTCTATATTATGGTTACTCAGTACTTGCATCTGAAAGACACAATAGGGGCATTGATTGTTCCTTATCTGCTCAGTCCATTTTTCATTCTTGTGATGAAAGGCTTTATGGATAAAATACCCCTGGAGGTCATTGAATCTGCAAAAATGGACGGAGCAAGCGAATGGCGCATTTTCTTTACCATGGTGATTCCGCTTTCCTTGCCTGCGATGGTAACCATTGGACTATTTATTTCTTTCCAGTATTGGAACGACTGGTGGCTGGGCTTGCTGTTCATCGACAACCAAAATCTGATTCCACTTCAATTGATGCTGTATCGTGTGATGAGTACCATTGAATATTTATCAAACAACTTATCATCCGTTAACGTAAGTATCGACATGACACAATTCCCGAGCTTGTCAACAAGAATGGCCATGGCGGTGCTTGCAGCAGGACCAATGATGCTTGTGTTCCCATTTTTCCAAAAATATTTCATTAGCGGCTTAACAGTAGGCTCTGTCAAAGGCTAACATCAAAGAACGTTATCAAACTGTTTTCTGGTGAACGTGCGGATACAAGAATATCTTCACGTCATCACGAACAGTTGATATAAGAATCAAATTAGGGGGAATTATGCGATGAATAAGCAATGGTTCAAAGTAATTGCAGGTGTGCTCAGTCTGACGATGGTTTTGGTGGCGTGCGGCGGTGCCAAGGAAGAGAAAAAGACAGCTGGGGAAGGACAACAGAAAGAAGAACTTCCGATGGTGGAACTCGTTTGGAATTTTCCGCTGAGTGCCATTCCGCAAGATCTGGATACCGTGCAGGAAGCCGTAAACAAAATTACCAAGGAAAAAATCAACGCAACCGTAAAACTGAAAGCGCATACCTTTGCTGATTACAATCAAAAAATGAATACGGTCGTCGCATCCGGTGAGAGTTACGACATTGCATGGACGGCGAACTGGAACTGGGATTATTTGCAAAATCAATCGAAAGGCGCATTCCTTGAACTCGATGATTTGCTGAATAGCAACGCGCCAGGTTTATTGGAATCGATGCCGGAATTCGTGTGGGATGCAGCCAAAATTCAAGGTAAAGTTTATGGCGTTCCTAACTATCAGACGGTAACAAAAAGAGAAGGCTTCATTATTCAAAAGCGTTTCGCGGACAAATATAATCTAGATGTGAACTCCATCAAGAAGTTTGAAGACATCGAGCCGTTCCTGAAGCTAATTAAAGAAGGCGAATCAGCGGAGATTGTACCATTTCTGAATGACAAGTATGGAAGATTCAATATCATGCCCCAATCTCTCGGTATGGAAGCGATTACGGCAAATAACATAATCGGCGTAGATCTGAAGAATCCCGAAACTCCGATTAATCTGTTTGAGACCGAACAGTATAAGCATTATCTGGATACGATGAGAAATTGGTATACAAAGGGCTACGTCAATGAAAATGCGGCTACTTTGAAAAACAAAAACGATATTATCCAAACAGGCAATGCTGCAGTACAGTTTCATAACGTTCTTAAACCCGGCGGAGAAGTCGAAGCCAAAGCTGCTAATGGTGGAAATGATGTCATCTATGTTCCATTGACAGAGCCTTATGCATCCACAGGTACAGTCATTACTACCATGCAAGCCATCAACAAGAACTCCAAAAATCCTGAGCGTGCGATGATGTTTATTAACCTGTTGAACACAGATAAAGAACTTTATAACACCATCAGCTTTGGCGTGGAAGGAAAACATTACACCAAAGTGTCCGACAACGTGATTCAAGTAAACAAAGATGCGGGTTACGCGCCAAATGCAGGATGGGTATTCGGTAATACATTCAATGGCTACTTAGTTGAAGGCGTCGATCCTGCTGTCTTAGAGGAGACCAAAAAGGCGAATGAATCCGCGACGAAATCTCCATTAATGGGCTTTAAGTTTGACAGCACACCTGTTATGGCTGAAATCGCAAACCTGGCGACAGTAATCGATCAGTATCTACCTGCATTGGAAACCGGTACATGGGATCCGAACGAAAAGTTGAAAGAATTCCAAGATAAACTGAAGCAAGCTGGCACCGATAAGGTTATGGATGAACTGGCGAAGCAGATTAAGGCCTGGAAGCAAACAAAGTAATCGTAAATTGATTGATATGTATGCGTACAGCGACGATCGTAGCATGAGTCGCTGTACGTATCTGTTTATATGGATATCCACTTGTTTTTAGTTCATTAGGTCTTCAACAGCAGAGGTGACAGGATTGATAAATCAATTAACATTAAAGCAGTTAAAGCAGGCCTTGGAAGAGACGTCTCATTCAACAAATAAGCTGTATGAGGAAGCGGGCTCTTCTGAACATTGGCGGAGAATTAGCGAAGATCCCAAATATTCAGCTTTTTGGGAGCAACTGAAGAAGGGCGGAGAAGAACGGATCAAAGAGCAGCCGCTTCCGCCGCAATTCTCGGAGTTTATTTTATTCGGCACCACCGGTGACCGCTCTTTCTATCAGAATAAGCGGGATCATTTAATCGCAGGCGTTCATACGTTCAGCTTGCTGGTCATGGCAGACAAGCAAAATCCGGAATGGGTCGCGGGACTGGAAAACGCACTTTGGAGCATTTGCAATGAATTTACCTGGGTACTACCTGCGCATGTGGGACTTTACATTAACCAATATCCGCATCGAATTTGGGACCAGCCGAACATGCCGCGCGAAACGGTGGATTTGGCATCGGCGCATATCGGGTTTACGCTTGCTGAAATCATCCATTTCATGGGGAGCCGATTGCATCCTTGGGTGGTGGAACGGGTCAAGGCCGAAATCGAACGACGACTATTTCAAGTTTACTTTCATGACCCGGTTCCTCAGAACTGGGAACTCAAAACGAACAATTGGCCTGCCGTTTGCGCCTCTTCCATTGGAGCGGCGGCGATTTATATGGAACAGGACAGTGAAAAGCTAAGCGGCATGCTGTGGAGGGTGATTAATGTTCTGCGCGGTTACCTGTCGGGCTTTGATGAACAAGGAGCTACTCCTGAAGGACCGGCATACTGGCAGTACGGTTTCTCTCATTTTGTCTTTTTTTCGGAATTGTTAAAAGAGCGAACCCAAGGACGGATTTCCCTTTTAGCAGATTCCAAAATCGAGCAGATTTCACTCTTTCCGCAATTTTGTATGCTGGGTGACGGCAAAGTGGTCAATTTCTCCGACTCTCCTGAACAGGTGAAATGGAATCCGGGATTGATTCACCGATTGCAAAGCTACGCACCATCTCTTCAAATGCCAGAATTATCGAGCTTGCTGCAGCCGACATCCAACAGCTGGATTGAGACCTCAAGACTTTTGCTGTGGTCGCCTGAACAGACAGAGTCCCGGGAAGCGGAACGGCACAAATCGGGGTCGATAGAAGAGCGGATTTTCGAAGGAAATCAGTGGGCCATTTCAAAGGTCATCGATACGGAGGGACATTTTGTTGCTTTTGCAGCAAAGGGCGGCTATAACGAAGAACCTCATAATCATAATGATTTAGGACACTTCATCCTGCATGTTGACGGTCAAAGCGTGCTTGCGGATATGGGGCTGGGTATCTATACCAGACAGTATTTCCAGCCAGAATATCGCTACAATCAATTGAACGCCGGCTCGCACGGACACTCAGTGCCTATTGTGGACGGATGCAGACAGGGCTTCGGAAAACGGTATTACGCCGAATTGGTCGAACATCATCAGACGGAAAAAGAGATGACGTTTTCCCTTGATTTGACTCAAGCCTATGACTGTCCTTCTTTGGAAAGTCTTACACGACATTTTGCATGGAAACGCGCAGAGAATGAATCGCCTCAACTTCTGATCCGGGATCAGGTTTCATTTTTGGCCAAGCCCAATTCCTTCCAGGAGGTGTTTATCAGCAGTACCGAACCGGTAAAAACTGCTCCAGGTCAATTCTTGTTGAACAGCGTGACGTTCTTCTATGAAGAGAACGACTGGCGTGTGGAAGTGGAGGATGTAACACTGGATTCCGACACGGAAAAGGGAAAGAAATTCTACCGGATGATCCTTCACTGCAATCACCCCGAAAGAATCATGGAGATGACATTCAAGTTCGAAATCCACAAAGGGAATCATCTTGCACCAAATTTACAATAAAGGAGTCGGAGCAGCGTGGAATATGCCATATTGGGAAAAACAGGTTTTCGAGTATCCAAAATCGGTTTGGGCGGCGCACCGCTTGGCGGCGATTTCGGCGAGACAACGGATGAAACCGTTACTCATGTGATCGATAGTGCTTTGGATTTTGGCATTAACTTTATTGATACTGCCCCTTTGTATGGACGTGGGGAAAGCGAGCGGAGAATAGGGAAAGCCCTGAAAGGTAAACGCGGGGATGTCATTCTTGCCTCCAAGGCGATCATGCGTGGGGACCCTTATTCGTATGACAATACAATCAAGTCTGTTGAAGAGAGCTTACGCAGACTACAAACGGATTATATTGATTTAATCCAACTGCATGAATTGGAGCAGACGACTTATGAACAGGCCGTAAATGAAACACTGCCTGCTTTCCGCAAGCTGCAAGAGCAAGGGAAAGTAAGAGCGATTGGTGTAAATGCAGGAGATCTTGAGCTGTTGATGCCATTCCTGCGCGAAGATCTGGTCGATACCATCCAGACGTATGCCAAATATACATTAGTAGACTATACGGCAAAAGACGAGCTATTACCCCTTGCGAAGGAAAAAAATATCGGCGTCATTCATGGCAGTCCGCTTGCGATGGGAATTTTAGCTGACCGTCCGGCGCCTTTTTTAAGGAATAATAAGGTGATGCTTGAAGAGGCGGAACGAAGAATGGCGCAGTTGGATTTTTTACGCAAAAGTGAACTGAATGGACTTGTTGAGCCCGCGCTTCGATTCAGTCTGACATGCCCGGATATCGCAATTACATTAGTCGGAACGACTTCGGTCAAGTCGCTGGATTTAAACACCGGCTATTGCGATGGAAGAGGATTATCCGATGAAGAGATGAAAAAAGTGATTGGATTATTCCCTGGACAGCGATTGTTTTAGAACAATATTGGATAGGAGGAGTCAGAATGAGACTCGCAGGAAAAATCGCGCTTATTACGGGTTCCGCTTCCGGCATCGGAAAAGGGAGCGCGCTACTTTTTGCTCAAGAAGGAGCCACTGTAATTGTCAATGATCTGGATATGGTGAAAGGTGAAGCGACCGTGAAGGAAATCACTCAAGCCGGAGGTAAAGCCGTCTTCATTCAAGCGGACGTCACCGATCCCGCTTCAGTCCAGGCGATGGTGACAGAGATCATCGAACAGTTCGGCCAGGTCGATGTTTTGTTCAATAATGCCGGAATCAGTGGGGTCGGTGCGTTACATGAGGTTGAGCCTGACGTATGGGACCGTGTGATGAATGTAAATATTCGCGGCGTTTACTTGCCAAGCAAATATGTACTTCCGCACATGATGGAGCGCAAATCAGGCTCGATTATCAATATGTCTTCGTGCGTCGCAGAAATCGGTTTGGCAAAGCGCGCTTCTTATTCGGCAACGAAAGGTGCTGTGTTGGCCTTGACGAAGTCCATGCAGGTGGATTATGCGCCATATCATATACGTGTCAACGCGCTGCTACCGGGAACCATTCTGACTCCTTTTGTGGAGAATTACTTAAAAAATAGTTACGAAGATCCTGATACCGCGATTGGATCGATTAAGAAACGCCAGCTTAGCGGCGAACTGGGAAGACCGGAAGATGTGGCGTTTGCCGCGTTGTTCCTTGCTTCGGACGAATCGAAGTTTATGATGGGTTCTCCGCTATATATCGACGGCGGCGTCGTATTCGGCAAAGATGCGTAACAATATATATTGGAGGGCGATCTCTTGAAGTTACTAACCTTTATTCATAATGATCAATATCGACTTGGAGTGAAGACGGACGAAGGAGTTCTAGATATTCAAAGTGCCCTATCCTTGGTAGGGTCGGAAAAACCGATTCCAGCAACGATTCATGAGTTACTTGATGGCGGAGATAAGGCTCTCGCTGCGCTTCGTGATTATATAGATCAAGTTCGGCAATCCGAAACTGCGACCCGTTCCTGCATGCTGGAGGAGTCAACGCTCAGGCTGGGGCCGTGTGTTACGCATCCGAATAAAATCATTTGTGTTGGCTTGAATTACAGGAAGCATGCGGAAGAAACGAATGCACCGATTCCGGAATACCCGATTCTCTTTAACAAATTCAACAATACGTTGGCTGGTCCTGATGAGGCGATTCCACTCCCGAGAGTTTCGGAGAAAGTGGATTATGAGGCAGAACTGGTGATTGTCATCGGCAAAAAGGCCAAGTATGTTTCCAAGGAAAACGCGCTTTCACATGTGTTCGGGTATTGCAATGTGAACGATTTGTCGGCACGTGATTTGCAGCTTCGCACTCATCAGTGGTTGCTGGGCAAATCCTGCGATAAATTTTCGCCGCTCGGTCCGTATCTGGTCACAGCTGATGAAGTCGGTAACCCTAACGATTTGGAGATTAAGTGTCTTGTTAATGGCGAAGTGCGACAGCATTCCAATACATCCGATATGGTTTTTTACTGCGATGAAATCGTCAGTTATATTTCTCAGCATATGACTCTGGTTCCGGGAGATATCATTTTGACTGGAACGCCGGAAGGAGTTGTGCTTGGATATCCTCCTGAGAAGCAGGTGTACTTGAAAGACGGCGACCAAGTGACCATTCAGATTGAAAAACTGGGGTCAATCACCAATACGATGGTAGCCGAATCGTAAAAAATCAGTACAAACGGACAGAGAAACAGGAGGTTTCACGATGGCCATTACAGAGAACCCGCAATCCATTCCTGTCATTGCCGCAAAGCGGAAAACGATACCGCCACAGTGGGCATTCATGCAACGTCAATTATTTGATCAATTGAACAAGGCGGCTGTGGAGTTTGTTGAACGCTATACGCAACCGGACGGTACGCTTATCTGGAGACAGGATTGGCCGGGTATGGACGGATCGGATGATCCCTATGAAGGATTTATGAATTTGGCTCTTCTATATATGCTTGGCGGTAGTTCTGAACTGCATGAGCTGTCCCGCAAAATTTGGGACGGCATCACATGGCAGTGGACGGAATATGGTCAAATTCATCGCGAATTCGACGCGTATTACGACTGGATGCATCACGGCGAAGGGTATTTGTACATCTATTTTCTGGGACTCGCCGGCCCTGCTACATTGAAGGATCGTCAGCGGGCGGCGCGATTTGCCGCCATGTATATGGGTGAGGACAAAGAAGCGCCAAACTATGATAAAGAACGAAAGCTGATTCGTTCACCCATTACGGGAAGCCTTGGTCCTCGATTTGAACTTACTGGCGAGGATTGGTGCACACACCGCGGCATTCTCGATGATTATTTGGCACCTTATGAGGATATTCCGGGCGTGGACTTTGCTAGCGGAACATGCGCATGGTCGAACGATGAGGTTTATGCCCGCGTTATCGCCATGATGAACGAGCGGATGACTCGCGGTGATGTGCCATTGAATTTAAATGCCACGGGGCTTGTAACTCATGCATTCCTTCATTTCGGAGAAGAAAAGTATCGCGAGTGGGTTTTGGAATACCTGGCCGTGTGGGAAGAGCGAACGAAACAAAACGGTGGGATCATACCCGATAATATAGGTCTGACCGGTAAAATCGGGGAGTACAATGACGGCAAATGGTGGGGCGGATACTACGGATGGCGCTGGCCGCACGGGTTCTTGACGATCATTGAACCGCTAACGAATGCATGTATGAACGCGGTGCTGCTGTCAGGGGATATGAGCAAGTTGAACCTGGCCAGGGAGCAATTGGATGCAAACTGGGCACTTCGAAAAGAACAGAACGGCAAATGGGTTGTTCCAAATAAAAAATTTGACTCAGGTTGGTCGGATTTCCGAGGCGCGGATCCCAAATATGCGGTTTACCTATGGACGATGTCCATGGCGGATGAAGATCTGGAGCGCATTGAGCGGATTCCCAAGGATCATGATTGGAATGAGATTATTATTCCGAAACTATCCGGTACCGATAAAAAGACACGCAGAAACACCAAACATTATATCGGCAATACACAGCCGTGGTTTCAATTTATCTCCGGCAAACATCCGGATTATCCGATACAGACTTTAAAAGCCAACTTCGAGCTTGTTGAACAGCAATTGAGTAAACTTAGATCACAGACCGGAGATCCTTACAGCTGGTCCGATCAGTACAGTGAGAATGATTTCTCGAGCATTCATATCTGGCAAGAAATGTGTCCTGTGTATATGGAGAGTCTTGTCCAATTGACATTAGGCGGTCCGATGCATATTTCGCACGGCGGGCTGCAGCATGCCCGGGTTCGATATTTCGACGTATGTGCCAAGAGACCCGGATTGCCGGAATCCGTTGCAGCGCTCGTCAAAGAGCTCTCTGCTGACTCCGTGACGGTGGAACTGGTGAATATCAGTTTGTTTGATCATCGCTCTGTTATCATTCAAGCTGGCACTTTTGGGGAGCACGTATTTAGAGAAGCTTCCATTATCGGTGATAAAGATGAGGTGATCGAAACGATTTCGGTCCACCAAAAATGGCTTACCGTAGATTTAGCACAAGGAACCAGCGTGACTCTTCGAATCAGCATGGATCGATACGTGAACTCCCCTTCTTACGATATGCCGTGGCTGGATTCAGAACAAAAAGACTTGCTTAAGGGCAGATTGCTATAGTCTAACAAGGAGTGAAGCACAGGATGAACGCTCATACCTCTTATTTAAATAAACTTGCAATAGCCGATCCTATCGCAGGGCTGAAGAATGACTTTATATCTCGTCAGCCCCACGTGTCCGTTCAGACGACCACTATAAAAAAAGAGCATTATTTGGATTTTGCCGAAGGGCGGCTTCGCGCCTTTCTGCCTTATGTTACTGAGGAAGGTGCTGTTCTCGATCCTAAGGACGGAAAAGAACATGAATATGCAACGGCATCCTTCGTCAAGGCAGGTGCTGTACTTCTTCATTCAGGCCGGTGTCCGGAGTTGCAGGACACCATTCTGAAAGCGATGGACTGGGGCAGCTATTGTCTTGGGGAAAACCAGGTCCCGGACGATCATGCGGATTTCACATCCCATATGCTGGTTCTGGCATATGAGCTGTTATCTGGCTTCGCAGATTCTTTCCGTGTTGAACGCTGGCGTTGCAATTTGCAGCGGTTCGAGCCGGAGCTTACCTATTCGCAAACCGAGCGAAACTTCCCCGATATCCGGCAAATACGCAATTGGGCAACGTATGCAATGCACGGGGAGATGATGAGGTATCGCTCCGGTCTAACCGATACGACCAGCTTTATTGACAAGTACTTACCGTATCAACTGACACGGTTCACGCCAGAGGGCTTATATCGGGATCCGAATTTGCCTGCCGCCTATGATCTGGCAGCCAGAGATCAGTTAAGCGGAGTGCTGGAAGCCGGATACCAGGGGGCATCCGCGGAACTGTTGAAGATTCTTCTTCATCGCGGAGCCCAAACCATGCTGTTTACGCAATCCGTTACCGGAGCTACAAGCTGCGGAGGCCGTAGCAACCAGCTGCTCTGGAATGAGCTGTCCTTTACTCATATTTGTGAAAGGGAGGCGGCTTATTACCTTCGAAATGGAGATTTGTTGTGGGCAAGAACGTTTAAACGCGTCGCACATCTATCTTACCAATCGATTCTACGATGGGTAGACGATGCTGAAGAATTTCGCCTTTTTAAAAATCGCTTTCCTGTGGCAGAGCGGGTTGGTTACGAATTTTACGCCTATCATTCCACGTACAGCTTGTATGCCGCTCAGATCGCTGTTTCGTGCTATATGGATGCGGATGACTCTATTGAAGAAGCGGCCGCACCATGCGATGTCGGAGGTTTTGTGCTGCATTTACCTTCCTTCCATCGCATCTATGCAACTACCGGACCGAAACAAGGCGGCTATCATATAAGTTTGGATACCGCTGCCCAGATGGGTCAGGACGCAACCGGATTTGTCCGTTTACATCGGTCAGGAATTCCGGAAGAGACGGCTCTGTCAACGGGAATAGCCGGCTTGGATGGGGAAATTCCGTGGATTTTTTATCGTCCCAAACAGACGATTCCCGCACCGTTGATTCCGACAGCCATTGGCCCTACATGGAGAGATGAGCATGGATCTTGGTACAGACTGGCCAATTACGGCCGCAGACAGCATGAAGTGTTCCACGCCTTGGATGTGGAGGGGCAACCTTTAAATGCGGAAAGTCTTCATTGGATAAATGAACTATCGTTGCTGGAAAGTCAGGAAGAGGATTTAAGCTTTTCTGTGTCGTATATCGCAAGCCCGCAGCCAAAGGCCTATCCTTTGGATCCGAACACGCCCGGCGCTAACGTTAATGAAGTATATCAGCGTGCGATCAGTGACGTTCTCCCCAGACCGGGAAATGGCAGTGCGGAACGTATTGAGGAAATTTACCAGATCGGTATGGAGGGAACAACGGTTACCTGGAAGCTGCATTCAGCTGAAGCGGCTGAGATAACTGCAGTTGGTGTTACCGTTCCGCTGCTGGTGACGAATGGGACGGAACAATCAACCGTCATCTCTGAAGGAAGCAAGGTTACGGTAAGCTACGGTCACGCCAAATATACCGTGTGGGCGGATGAATCAGAGAATGGCGTGGAATTGGAACTGCTGCCCGGACGAATGCCGAATCGGAACGGTCATTATCAGCTGGCCCAATGGACGCGAAAAGATAAACAGGAAATCACCCTACACTTCTCACTAACGATGGAACAATAAGGCCGTCAGGGCCGGAAGGAGATTGAGATGAAGAATATCGAGCCGCATCCTGATTCGGAAAGTCAACTTTGGCTTGAACAGACCTGGGGCAAAATTATTGGAAAAGTCGAGAGTATGTGCGAATCGATCGGAGCGGATTTTCCATACGCTTCGTATCATGGCAAATATAATCGCGAACAAGCGGATTGGTGGACCAACGGTTTCTGGCCAGGACTGTTGTGGCTTGTATATCGTGAGACGAAAGATGAACGTTTGAAAGAAGTTGCAGCACTTACCGAAGCAAGAATGGATTTGGTGCTATATGATTTTTTCCCGCTTCATCACGATGTAGGCTTTATGTGGAGCTTGTCTTCCGTGGCGCAGTTCAAATTGCTTGGCCATGAGGATTCCAGACGACGGGCCATGACCGCGGCAAGTCATCTAGCGGGACGCTTCAATCCTGCTGGACAATTCATTCGGGCCTGGAATCAGCCGGAACGGGTCGGTTGGGCGATCATCGATTGCATGATGAATTTGCCCTTGCTGTATTGGGCCAGCGAGGAGACCAAGGATCCGCGTTTCCGTCATATCGCGAGGCTGCATGCGGATACCACGCTGCGTGAGTTCCTAAGGCCGGATGGTTCGACTCATCATATCGTCTGCTTCGATCCGGAGACGGGAGAACGTCAGGAAGCGCTTGGCGGACAAGGTTATGACCCGGATTCAGCCTGGTCCCGCGGCACTGCATGGGCGATTTACGGGATGGCTTTAAGCGCTCGATATACCGGTGATCAACGCTATATCGATGCCGCCAAGCGTTCGGCCGATTTTTTTCTTGCAAATTTGCCGGATGACGGTCTTCCGCCATGGGATTTCCGGGCGCCTTGGGAAGAAGGAATGGCCATGGATTCCACGGCATCCGCATGTGCGGCAAGCGGATTACTAGAGCTTAGTTTGCTGGTACCGTCAAGTGAATCCCGTATGTACCTTGATGCGGCTGAGAAGCTGCTTCGTAAGTTAGATGAACGATATACAACCTGGAATGATCCGCACGAAGAAGCGATTTTGCTGTTTGGTACAGCCAATAGTCCGCGAAAGACTCATGTGAACGTACCCATTATATACGGAGATTATTTTTTTGCGGAAGCTATTTGCAAGCTGCGGGGCATCAAAGATACGTTCTGGTAAGGGGAGTTACTTGTATGAAACGATTGCTATATTATTCCCAACTTCGGCGTGACTCCGAAAGCGAGTTCCGCCAAATGGTGAATACAGATGTTGAGTCTCTTCGAAGGGATTGGACAGCTCAGGGACTATACGATGTTTCCATCTTTGTCTTACAGCAGTTTGTGTTTATTTACGCGGAAGCAGACCCTTCATCAGAATACGCAGAGTGGCGCTGGCCACGGCATTATAGCCGGATCTTGGAAACTTGGCCGTCAGTTCCGTTAAGTAAGGGGCATCCTTCCGGATCCACGGAGAGTTTCGAAGTACCTTTAATCGATATTTTTCACGACGGGGTGCCGTCAGATCGTTCATCTTGGAGAGATCACCGTCACATTGATGAGCGTATCGGCTCGGTCGCTTGTTTACGTCCAGAGATGGCAGCAAGTTATATCTATTACCATTTTCAAAAACAGGAAGAAGCGGCGTCGAGCTTTAATCAAACCTATATGATCGGAATGTTCGGCACACTGATCTTTTCGTATCATGAGTTGCCCAGCCTGACGAGTGGACATAAACCTCAAGGACTTCTTCATACGCGGCAATCTCCGGTCCATTGGCAGGAAGCGATGCTACCTCACTTTATTCCTTGGAAAGATGAGTCGGGCAATGATATTTTGTGGATGCAGATGGAGAGAATCCAGGGAAGTAGCCTGTAACCAAATTAGCGAGGAGTGAACACAATGATAACCGGAATCCGACAGTGGCTGAAGCCATTTAACAAAGTCTGTTTAAGTGTCGTATTAATTGCTTCGTTGTCTTTTCCTTTAATTATGAATCATTCGATTGTGATGGCTGCAGGCGCTACATATTATGTAGATACGAATGGAAGTGATGCCAACGACGGGATATCTTTAAGTACGCCGTTCCAAACGATTGGACGCGCCGCTCAAGCAGCGACAGCTGGCGATTCGGTGCTCATCCGTGGAGGAACATACAGGGAAACGGTGATCCCGCTACATTCTGGGACGAACGGGAGTGAAATTACTTACCAAAATTACAATGATGAGAAAGTAATTGTCAGTGGCAATGATGTCGTTACCGGATGGACGCAAGACAGTGGAAACATCTATAAAGCTCCGATGCCATGGAGTTTAGGGGCGGGAAATCAAGTGTTCGTCAATGGAGCATTGATGGATGAAGCTCGTTGGCCTAACCAGACAGGAACGTTACTGAATCCTACAACATCGTCAGCGGGTACATTTACGAATGCGACCAATATTTACGATACCTCGCTTCCGGGTGGAAATAATTTCTGGAAGGGCGCGACGACTTGGACTACAAGCGGAAGTGCGTGGATTGCTCAAACTTCAACCGTGACGGGGTACGATTCCTTTTTAAAGAAGCTGACTATACAGCCTTTAAAGGGTACAGGAACCTATTATGATCCTAAATCTGGAAATAGGTATTATTTGACCGGTATTAAAGGAGCGTTGGACACCGCAAAAGAATGGTGGTATGATTCCGCGAACGGTCAGCTCTATTTGTGGGCTCCTGGCGGCGGAAATCCGTCTACCCTCATGGTTGAAGCCAAACGGAGAAACAATGCTTTTGATTTATCCGGTAAATCCTACATCAACGTTAAAGGGATACAAATCACTGCTTCCACGATTGTGACGGATAACTCCACAGATCATGTTACGCTGCAGGAGATTGCAGCCAAATACGTTTCGCACCATAATTTGAACACCAGCGCCGGAGAACAAGCGAATCTCGGAATTATTCTTAATGGCAGCTATAACGAGATACGCGATAGCGAGATCGCTTATAGCTCGGGCAGTCTTGTTACGGTAAAAGGAACGAATAACAATATCATTAACAGTTATATTCACGACGGCGGCTATGTACCGAACTGGGAAGGTCTCGTCAACCTGCAGGGAGCGAACAGCTTGATCAGTCATAATACCGTATCGGATGCCGGGCGTGTGACGGTTTATTTCAGCGGCGGAATGACTGCTAATCAAATCCAATTCAACAATATTTATAACGCAGGCTGGCTGACCACAGATTTGGGCATGGTTTACGGGCCGAATACGGACGGTCAAAATACGGAAATCCATCACAACTATATTCACGATAATAAAGCAGCCGCTGCGAATTCAGGAATATATCTGGATAATTATACAAACAATTTTATTTTGCATCATAATGTCGTGTGGAACAACGAAGGCATTCGATTGAATACACCGTCTAATTACAATCTTGTTTATAACAATACCGTATGGTCCAATACGTCTCCGATCGGAGCGTGGGGAGATGTTTTCGCTCAAGATATGTATGGCGACAAAATATACAATAATATCATCAAAGGTGTGGATACTGTAACCGCAGCCAACGCAGAACATGGGTTTAATTTGACCAGTTCACCGGGATTTGTAGATGAAGCGAACGCCAATTTCCGTTTGTTGTCTACATCAACGGCCAAGGATTCAGGCAAGGTGATTCCGGGGATTACCGATGGATACACAGGAAGCGCTCCGGACATCGGAGCTTACGAATATGGGGGTGAGGACTGGACTGCAGGTCACAATTTTGCAAGTCCACTTAGTCCGACATATACAAGACCGGATACACCTCAAATGAATCGGGTGGTCAATGGTGGCTTTGAATGGGGCAATCTGAGCAGTTGGACGACAACGGATGGCGGAAATGCCGCGGTTGTTGCCGACAATCATTGGGGCAAAGCAGCCAATGCGGGGATGTCGAGATCGCAATTCAATGGTGTAAAGCTTAGCGGCAGCGTGGATGGGATCGCGAAAACCATTACAGGCCTTGAGCCTGACACGAATTATATCGCGGGAGCGTGGCTGCGTTCACCCGCGGGCGAAAACGCGGTTCTCGGCGTGACGGACTTCGGTGATACAGAGGTCAGCGCTTCTTCAAACAGTTCAACTTGGACTTTTGTGAAGGTGAAATTCAAGACAGGTCCATCGCAAACGAGCGCCAAAATTTTTTTAAAAAAGACTTTCACAACGGGGGAAGCATACGTGGATGATGCGGGTCTCGTATTGGATCCTTATTATCAATCCATGTATACCTTCGATGGATTCGAAAACGGCCTAGGAAACTGGATCTCTGTCCCAGGCAAAGGTACGCCATCCCTCAGCAGTGCAAAAGCACACTCAGGAATCTACAGCTACCTTGTAAGCGAGGATATGGATGCGATCCAACAGACGTTCCATTCTTTGCAAAATAAAGTTGTAACGATGTGGTTCTATGATGATGCAAGCGCAACGAACATGCAAGTGGCGGGCTTTGTTGACAATAGTTCGGCAATCCGTGGAATCGCGGTCAATACGCCGACCTCTACCACCAAGTATTCGGTCCGTCTAGACGGAACATATACTGCAACTTCTGTAAGCAGAACGACAGGTTGGCACGAACTGAAGTGGGATTACACTTCGGGTACGAAAGTCGATATGTATATTGACGGAGTACTGGTTGCTTCACCGACGGGCGGAACAAGCTTTAATCGCATTGTTATCGGTGACTCCTGGTCTGGAAATACGACGACGACTTACTTTGATGATATTTTTATTCAATAGTTTACTGCAAAATACTAGGGGGGCAGATAATTGCTCCCCTCTTTTTCGTTATAAATTGGTATCAAGAATAGGTGTTCAATATCTGATCTAAAGGAACCTGGATGCAAATATTCGGAGATATGCTATCAAGGTTATAGCTTCACCCAACCACACGAACACGGATCAGCACGCTGTCAAAGTCTCCGCCTAATGCTATCGGAATACCAATACTCATCAATCCGCTGCCGCTCATTGTGAATGGCTCGGCCAACTCTACCTGATAAATTTGATCAGACTGCAAGCCGTTGAGACGGAGCCTTGGCATAAAGTTTCCGAATTGCTGAGAGTGCAAAAATACAAATATAACCGATTCACTTCCATCATCATTCACATATTGTACAGCCGTCGTTGGCTCTGTTCGCGGTGAATGCAAACGGTACTGCTTACCTTGCTGAATCATAGGCCTTAGTTCTTTATAAAGAGCCACCAGTTCCTTTGCCTCAATAAGCTCTGAATCTGTCCATTTATTCAAATCACCGCCAATACCAAGCGAACCCATCATTGCGGAATGGAAACGGTATTTCAACGATACACTTCGATGATTCGCATGGCCAGGAGAATCTGTTACCCAGCACATCATAGACTGGGCTGAATACGTATATGAGAATCCCTCTTGTATTTTCAGACGATCAAATGCATCCGTATTATCACTAACCCAAGCTTGGTCAGCATATCGAAGCATACCGAAGTCAACTCTTCCTCCACCGCTTGAGCATGTTTCAAACGTAACGTCCGGGAAGCAAGTTCTAAGTTCATCCCAAATCTCGTACAAATGCAACACATGTCTAACCCAAAACTCACGTTGCTCCGGCGCAGGATCATGCAACCCACCTGGCTCACTAATTGCGCGGTTCATATCCCACTTTATAAATTTAATATTATTTTCCTGCAAAAGTTTAGTCATAAAATCAAGTATAAATGTCTTTACTTCAGGTTTAGATAAATTAAGCACTAATTGATTTCTGGCCAATGAGCTTTCTCTATTCGGGAAATGATAGATCCAGTCAGGATGACTACGGTACAATTCACTATCCGGATTAACCATTTCCGGCTCCACCCACAAACCAAAATCCATGCCCAACGTATTGATTCTCTCAATTAATTCACCTAATCCGTTAGGGAATTTCTCAGTATTTACATACCAGTCACCAAGACCAGCCTTATCATGGTTTCGTTTACCAAACCAGCCATCATCAATTACGAATAGCTCAACACCTATTTCTGCTGCTTTTTGAGCTAGAAACGTTTGCTCCCTGACACTTACATTAAACTCGGTAGCTTCCCAAGAATTATAAAGAATTTTTCTATACGTGGTCTGCTTACTTGACGGCATAATGTATTTTAACTGATAGCCATGTAGCCTTCGGCTCATACCTCCGAAACCTTCAGCCGTGTAACCACCAATAAAGGCAGGCGTTTCAAATGTCTCTCCAGCCTTCAAACTCCACTCAAAATCAAAATCGTTAATACCACCGACAATCCGCACATTTCCGAACGCTGTCTTTTCGGCAGTTATTTTCCAATTTCCGCTCCAAGCCAGTGAACCGAACCACACTGCGCCACTTGTTTCATTGGCTGCTCCATTATCGACAGCAAACCAAGGATTGGCATGGTGACTCGTAATGCCACGTCTGCTTTCAATTACTTTTTTTCCCTCTGTAAGCATACATGATTTAATCTGGAATTCTTCCTGCCACTTCCCGGTCACATAAACCATTCTATATGCTTCAAGCGCAGGAATTGACCATACTGCAGATTGTGCAATTTCCAGCTGGATAGGCTCAGTTCCCTTATTAGTCAAGCTTGCTTTACGCTCGATCAAATCAAACTCAGCAATAACTTTATACGTCAAGTTTACGTCTAGAGAATAGTACGCATCCTGCAAGTGGATCTCAAGGATACTACCCTCGTCCAACATATCATCCGATACATGTAAACTATAGCTTTTATATTGCAGCTTCAAATCTCTTACACCATCATGAAACTTCACTTTAAGCGCTGGCTCGGTAAAGCTCAGACCACCCCATGGACTATATTCTTCTCTTTCGCGATCTACTTCCGCATCGAAATGGGAATGGTAATAGGGCTGTAGCAAATGAATACAATCTTCAATTTTAACTTTTTCACCCCAATGAGTGTGCAATAATTGCCCTTTGTTATCAACTCCAATTCCGTAACACATGTTCTTGGTAGTCAATAAAAACAATTGATGTTCTTCATTAACTTGAATAGACACGCTACATCCTCACTCTTCCTATAATTTGAATTCTCTATCTAGGTTTAGCCTTTAACAGCACCTGCCGTCATACCTGAAATAATATACTTTTGACCAATCGCGTAAACTATAATAATAGGAAGCAAATTAAGAATCATTGCTGCTGATACCAAATTCCAAGAACTAATATACGTACTAAAGTAGTTGTACATTACCATAATCATCCCCCATTTTCCTGATGAATTAAGGAAGTACAACGGAATAACAAAATCATTCCAGCAATTTAAAAAGTTAATAATAACGGCTGTAACAGTGACCGGCTTTAACAATGGGAAGATAATCTTGTAGAATAATCCTCCTCCTTTACAACCATCAATGACAGCGGCCTCATCAAGCTCCTTAGGTATACTGCCAATAAAGCCAAAATACAGGAACACAGTAAACGGGATAAAGATTGCGGAATATAGCAAATAAACTCCCGTATATGTGTTAATAATATTCAATATCTGCATAACCTTCATTGTTGTAACATAGTTCATCGGGGCAACCAGACCAAGCAGAAAGATCGAATAAATAACCATATTGAAACGTGATCTATTCCGTGAAATAACAAATGCGGCCATTGATGAAACAATAAGAGTAATTAATGAAGCAGCAGTTGACAAAAATAAGCTATTAAAAAATGAAGTGTAAATTCGTTTGTCCTTCAATACTTCCACATAGTTGCTGAACTTTATCTCTGTTGGAAGCGCAAGACTCATTGTGGCAGCCTCTGTAACTGATTTGACTGAATTTAATAAAACCATCAAAAAAGGAACTAATATAACGAGGCTCAGCACCCATGCGAATACTTCTTTAGTAATGTTCAAATATCGTTTCCGCTTCTTCATTAACTATTCGTTTCCTTTCTTGTAAATATCATAATAATACCAATTGAAATAATTGCTAGGAAGATAAACATAATGACACCTAAAGCGGTGCTATATCCATAGTTCCCCATTGAGAATTGATTAAAGATTGTAATATTAATAACTTCAGAAAATCTTCCCGGTCCGCCATTTGTTAGAGCAAAAATAACATCAAACACTTTTAGACCCGAAATAATACTTAATAACGTATTTATTAAAATGGATGGTGCAATAGAAGGTACAATTATTTTAATAAGTTTGTTCCAATAATTAGCTCCATCCATATCACTTGCTTCGATTGTTTCCTTCGGCACAGTTTGCAATCCCGCTAAAAAGATAATCATGACAAATCCTGCTGATTTCCAGACTTCAACGCCGATAGTCGACCACATTACCCAACTTGGATCCTCCAACCAAGCTTGTGTCCAGGAGCTAAGTCCTATGAATTCAAGAGCATGGTTCAATATACCATTCGCCGGATGTAAAACTTGTTGAAACATTATACCAACAATTAAATTGGAAATAATAATTGGCAAAAAATAAATCGTTCGTAACAAACCTTTAGATTTTATACCTTCGTTAAGCATAAGGGCTAAGCCTAGCCCAATAATAACCTTCAATACTGTTGTAAAAAAGGCATACATTAACGTGTTTTTCATAAAAATAAAATTGCCGGTATCACTAAATATTTCTTTGAAATTCGCCAAACCTATAAACTTAATATTTTCGCTCATGGAATTCCAGTTTGTTAAGGAATAATAAAATCCTAAGATGCTTGGAAGCAGAAATAACAGGAAAAAGATAATTAAAGCAGGCAAAATAAATTTTTTGGAATATATTTTGTTTACATACATAGTAGTTACCTCATATTTTTAATGTTCTTATTCTAACGTTCATGCAAACTAAAAACAGGCTGATAAAACGCTCCGTCTCATCAGCCGCAATAGTAATTACTGATTTAAAGCATCGAACGATTTTTGACGATCGCTGTCGATTGCTTCAAGTACCTGCATTGGTGTTTTACTACCAAGCATAAGCTCTTGAATATATTTGCCAATAATGGTGTTGTCCCAGTAAAGCACCCCATATTCCATATCCAGACCTTGACCTCCTGGTGAGTTTTCGATAATCGTTTTACCTGCTTGAGACGGTTTGCTTTCTACATCTACGAACGATGGATTGGATTCCAAATCAGGACGACCATCATAGAAAGTGTTCAAATTTTCAGGCTTTGCCAAAAAGTCAAAGAATTTCTTCACGCTATCCAAATTTTTAGAATCCTTATAGGCTACTCTCATATTTCCGCCAGCAGAATGGGAGTACATATCATTTCCTGCAAGTGGAATCGGGAACATTTCCCATTCGGTTGCTTTGGAATCTGGATATTTCTCAGCAACCTCTGACTGATAGGATTGATACATCAATAACATGGCCGCTTTTCCCGTTCCCATTGCTTCATAACCAGAATCCCATGGGTTAGACAGAGAGTTTTTACCGAAGTAGCCTTTATCGTACAAGGTTTTGTACTCCGTTAAAAAGGTTTCAAATTCCTTCACATCTGCAAACTTCAACTCTTGATTGTTAAGCTTGTCATATAGGCCCGGGTTAGCTTGCTCAGCCTTTGGACCAAACTGTGAGAACCAAACTGCCCAATACCATGCCTCTTTACCAAGCATATATAATGGCGTTTCAACGCCATTTTCTTTTAATACATCACTTACCTGCATTAGCTCATCCATCGTTTTAGGTACAGACAAATCATATTTCTTAAATAACTCCACGTTATATAAAATTCCCCAACCATCCACATTCCAGGTCATAAAACCGCTAACTTTGTCATTGATAGTTGTACCGGTTTTAGCATAAGGTGCATAGCGTCCTACCCACTCTTCGTTGGACAAATCAGCAAAATATTTCTCTGGTAAATACTTTTGTGCACCAGCACCTGCACCAACCATGAAAATATCCGGCACTTCACCGGAAGCCATCTTTGTTTTCAATACGTTTGTATACTGATCATCGGGTACCACTTGTAAATCTACGTTAATGCCCGTTTCTTTTGTAAAAGCTTCAATAAGCTCGGAATCTACTTTAGACCCCTTATTCATCCAGTTCTGAGACGATACGAACGTCAACGTAACATTTTTCTTATCCCCTCCAGTGTCTGCCCCTTCTGGTGCTTGCGTATTATTATTCGTCGGGCTAGGCTTATTACCGCTGCCAGATCCACAAGCAGCTAACGCTACTACAAAACAAAGTACTAATAAACTCGTCATCCATACTTTTGCATTCATTTTCTTCATTTCTAATCTCCCCTTTACTGGTAAATCTTATCTAGTGATCACAACTGAATTGTAACCCCTTACAATCCATTGTTAAATATCGATTACTGACAACAATATGTGGATATTACTGACCTCTTACATTTCAACTTTCATACAAGACATTTTTTTAAGTATGTTATAATTTTAATATTATTAACAAGCAATTAGGAGACTATCATGATTAAATTTAAACGTATACAGTCTAAATTATTTGTCAGTTATTCCAGTCTGATTCTTGTAATCTTGTTCTCACTTGGAATTTCCTTTTACTTCTCAACTGCCCATGTATTAAAAAAACAGGCTTCAGAATCTAATCTTCAGCTTTCATTGAATTTATCTGATAAGCTAGATTCCCAATTTAAATATATGGATTCAATAGCAGAACGAGTCATTAGTGCTCAGCCAGTCAAACAGTTGTTTTTTTCTAAAAGCACTGACACAGAAGTGACCATCCTTCATAATAAGTGGGATATTACAAGCATGTTATTTTCAATAACTGGCACCCCATTTCAATTTTATCAAATGAATCTATTCGACCTGAATGGTCATTTCGTCAAATTTGGAAAGGAGTACGATGTCCACGATTTAGATCCCAATATTGTACGCAGTAAAGAGTGGATCCAGCCAGTTCTGCAACTGGATGGCAAAAGAAGCATTTCAATGCCTCGTCTTAACGATTGGGATAACTCTGAATCGATAATCATTTCTCTTTCCAGGGCTTTCTCCGAAGTGTTTGGAGCTAAAGTTGACAGTATCGTAGAAATCCAGCAAGAATATAAAGAATTTGAGAACCTTATCGAAAGATCCGTTAATCCCGCTAATGATCAGTCTTCTTTGAATTTCAACGTGTATGTATACAATTCAGAGGGCGATTTAGTCTATCCTCATCAACCCGGTAATACTAACTTAAAGGATTTATCCCCCTTTTATTGGAACAGCATTCAAGATAAAACCGAGCTTCATAATACCTTTACAATAAAAAATAGTTACAATCACGGAAGTGAAAGCGTTTCCTATACTCGTTCTGAATTTACTGGGTGGACTGTTGCCTTGATCCAGTCTGAATCCATCCTATTAGAGCCGGTAATCAACTTCCGAAATGATTTACTTTTCTTTGGCATTATCATTTTGTTCATTACTATGATTGTTACATTCTTTGTTTCCAAAAGCCTGACCATTCCAATTAGACGGATACGCAAATCTATTAAAACTCTGAGTTTAGATACACTAAATCCTAGGCTGAACAACAATGTATCATTAAATGAGCTTGAAGAGCTTAATCAATCCTTCTTAGACATGTGCGATCGCTTAAAGTCTTCGCTTGAAGAGACTGTATCTGCTAAATCTCATGAAATTCAAGCTCGATTATTTGCTTTGCAAGCCCAAATGAATCCTCATTTTCTATATAACACACTGGCGATTATCAGTATTAAAGCCGAAAATAATAATCAAGACGAGATTGTAGAAATGTGTCACAATCTTTCTGAAATGCTGCGCTATATTGCCGTAGAAGGATCTAAATCTGTCACAATTGCCGATGAACTGGATTATATGCTGAAATATTTGGAACTCATGAAAATCCGCTATATGAAACAATTTAATTACGACATTGACATACCAGAAGAAATGAATGATATCCAGGTTCCCCGGCTACTCATCCAACCAATAATAGAAAATTGTTTTAAGCATGCTTTTACACAAAAACCGCCTTGGAATATAGCAATTAAGGGAGTATATACCGCTCAATCTTGGAAAATTACGATAAGTGATAATGGTACCGGATTTGATAAACAAACATATATCCAGATCATGGATAAGGTAAATAACCAAGGATTCAAGTATGGAGAGGAAGCCGAATCATTAGATCGAATTGGTCTGATCAACATCTATTATAGACTTAAGATTTTGTATAATCATAATGTCATCTTTGAAATTTCAAACGATCATAACAGTGGTGCAATTATAACAATTGGAGGAAGCAGATCAGATGGGGGGGATTGAGATGACAAGCAGGGGCGTATTTAGCGTTGTAGTGGCCGAGGATGAACAAATCATTTTGGACAATATTATAGAAAAAATTGAACTAACAGACCTTAATTTCAAAGTCATTTCCTCTGCAATGGACGGGGAGGATGCTTTGCTGCTGATCAAACAATTTAAGCCAGATGTCTTATTCACTGATATTCATATGCCTTCTATGGATGGTTTGGAGTTAATACAGCAGGCAAAAAAAATTAAACCTGAATTAGAAGTTGTTATTATTAGCGGATATAATGATTTCTCCTATGCACAGCAAGCAATTAGACTAGGAGTTACTGATTATATTCTCAAACCTATTAAAAAAGAGCTGTTATTGCAGACCATCACAAGCATCAAGAGCAGACTAGAAATGAAAGCAAGCAAGCTTGCGAACGATACAATCGAAAATATTATATACGGGATAAAACCTATGGAAGCTCGCCCAGCATATTTGAAAAATGTACATTTTCAAGTACATTTAATTTGTCTTGGCAATCTGTATACTAACACAGCCGATGTCCTCGATACGGACTACTTCGAACGGCTTTGGTCCATGGTCGATTGGTCTAAAATAGCGACAGCCAATAGTTGGGATGAATCTGTGCCAAGGTGGATTATCAATGACAAATTATTCAACCAAAGATTCCTTATCATAGCTGGGAGTGAGCATGCTTGTGATCCAGCAGTTTTAAGGGATGTGATCTCAACTTCTCTTCTGGAGTCCATTCCCATTACGATTTGCACAGAAGAAACCCTAGTGAGCTTAGAAGATATCGGGAATACGACACGCAGTATGAGAGTTGCTCTTGTACAGGGGTTGCTGTGTTGCCGTTCCTCGCTGATTACAATGAAGGATCGAAAATCAACTGATAGACCATATCATAATTACGATTCTGTACACATGAATTCCATCAAGACTTTAGTGAAGCAAAAACAATTCGATTCGTTGCCCAGCGAGCTATTGCATTTATTCGCCCAATGGGAAAATAGCAGTATCACACAAAGACAGCTAGAAAAGCTGCTTGTCAAGCTTGCGGCAGAATTGTTAATACTGCTTGGCTGTGAAGACGATAATGTACTGGCTTCAATTGAAAAAGAACTATATGAGATTGTTGCAATATCCAACCATTTCAACAGCCTTTTCAGTGATGTCTTGCAGCTATTCAACAATAGTATGTACACCTATATCTATCCTCGTAAGAAAGGAATCGACACCTCCGAGGAGCTTTACAACAAGCTAAAAGTATATATTCGCACGAACATGTCTGAACCGATAACTATATCTACTCTAGTAGAGAAATTTAATTTCAATTCCTCCTACATTATCAGGGTCTTTAAGAAGTATAGCGGAGAGCCGCCAATGAAATTCCTTACCTCATTAAGAATTCATGAGGCTAAGCGATTGATTGAGAGACAAGCTGAGCTTGACTTCAAAGATATTTCCAAAATTATAGGGTATTCTGAACAGCAATACTTCTCTCGGGTATTCAAAAACACAACGGGCATGAGTCCTTCTGAATATAAGGAATCTATAACGAAGAGTGGACTATCTCAAGGATAGTTCACCGCTCAATGATGGGCACAGCCTCTATTAGCAGCTTGAACTCTTCTTCAAGATATCGTGAGATTTGCCGCCGATAAAGGCCGCAACCGCAATCGCTATAATAGCTTTAATAGGCGCAAACAGCATACATAAGACGGCAACGATGATCGGCTGTCCTAGTGCTGTTGCCACCCGAAATGCAAACGTTGATCATGACCATTTTTATCAGGCTTGTTATGAATAGTATGATGATCGACCACGACTGCCAGTCGTTGACCAGCTCAAGCATTTGCTCCTCACCGGAATACATCGTATACGGCAAAAACATGCCAACTACGCCAAGCACCATTCCAGTTATGATCGCACGAGCAAATTTGTGAGTTGCAAGCGGAGCAAAAACAACCGCTACAAGCTTCTGGCAAAGCAAGAATAATGCACCGAATAGCATACCTGCAATAACGAGAGGCATAAAAGCAATAAGTTCAATAAGACTAAAGGTCTTCATAGTAAAGCTTGCAAACTCCATACCGCTGTATGCAAACAGTTCTCCAACGTCGAGTGCCGATTTAAGCAGTTTGAGCTTGAGCAGTGGAACGCTATCGCCATCCTTTAATGCATCAACAACGAGCTATACAGCAAGCGTAGGTAATGAAGTAACGAGCATTGAAATAACGTCAACAACAGTGGATGCAGGTGCGTCGGTAACGGTAAATGGCTCATCTGTGACCAGTGGAGATAAGCAGGTTGTACCGTTGAACATAGGAAATAATGTTATAACGATCGTGGTGACCGCAGCGGTAAGAACAACCCAAATGTATACCGTCACGGTGACAAGAGAAAGTAGTAATAGTAGTGGAAGTAATGGAAGTAGCGGGAATAACAATACCACTACGTCAGATCTATTTTGGATTAATGGTAAAACGGTTTCTGTTGGAACAATCTCTGCTTCTCTAAGCAATGGGCAGACGGTTAATACGTTAAAATTCGATTTCAATACTCTTGCTCAAATCCTTGAGCAGGAAGGTGAACACTCCATTTTGACAATCCAGGACAATAACAATTCGGATGTTTTTATCGGGGAGTTAAACGGTAGTTTAATACAATTACTACAACAATATCACAGTACTATACAACTTGTATTATCTAAAGGAAACTATACACTGCCTATTGATCAATTTGGGTTTGAAGACACGAGGGTCATAAGTAATATGTGTTCGACATGGGACACATCTGAAATAAAGAAGCCTAAGCCTGCCAAGTGAACTGTGACCCACAAGAAAGACACTTCTAAAAAAAATGACCTTATTGTGGGTCTTTTGTGTTTTAGTCAGAATATTGGAAAGGAGCGGGATATTGCTACCTTTGTAACTCTACGAAATCATTTATCACACCCTGCGAGCCCATGGGTTAAGTCAGATGACACGCTATCTATCTAAGCTCGCCACAGTGGCTACTACAGATGGCTTGGATCCGAGTAAAAGCGCCAACTTCGTGCAGCAGACGACGAGCATGATTTTGCTCTCTTATTAAGGAACACTTCGACGCATTAAAAAGAAAAACTGGTGCTTTGGTGATCAAGATGCGTTTGGAGCATTTTGATCACCGTGAATCACAAGAAGATCCGCCGATTAATGCGAAAATATAACCTTGTCGCGGGCATGGATTTGAATATATGTGTGTAGATTATTTTTGATATAATATAATTAAATTTTTAGTTATTGATTCCTGTTGTTAGGGAATAAAGAGAGAAAAGGAGAGATGGAAATGTCGTATATCGTTGATTTTAAAAATGTGTCTACGGTTGGTTTAGAGTCTTCACCTGTTGTAGAAGCACTTGCTGGTTTACGTGCTAATGAAGCACGTTACTTTATGAACAAGTACGAGCATGAATTTACAGTTGTCCCAGCTAGCGAAAGTCAGGAGAACCTTGATTATGTGAACCGAATTTTGAAAGAAGAACGGAATATTGAGTTTGCAGCCAAACCCTTAGAAACGTCGCGTTTTCAAGTGGGAAATATAAAATTTACCTATGTCTTTTATGAAGATGGTCTTGAGGTCAATGTTATGTATACGGTTGATGATCCTAAGAAGCGGGCCGTTGGTTTTAAGCTTTCTGAGGGGATGGAGGTACCAAAGGAGTTAGAAGAGAAGTTTAAGTTTGCTAGGCAGAAGTCTAAACTAGCCGGTACAATTCGGGGCTCGTTTTTTGTAATTAAAGGACAATATTAAAGTAAGCAAAAGCGCAAGTGGAGGAATCCAGCCATTGTGGTCTGTGTCGTCTATGCTGGATCAAGCCTATATGGGTGCGAAAATATTTGGGTACAGGATGGTTCGACTTGCAAGAACTTGTTGGTCAGTTGCTGCTCGCACCCTTTGAGTGAGAATAATATAAGCCTCTATTCCGAGTGGCGGAATAGAGGCTTTTGTCTATTTGCTATCTCCGCAAGCCAAGCTTCGAATTCAATGCTAAAAAAGCGCTACAACAACGAAAGAGATTTCCATAATGACAGCAGACACTTGTTAAGCTAGTGGAAATATTTCATGGTTTGATATAGGCGCATCTATTGAAATCCTTGAAATAATATCGTTTTCGATTATAAGAACGGACCTTATTTCATGATCCAAATACGGTAATAGTATTCGGAATAGGATGACCTCTAGAAATAGGGGGCTCCTTTTTTTTCGCCTTATAGATGTTAAGCTGAACCGTATCATAAATAGTGGTAAATTGAAGATTTAAACTAGGGGTCAGTCTTGGAGATTTTCCGAAAAGTGAAAAAGGAAAGGGGCTGTCCCAAACGATTCATCTAGATGTTGTCGAGGTAACGGGCTTTGTCACCAGCTTCGAAAACAACAATGTACGCTCCGTCCCAAGCTCTCTTCCTCCTCGTTCAAATTCGTCCTTAGTTGGTTGAAGTAGTCCTCGATATGGAAAAAACATCAAAATAATGGCCAAATCCCATAAAAAGGAGAAATTATAGATTTTCTATTCTGGAAAATATGGTATAATAGCCCAGATTGAATGGAAATCATTTCTTGCTCTATGAAATTTTACTTATATAGTTTTTTAATGGATGCGATGAAGCGTATTCTGTATATGGTCACTTGGAATATGTGAAGCTAATAGTGAACCCACTCCTTTTAAAAATATAAAAACATATTTTAGGAGGAATAGAAATGTCAAAGAAGGCAAAAGCAAAAAAGCTAATGGTTTCAGGGGTATTATTCGCTACATTGGTAGGAGGGGTATCAGAATCGGCATTTGCTGAAGTGTCTGCTGTAGGTGTTGAGTCAGCTCAAAGTAATACATTACATCAATCTGTTGGAACGTATTTAAATGCAGCACTAGCTATGTTAAGGGAATCTGATTTTACTAAAGAGGGCTCCTTTGAAGAAATGTCCACCACTTTTATGAATGCATATAAAATTGTATACGGTGAAAATAGTGATAACACAATCACGGCTGATGATATAAAGAATGTAGAACTTGCATTGGCTGAAATTAACAGTAGTTATAACAGCATTGTAGGAAGAATTCAACATGCGATCAGTGGATTGAATATTCAATTTACGAATGGTAGTTTAGAAGGGAAAGAAATTGCAGTCGCACAGTTGGATCAAATTATTAAAGAAGAAACAGACCTGAATTATGAATATGTAAACAAAACAACGATTGATTCTGCAACGAAAATTTTAGACCAATATAAATTAAAATTAGAACTAGCCAGAGCAGTACATGAAGCGAAATATACGGAACAATTGTTAAAAGAGCACGATTTTACACAAAACGGAAGCTTTGAATACATGTCTAGCTTTATTAGGGCTGCTGTCCAACGTGTTGACGGCGTTCGTTTTAACGGAATTGAAAATGAAGACACTAAATATGTATACGACGTGTTAGCTAAAGTGAACAGAAGTTACAATAGCATCGTAGGAAGAATTCAACATGCAATTCATGGTTTAGAGGTTCAATTTGCTAATGGAAGCCCAGAAGGTCAACAAATTGCCGTACAACAATTGGAGCAAATAATTGCAGAAGACAAAGAGTATGTCAATAATAAGACGATCACAGAAGCAACGAAAATTTTAGACCAATATAAAGCAAAATTAGCAGCGCCTCAAACCGCTGAAGTTCTAACGGGAACGAAACAGGAACAGTTATCCTATGGGTTAAAGGAAGTAGAGCTAACAACAGGAATGTTAGAAACTGCTGACTTTACAAAACAAGGTCAATGGGAATTAATGTCCAGTTATCTGAAAGCTGCAGTGGATAGAGCAGACTGGCTAAGAGGGGAAGGTGTTGATTTCTCTCAAGTAAAAGTAATCTATGATACTTTAGATAAAGTGAACAGAAGCTATAACAGTGTTGTGGCACGTATTCAACATGCAATCAATGGATTAGAAGTTCAATTTAATCAGGGCGGACTAGAGGGCCAAGAAATAGCTGTTGCTCAATTGGATCAAATTATCAAAGAAGAATCGAACTTGAATTTTGAATATGTAAACAAAACAACGATTGACTCTGCAACAAAAATTTTAGACCAATATAAATTAAAATTAGAATTGGCTAGAGCAGTACATGAAGCCAAATTAACAGAAAAGATGTTAAATGAAGCGGACTTTTCTAAATATGGAAACTGGGAGTTAATGGCCAGTTATATCGGTGCTGCAGTAGATCGGGTAAACGGTGTTCGTTTTAACGGAATTGAAAATGAGGATACTAAATATGTCTATGATACATTAGCGAAGGTGAACAATAGTTACAACAGTATCGTAGGTAGAATTTTACATGCTCTGTCTACATTGGAAAGTCAATATTACCATGGCACAGAAGAAAACCGCGCTATTGATTACAATACATTAATGACAATTCTCGAAGAGGAACATAGTTTCGGCATTGTCAACAGCGCAACTTTAGAAGGTGCTGCGGAAAAGGCAAAAGCATACTCTAAGGAAAATCCAGACCGCAAATAAATAATAAATGCCTGTATGAATTGGGGGGTTCACAACGATTAGTTGGGGACTTCCCAATTTTTTTTGACCATGCAAAGGGAGTGTAAAAGTTAGAGGCCTAACGAAATTTGCTTATAAAGATGACCCTATAAGATCAGCTCCGCAAGACGATGAGGGCGGAAATGTTGTTTTGAGGACTGTGGATGTAACAACAAAAAACTGACCTCTTGAGGTCAGTCAGATTGACGAGAATTGGCCGATCTCCCGATCTCCGTTGTCCATTTGCGTCGACTCTTCAAGTTCGCCTTCGGCGTGCCGCTACAAAGCTATATACGCTCTCGAAAGCTGGCCACCAGCTTGGAGACTTTGATGCAAACCGAGAAGCGGGTTCTAGATATTGCAATCGAATGCGGTTATGAACATGAGCAAACCTACATACGCGCGTTTAAACGTGAATATGGGCTTACGCAAAGTCCATTGAACGTGCCGCTATTAGTGGTACGTTCTTATTGTTTAGTAACAAAAAATTTGTCTGTTCGGAAAGGGGATTGTATGAATTATAACGAGGTTGTTTCAATCGGCGATACCTATTTACTTGCAGTCGTATCGGAGTTATTCGGCTTAGAAGGCTATGAGATTCAGCTGATTCCGGCACATGACGGAGGGCGGAATGTCGTATATACCTGTGAGAAAGAGGGCGCCGATGCCAAAATACTCAGAATCGCTTTCCTGCCTGACAGGAACCGTGAAGATTTTTTAGGAGAAGTTGAGTATATCAGGTATTTATTCGAGCATGGAGGAAGTGTCTCAGATGTAGTCAGCTCCAGGAAGGGGAATCTGCTGGAAGAAATCACTCATAACAATCATACCTTTTTTATCTGCCTGTTTGTAAAGGCCAAAGGGAAAATGCTTGTAGAAAATCATTATCGATACCGGGAAGGAGTTCCAATTACCGAGTATTATTATAATTGCGGTAAAGCCCTGGGGAAACTGCACCAGATATCGAAAGGGTATACTCCTGTCCATCGCCGGTATAGTTTTTTTGACAAATACAATGCCGAATATATCGATAAACTGATACCTAATTCCTTATCTCTTCTTAAGGAGAAGCTGATAGAGCTGCTTCATACCTTAAAAGGATTGGACAGGAACCAGGAGACTTTCGGTATGATCCATTTTGATTATAACGATGGGAATTATTCGATAGATTTTGATACCGGACAAATAACCGTATATGATTTCGATAATTCTTGTTACTGTTGGTATATGTTTGACTTGGCAGGTCTCTGGACGCAGGGAGTGGGCTGGATACAATTTGAACCAGACACCGGTAAACGTAAAAAGTTTATGGATGATTATTTCGAAACTGTCCTCGCGGGATACAGATCCGAGACCAAGATCGAAGATTCGATGTTGGAGAACTTGCCTTTATTTATTCAGGCGAGTGCCATGGAAAATATCGTTGACTCATTCGAGGTGATGCAGAACAGCGGTGAGAAACCGAAGTGTGATGAGGAACTGTCGTATCTCATAAAATGTCTGGAAGACGATATCCCGTTAAAGGGGTTTTTCCATGAAATCTACTCTTGTGAAGAGCCTTTTGAGTATGAGGAACGAAATATTTAGCCTTTTTGTTACGGCTTTCCCTTTACCTCCCACCCTATAACCCAGATCAGAATCCCAACGAGCAGTTATGGTCAAAACTAAATTCGCCGATAGACCCGTTAAGCTGAACCGTACCATAAATAGGGCGAAGTATCTAACCATAAAGGATGACTTTAATTCGGAGCCCACTCTCCTAGGAGATGGGTCTTTCTTGTTTCATATAAATCTCTTGCAGGTAACGTCACGTAACCAGATATACTAGGTTTAAGGTTACTAGTTGTAAACGGGAGGGGGGAGTAAACATGAAGGAAACTACATATTTCACGACTGGACAGTTGTCTAAGTGGACGGGATTAACGCTTCGAACCTTGAGATATTACGACCAGATAGGACTATTGACTCCAGACAAAGAGAATACAGGAGCTGTTCGAAGGTACGGAGTGGATGACCTAAGACGGCTGCAGCAAATTCAGACGCTGAAGTATGTGGGGTTGTCACTGGATGAGATCGGGGATCTTCTGGCTGCGGAGGCCGGTTTAGGTTGGAAGATTCGGAACTCGCTTCTTGCTCAGTTGGATGTGGTACGGCAGAAGATGCTCCATACCGAGAATGTCGTGAAGGTGATCCGAGGGGTGTTGGAGGACGCCGACGGGGGATGGAACCATCTGGCGGACATTATTCAGGCCGTACAGACGGAGCAGAAGTGGGGGGAACAGTATCGGAATGCATCTCGGTTACAATCCAGAATACACCTCTATGACCGATTCTGTACCAATCCACACGGATGGCACAAATGGGTATTCGATCAGCTTGGGCAGGAGCCGGATGTTCATTTGCTTGAGCTAGGCTGCGGAGACGGTTCCTTGTGGCTATGCAATGCTGATCGTATTCCGAAGAGTTGGCGCATCACGTTAACGGATGTGTCTGAAGGAATGCTGGAGGAGGCGCGGAGCCGCCTCAAAGGCTTGCCCCAATTTAAGTTCTTGTTGGTGGACGCGCAAGAAATTCCTTTCCATGACGGACAATTCGATAAAGTAATCGCCAACAATATGCTCTACCATGTGCAGAATATTCAGCGGGCTATCCAGGAAATACACCGTGTCATAAAACAAGACGGCCACTTCTACGCCACGACGATGAGCTTGCGGCACCTGCAGGAGGTGGAGCAACTGGGGACATCTTATGACCCGGGAATGGAGGTACTGGACCGCGTCATTGAGAATTTTCATCTGGACAATGCGGCCGGGCTGCTCTCGCCCTTTTTCCGTGAGGTTGAACCGTTTATTTATGAGGATAGCCTAAGAATCACCGAAGTAGAACCTCTGATTGACTATATGATTTCTACTCCCATGAATGCGCGGTTACGACTGCAGGGTCATGTATTGGATCGCTTTCGAGCCTATGTTGAGGAAATCCTAAAGCGTGAAGGCGCACTGCTGGTTACGAAAGAAAACTGTATGTATAAAGGGAGGAAGTAAGCATGATGGAGACGAACAACCCCAGAATCCGAAGTGTTACAGAGGAGATTCTGTCGGACAATTGGTATGTGCTGAAGAAGGTCACCTTCGAGTACCGGAAAGATAACGGGGTATGGGAGAAGCAGGCTCGTGAAGTGTACGATCGCGGCAACGGTGCGACCATTCTCCTCTATAATCGGGAAAATCAAACCGTTGTACTGACCTGCCAATTTCGGATGCCAAGCTATAAAAATCAAAATCCTACGGGCATGCTGATCGAAACATGCGCCGGATTGATGGATCGGGAGGCGCCGGAAGCAACCATTATTCGCGAAACGGAGGAAGAGACAGGCTACAAGCTCGCGAAGGTACAAAAAGTCGGAGAGGCTTATATGTCACCGGGGTCTGTTACGGAGATCGTGCATTTTTATGTCGCAGAGTACGACGCAACCATGACGTCGGGAAGGGGAGGCGGTCTGGACGAGGAACAGGAAAACATCGAGGTACTCGAATTGCCATTCCACCAAGCCCTAGAGATGATACGGACCGGCGAGATTCGGGATGGGAAGACGATCCTGCTGCTTCAGTACGCTGAGCTGCACGGGCTGCTTGAACGTAAGGCAGAAAGTGAGCCGGAGCGAATATCGCTGCATATTCTTGTCGCAGGGCCGTATCGGTCTGGAACCGGCGATGATTCAGAGAAAATCGAACAGAACGTCCGGTTCATGAACGAGATCGCCTTAAACATCTACGAAGCTGGCCATATGCCGGTTCTTGGGGAGTGGTACGCGCTGCCGCTGATCGCTACCGCAGGATCAACCGAAATTGGTGACGAGACGTTCAACCGCATTTTTCACCCGTCATCGACACGGCTAATCAACCACTGTGATGCAGTGTTGAGGGTAGGAGGTCCGTCGACGGGTGCGGATGAAATGGTAAAAGTCGCGAAGGAGAAGGGGAAGCTGATCTTTGAGAGGTTCGAGGATATCCCTAAGCTATATTCATAACTTAAATCGAAAACTCTTGTATGAGAGCACTAAGTATTGATTTACTTCAGAGGTAACGGCTTTCCGGAATGCTTCGAATTCGGCTAACTCCTCATCCTCTAACTTTGAGTTCTGAGTGACCTTCACAGCCAAAGCCTGATCTTGGTTAGGGTATAGGGGTACCGAGCGACTATTTCTTGACAACTGGAATCCAGACTTCGCAATAGTAATTTCCGATGCCGCAACTGCCGTAAATTTCGATGTCTGGCCCTTCTTGACCCTGCACTTAGCAAATGAAATATGGAAGAATAATACGGCGGAAATCATCAAGAAGCTTTCCCAGAAAGCAGTAATATTCTTTTCTATCAAATCAAATTTACCTACGAAAGGCACCCGATTGTCGGGTGCCTTTCGATTTCGCTGTATAGATGATACGGAGAACCGTACCACAAATAGGGCGAAATTTTTTGATGGGATCAAGCTGTTTTCTTGTTGTGGGGGATGGTTTGTGAAGCAAACTTGATCAATTCTGAGCAGGCTTAGTTTGTATATGCCTGTATGTCATTATCGTTCTACAAATGCTACCATCATAGTCGAGAAAGCAGATGCTGTATACCTCATCCATTTCAGAATTGGACATCATGATCAACCACATCTCGTTCTCCGTAAAGCGCTATATATCCATCAAATAGCATTTTGAAGACCTCTCCACGCAATAGTTTGTCTGTCCTCGGAAGGAACTGCCTCATCTATTATAATAACTGCTGCGGCTGCAATTAGAATCGACGTTATTGTCAAAGGCATACTCTATAGCTTCTCTGATGTGGTAACAGCAAAAATCCTTTTCATCTTTAATCTCCTTTGTTGATGATGAAGTCTTTAATGTTAGATGTTCGACAATGCTAAAAGGTTTTAGTTCAAGGGATATTAAGGATAGATATAAAATATATTTCCAGAAGGAGTGGAATGATCTTGACTCATAATTGAATGCGCTTTATAATACACGTATGCCACACGTGTGGCATATCGTTGGCGGGCAATATGACGAAGGAGGTCATTGGTGAAGAAGTTACCCAGGAAGATAATGATTTTATACTCACTTGGGCAGTTAGGTTGGTCGATTCTGGCCGGAATCATCGGGACATGGCTCATCTATTTTTATTTACCGCCTGAAGGATCGGGTATTCAAGTGGCGATTCCACAGGGCAGTGTCTTTATGGGTGTTACAATTATTGGCGTCATTATGGGATTAGCTACGATAATCAATGCAGTGACCGATCTATGGATTGCAAATTTAAGTGATAGAAGCAGGCACCGCCTTGGAAGAAGGACACCGTTTATGAGACGAAGCGCACTGCCTTGCGCACTTTTGCTCGTATGCATATTTATCGTGCCTTTTCAAAGCCAAGTCCATACGATTAACTCTTTCTGGCTTCTCCTCATAATACCGATCTACTATGTAGCGTTTACTTGTTATGTGATACCGTATACCGCACTCCTTGGCGAATTGGGCCGTTCTACGGAAGAGCGCATAGATCTGTCAACATATATTTCGGTAACCTGGTTTCTAGGGCTTATACTAGCAACCTTTGCACCAAGTATTTGGGAGACAACTATGGCTGTCTTTGACATTTCAAAGACAGCGTCGATTCAGTGGACGTTCGGAGCGCTTGCAATCCTGGCCTTCATCCTCATGCTCATACCTGCATATACGATTGATGAGACGAAATACGGTTCGACTAATGCGACAAGCCTGGACATCAAAACGTCGGTTAAAGCTGTTTTTAAAAATCGGGATTTTCGATATTTCTTAATAAGCGAGCTGGGTTATTGGTTTACGAACGGGTTCTTCCAATCTTCACTTGTCTACTATATTACGGTACTCGCAAGGGAGAAGGAGAATCATGTCGGATTAATTGTAACTGCGGTCGGCGTACTTTCTTTTATGCTCTATCCACTAGTCAACAGACTTAGTAAAAAGTACGGCAAGAAGAAATTGATGATTGTTTCGTTTCTGTTTCTTATTATTTCTTTCATCTATATATCGTTTATGGGGAAACTTCCATTTAGCGGTTTTCTGCAGCTTATTCCCATTATTGTTCTGTCTGCGGTTCCTGCGGCGATATCAGGTATATTACCGAATGCGATCATTGCGGATTGTGCTGTATATGACGCTAGTCAAAGTGGGGAAAACAAGGAAGCGTTGTACTTTGGCGTACGCTCATTTCTTACGAAATTTGGCACTGCATTATCTGTCATTCTACTACCCACTATATTGGCGATCGGGAAATCGATTGAGAATGATTCCGGGATCAGAATATCTGTTATTATTGCAGCCGTAGTTGCTCTTTTTTCCTTATTGGCACTTCTTAAATACAACGAAAAGAAAATTACATCTAAGGTTAATGCTACAAGTGATTTGTAAGCCCAAGATGATATCGACATAAGTTTAATTCGGAATTACTCCAATTTATATAGAAGAATAGGAGATGTTGATATGTTTAAAGTAAAGGGAAAACCATTTATGCCAATGGGAGGTCAGTCGAAAAACTCCAGCGCGTATAATGCGGAAGAATTGGCATCTGCTATTGCGGGCATCAAGACATTAGAAGGCAATACGCTGGAAGCTCCGGTTTATTGGGATAACGTTGAGCCGCAGGAAGGGCAATTTGATTTTTCTTCGGTTGATATGCTTCTGGAAGAGTGCCGAAAGCATGATTTACACCTTATCGTGTTGTGGTTTGCAACTTGGAAAAATGGCGAGATGCGTTATTGCCCGGGCTGGGTAAAGACAGACAAGAAGCGATTTTCTAGAGTGCTTCGCAGTGATGGCGCCCCTATGAATATCCTTTCAGCCTTTAGTGAGGAAGCGCTGCAGGCGGATACGAGAGCGTTCTGCGCATTGATGAAGCATCTAAAAGAAGTAGATGGTGACACGCAGACGATTATTGCGGTGCAAGTGGAGAATGAACCGGGTATTCTTGGCTGCGATAGAGATTATGGGCCTGAGGCGGAAGCCGCATATATTGGGCCTGTCGCTCCTCAGCTCCTCGAACATGTGAAGGGGCTAGGGAAGGGCCATACCTGGGACGCTTGGAAGAAGAACGGTTTCAAAGAACAAGGGAGCTGGAAAGACATCTTTGGCGCCTCGGGTGGCGAGTTCTGCACAGCTTGGTCTATTGCCAAATATATTGATCATATCGCTGCAGCAGGTCGTGCAGTATATAATATCCCATTGTATACTAATGCATGGATCTCGTTTCCAGGTTGGCCGATTCCGGGCTTCTATCCCGCTGGCGGGCCTACTAGAAACACGTTAGATATTTGGAAATTTACAGCGCCTAATCTGGATCTGATCGCACCGGATATTTACAATGTTAATTATAGTGACTACAGAGTTGTATGCGAAGACTATCGTCGGTTTGACAATCCTTTATTTGTTCCGGAATCCGGCACAGACGGGCTTAACGCGCGAAATATGCTTCGAGCGTTGGCTGATTACGACGCGATCGGTTATTTCTGTTTTGGCGTAGACAACGTCCTAGATGGGGAAGGCAATCTGATGGAAGATGCCGTATTATTCGTCGAAAGCTTCCGTAGTGTAATGAGTTTATTGCCGTTGATTCAGAAGTATCAAGGTACAGGCAAAATTCATGCCGTCGTAGAAGAGGATTATCAAATGAATCAGAGTTTTGAATTCGAAGACTACATCGGAGCAGTACCTTTTATCGATATGGGCCCATTGAGCGATCACAAGGATCATAGACATACCCGTAATCCTCAGTTGACTGCAGGACGACCTAGACACGGGCTTATTATTGAAGCCGGACCACAAGAATTTTACTTAGCAGGCAACTTCCATCTCTTTATGGTTCCTGGGTCAGGGCCTGGATGGTTGGATGCTATGAAAATGTCGCTAGTATCAACCCCTGTGGACTATCTTACTGTAGAGGAAGGATATTTGACCGAATCAGGTGAATTTGTACCGACGCGAACTCGAAATGGAGATGAAGCCGTGTTCGGAAGTTTCTGGGCCACACCGTATTGCGGAGTTGTAAGAGTCATTCTAACTCCATAGCTATTGAATAACAGCCATGCCAGCGCACATGAAATCGAAGTTGACAAACTCCGATTTTTATGTGCGCTGTATTCCGGTTAGTATAATCTTCCGAAATGATTTGTGAAAATCAATATTATCGCAATATTCATACTTCAAGTGGTTCTCTCTCAGAATTAGCCGTTGGAAGAGGGAGATAAAACTGTGGCTAATAAAGTGATACAACTCTTCGGCCGTCATATCATTACGAATGGAGCCATCTGTCACGCCATCGCGAATA
This sequence comes from Paenibacillus sp. FSL K6-0276, assembly GCF_037977235.1. Taxonomy (NCBI): domain Bacteria; kingdom Bacillati; phylum Bacillota; class Bacilli; order Caryophanales; family Paenibacillaceae; genus Paenibacillus; species Paenibacillus sp. FSL K6-0276. The sequence continues at coordinate 5,069,095 of NZ_CP150276.1, read as the reverse complement.
TAAAGAAATAGCTGGTCCTGACTTGGATTTAAAGCTTCTATAAACGATTGCTCCAACTCTGGATTAGGATAATCCCCCTGAAAATATCGGTCGAACTCGGCAGTGAACTTGATCTGTTCTTTGACGTTTTCAAGATCAATCCGAAAAAAATACGCTGTTACTTTTTCGAAACCGGTTTTGCCGGTCATGTCTCCTAAATCCAATGTGAGATAGTCCTGAAGTTGCTTCATCACCATGACCTCAATTTCAAAGGCTAATTCATCCTTCGTGGGGAAATAACGATAGAGAGTTCTTCTATTGATATTAATAGCTGCTGCAATATCTGTCATTTGTACATTTGCAATCCCGAGCGTAATAAATTGTTTTTCCGCTTCTATTAGTATGCGTTGTCTTGTTGTTGGTTTGTCCACTCCATTACCCCCGCTTATTCATAGTATTATCTATCCGTGCTTGCCTATCAACCAGATGGCGCGCGATAAATGGAGTATACCTTTATTATTCCAAGCATTGCAAGCACTAGACTTATTCGACGATGCAGCGTACTGTTGGCGCTTCTGCCGCTTCGCCGATCCGACTTATCGGAGAGCAAATATTTGCGTGTATTGGATGAGCTTAAGGAAAAAAGCGTTAGTGCATAATCCACGGGGAGGTTTCGGAATTGAGGAAGATACTGACAACGATCAAACGTTATATCTATTGGAAATTCGAGTATAAAAACCAGCCGCCGGTATTTCCGTTCTGGTGCGATACGGGAGGCAAAGCGGAGGCGGGGGCCGGATTAAGGCATACGGTGGGAGAAGACGAAAGCATCGTATGGGAGGTAGCGCAGGATAAGCGGATTCCGCATTACGACCACCTGGAAATGAGCGGATTTCTCGTTTCGGCTATTATCTCTTATGGCGTCAACAAGAAAGGCGAATTAAGACTGAGCCGCCATGTCGTCTTTCCGACCCTGCGCAAGATCCCGAACGAGACAAGAGGCAGCTTGTCCCATAACTTCGACTTGTCCGTCTCCGCGGGAATCAAGGTCAACGGTGTCAAAGTAAGCTCGGAATATCCGCGCCGGATCAGAATCAAAGGGCTTCTGGAGATAGCCTCCGACACAAGTCAGGGGCTAGAAATCGTGCGAACGCTGATGCCAACGGTACATAGTCCTGCCTTGATCGAGAAAGTGACGCTCATCAATAAGACGGGAAACGCTATGCTCATCGAAGTTGCCTCCCCAGGCTACCTTCATTTGACCGATCCGAAGCGGGGGGTAGAAGGCGCTTACGAGGTGAGTGCGGGTTTGGCAGAAGATTCAGGCCGCTTCGTAACGGGCGAAGAGAACGGAGGCTGTCTGAACCTGGAGCCCGGGGATAAGAAGACCTATTATGTAGTGTTTGCCGCAACGAAAGAACAGCAAGGGATTACAGTCCATTCCGCCGAAGAGGAGCGCGCAAGACTCGCGCTTGTGGACGAGTGGCTTGGCTCATTGAAGCTGGAGACGCCGGATCCGGTTCTAAACACCGCATTTAATTTCGCCAAGGTGCGCGGCAGCGAAAGCATTTTTCGGACGAAAAACGGGCTTATGCACGGACCCGGAGGCGGAAGCTATTATGCGGCTTTATGGACGAACGATCAATGCGAATACATGAATCCGTTCTTCCCCTTTCTGGGCTATGACGCGGGCATTGAGCAGAGCATCAATTGCTATTCGCTCTATATGGACCGTATGGACTCCGAGTATAAGAAGCCGCTTGTGTCGAGCATTATCGCGGAAGGGGATGATTACTGGAATGGAGCGGGCGATCGTGGAGACGCCGCGATGTTCGCATACGGTGCCGCCAGGTTCTGCCTCGCATACGGAAACCGGACGGCGGCGAAAAAGCTGTGGCCGGGAATAGCATGGGCGATCGAGTTCTCCCTGCGGCAGAAGACCACGGAAGGCGTCATCCGCAGCGATTCGGATGAGCTCGAGAACCGGTTTGAATCGGGAGAGGCCAACTTGTTCACTTCCTGCTTGCTCTATGACGCACTCCACAACGCTTCCCTGCTGGCGAAGGAGCTTGGGGAAAACCAAGATGTCGTGAGAAAGCTTTCGGAAGAGGCGGTACTGCTAAAGTTAGCTATCGAAGCGTATTTCGGCGAGCGAGTGGAAGGTTATGAAACCTATCGCTACTATAAAGGCAACGAGGTACTAAGAGCTTGGATTTGCGTACCGCTTACGATGGGGATTTACGAGCGTAAAGCTGGCACGCTACAGGCGTTGTTCTCGCCTAGACTATGGGGAAGCAATGGCCTCAGCTCGCAAGCGGGCAAGGAGACGTTCTGGGACCGTTCGACGCTGTATGCGCTCCGAGGGGTGTTTACCGCGGGCGAGCCGGATCTCGCATTGAAGCATCTTACGCATATGACGAAGCAGCGGTTGCTGGGTGAGCACGTACCTTACTCGGTCGAAGCCTATCCGGAAGGCAATCAGCGCCATCTGTCAGCAGAGAGCGGCCTCTATGCCCGTATTTTCACCGAAGGTATGTTTGAAATTAGGCCGACCGGGTTTAAGACGATGACTTGCAATCCGCATCTTCCCAGCACATGGAATGAGGCTGCTTTGCGGAATGTGAAGGCATTCCAAACGACATTCGACTTGGAAGTCAACAGAAGCGAGTACGGCAGAAGACTCAAGGTTTACGAGAAGGGCCAGTTAATCTTTGATCGTATAGCGGATGAGGGCGAATCGTTCAACGTCGTATTTATCGAACTTAAGGAAACGGAGTGAGGTACGTATGGAGGAAAAGACAAGTTTAGGCTTCAAGTGGTTGTACGGGGTGAATGCTTTCGGCAACGGGCTGCTCGGCGGGTTCGTATCTTCGTACATTATGATTTTCTTCAGCGATGTCACTCTTGTTCCCGTAGCTTTCATCGGCTCGCTGTTTTTCGCCGTCAAAATACTCAATATGTGCGTAGCTCCGGTGATGGGCGTCGTCATCGACCGCACGAACAGCCGCTGGGGCAAAATAAAGCCCTGGCTACTGGTCGGCACGCTCCTGATGCCGCCGACCGCCGTTTTAATGTTCACGAATACCGGATTTACCGGGGCGCGGCTGTTAGTTTACGTATCGATCGTGTACGTGATGTGGGGCTTGTTCAGTACCGTATTCGGCACGGCTCTGGGTTCGGTGTTCCCGACATTAACGCGCAATGTAGAAGAGAGGCGCAAACTTTCCGTCATTCCGGCGATCGGCGGAGTGCTGGGGGATTTCACGACCGTTGGCGCCGTATTGCCGCTGATCGCGGTCATTGCCGCCACCCAAGCGCAAGGCTATTTACGGTTGGGACTTCTATTCGCCGCCTTATTTTTCGTCAGCAATCTATTCTTCATTAACAAATACAAGGAACGGGTCACAGCTGAATCGACTGAGCAGTTGAAGCTAAGAGACATCATTAAGACCGTGTCGCGCAACGATCAGCTACTTATCCTGCTCATCGTGAACTTCTTCTTGAACGTCGGGGTATTTATCACGATGGGCACCGCACTCTATTTTTTTAAATACAATATGGGTAACGAAGGCATGTTCGCCACATTCGGAATTACCGTAGGTTTGTCGCAAGTGTTGATGATGACCTTATTCCCGAAACTCATGAAAAAGCTATCGAAGAAAGCAGCGTTCCAGGTCGCAGGGTTAACTTTGATCGTGGGCTATGTGATATTATTCGCGGCCAAGGGAATCATGGGCACCTTCTTCCCCATCGTGTATGTCGGCGGAATTATGCTTTATTTGGCGCTAGGCATCACTACCGCCCTCATGCCGATCTTCTATGCGGATATTATCGATTATGGCGAGTGGAAAACGGGCGAGCGCAACAACTCCACGATCATATCCATTTCTTCTTTGGTCAGCAGCTTCAGCGACGCCACGAAAGAATTGATCGTCGGGTTGACGTTGGCTTTCATTGGATTCGCGCCCAATGTCGTGCAATCCCAACATACGCTGGACGGCATCCTGTTCCTGATGACGTGCATTCCGATGATCGTGATAACGATAGCAGTAATCGTATTTACGTTGTTCTACAAGCTTAACGACGGATTCTACAATCGCATTCTTAAGGATTTGGAGAATCGGGCATGATTACGATTCCTTGTATCAAGTGTAACTATATTTGAATATAAGGTTATATTGTTTTTACCTTCCTTCGTCTGTCCAGAATACAGCTTTGCAAATATAGGTTCAATATAGTATCTAAAAATTCTTTGTCTTGAACAAGGTCATGGATACCGAATGCTTCATCAATTAATTCATTGATGCGGTCATAATCGTCTTTCATAATCTCTCTCCTTAGGAGAGAGTCAAGAATGGGAATGGACAATGTAACGAAGGAGGGACATAAATGAAAAACCTGTTTTCGATCGGTGAAGTTACCAAAATAAAAGAGGTATCTATAAAAGCCCTGAGATATTATCACAAAATGGGCATCCTGGTTCCAAGGTATATCGATCCCACGACAGGTTATCGGTATTATTCCTTAGATCAATTTATTTATTAAAACGTCATTAAAGGCTGTCGTTCTTTTGGCACCAGTATTAAAGAACTTCAGGAGATTTTTAAAGAAAGCAACACTGACAAATTAATCGGATTTCTACAACTGAAGAGACAGGAAGCGGAAGAAAATCTGAAACAAGTAAAAGAGGTTATTCAAAATATTGATAATTTAAATAAGAGTGTCGAGTCCTCAAAAGAAATCTTGAATCAGGATCAGATCGTTATTCAATTTTTTGAGAAGCGTTATGTGTTGACAGCGCCATGCAGAGAAGCGGGGAGCCTTAAGGAGCTGTTGTATTATTCAGAGTTGGAGAAGATCATACGGAGTCAGCAAAGAAAAATGACCATGGAGAGAGGCATTCTGTACATCCTGAATGCAGAGGGGGAACTCGAACCCCGATATGTGCTTCATGGTTTTGAAGGGGACGAAAGCACAGAAGCCGATTCATATGTGTAAATCCTTCCGGAAGGAAGGTATGTAACTTTGGCTTATTGTAAGGAAAACGAAGTGGAACGCGTAAAAAAAGTACTGAACTATATAGAAAAAAACAGTCTGAACGTAAAAAAATATATTGAGATAGAATTATATAACGATTTGTTTGATACTGAATCCTACAGTTGTCAAATCCAAATGCTGATCGAAGAGGACAATGGAAAGGGATTTTAATTTAAAAAAGAACCCTAAACTTTTGGTTTTAGGGTTCTAATTATGAACTACAAACGTAATCTATTTATTCGCTTTTCGTCCTACGAATACCCAGTACAGAGATAAACTGAAAAGGGTAATGAATACGAGAATGAATAGGATATTACTAAACATGGATGCATCCGAATTGCTCGTAATTCCTAGGAAGCTGTTTCGCATAGCGGAATGGTCCATCATAGCTGCTGTATAGGCAATTCCGATTGACATCGCGACATTCAGTGTTAAATTAAAAAATCCGACGGCTGTTCCAGCTTTTTCTTTTTCAATCGTACGAATGCAAGAATCAAGTATTGGTGCATACATGAATGCAAATGAGCTAGAGAATAACACCATGGAGATCACGAATACAACAACAGAAGTTTGTATAAAGAATGCTCCTAATAGTAAGCTGACTACAATACACGACATAGCGATTGTAATACATTGCTTGCTTCCCAGAAACTTTGCGATTTTTCCAGAAAGAGCTCCGACGATCGTAGCTCCTATAAAGCCTGGAATCATTAATAGAGAAATGGTATCGAGCTTCAAACCATAAATCTTTTCAAGTAAGAACGGAAATAAGAAAATATACGCTAACTGTACAGAGTAAATTACAAAGGCAACGCCAAGCAAGGAGATAAACTGTTTATTTTTGAAGAATGATATTCCAATAAACGCTTTTGAGTTCTTACTGATATAAATAAGGAACAATGTAATTGCAACAATAAACAAGAGAAGGTAAATCCAATTGAAATCGGTTATATATAGTAGTAGGGCTGCTGAGATGGTTCCCACGAGAAATAATCCTAATACATCGACATTACTGTTTTTCGTTTCTTCCTTAGGAAGATATTTTAAAATAAACGGAAGAGTGAAAAGGGTTACTAAAGAAACTAAAAACAGCGTTGTCCAATGGAAGTACGTAGAAACGTAAGCTCCAGTTAATGTACCTATAAGCTGTGAAAGAGCAAAACTGCTTGTACTTAATCCTAAAAATTTCTTTTGTTCATTTGCAGGCAAATGTTTGGTTACAAATATAACATATAGTGTTTCAGCTGATGCTAAACCTGCCGTTTGGATCATTCGTGAGATAACAACGAGTAAAAACGAATGTTGGAAAACATATCCCATGACTGAACCGATACATATTAAAATGATACCAGCGATAAAAAGTTTTCTGATACTAATGGAATCCGCCAAAGCTGCGTAAACAACCGCCCCAATCCCAACCACAAGGCCAGCTAGGGTTGCTTGCCAGCTAACTGTTGTCGCCGAAATGTGGAAATCCTTTGCCATATCAACAGAAATAATCTTAAACGAATTGTCAATGATCAAACATAATAGAAATAATAGCAAGGTAATAGGTACTGCTTTCTTAATATTAAATTCCTGAGGTTTCTTCATACACACATCTGCAGTTTTGGTTGACATAGCTATATTCTTCTCCTTTGTTGTTTCCTTCTAATGATGTTTAACAAGGTAGCGCTTCCATGAATAACCCAAAAATAATTACTCTTTGCGATTTCATAGTCATGCATGATAAATCTTTGAATCATACAACATTGTATAGTTGTCTAACAACTTGTATATTCCTTAACAATGAGAATAGTACCACACCTTTATCTCACTGACAAGCTTTCAAAATTTGTCTTTTTTGTTACAAAAAAAACGATGTATTCATAAGAAATACACCGCCTCCAAATTAATGAATTGTTTATTCGGTTATTTAGATGTTTTAATCCTAATTTGACTAAATTCTATGGGTATATAGTATTTATTATAAACAACAGGGTATTTATCGCTGATATATACACTTTCTAGTATCAAATCACATTCCTCTCCGTGGGAAAGTTGGTATTTCAATGACGGAGTATTGACGGAATCAGAACGTTTAATTTCAATGGTAGAAGAATTAGCTAGGTCATACACCTTTTCTTCTAACATTTCTAATAATTGCTTCTCGTTTTGTAAGTCAAGATTTAATTTGGAGACGGCTTCTATTGGCATCATCGTAAAAGCAAAAGCTACGATCTTATCGTTACTCTTATACCAGCGTTCCATTGCAACAACTGCAGTCGTTTGTTGATTTAATACTTGCATGGCATAGTCCGTTAATAGGTCAATTCGGAAATTAAGTTCGATATCATCTATGTTCCCCGTATAGCATTTATATAAGGGGTTCCCCAACTTCTCCAAGCCATCCATACTTTCATTATGATGAAATTTTGTAATGAAATTTCCTTTTCCATGGATATTTTTAACCAACCCATCCTCCTGCAGAAGTGCCAAAGCATGTCTCAATGTCATTCTGCTTACACCAAATTTTTTGGCCAATTGGGGTTCTGTTGGAAGTTGGCTGTCGGGAGGGAATGCTCCATCCATGATTAATTTATACAATTGATCATATACAATAACGAATAGTGGTTTTTTTTGTTTATTGTGTTCATGAAGTTTATTGATCATTTTCTTATACCCCTATAGTTTTTTATTCATGAGTTATAAATTCCATTTCTTCTCGTTCTTCTTTTCTTGAATCTATTGTAACTTACTTTTCTATGGAAATGTAGATGCTAGACAATTACGTCGAATAGATTAGGTGTCATTAAATCCCTTTTTTGTATTTTCTCAATTAGCCAATTATCAAAATCTATTGCTTCTTTAATAGTTCAGTAGCATTTCGCTCCGATACTCACTCGTCTGAATCAGCCGAGTAAACGTCTCCTGTAGCCATCTTAAGTTGTGGAAACTTGTGCTAAAGTAAGGTTGTTCAAAATTTCACAAAGTGGGGGGTTACGATTTTAATGAAGAAACGTAGAATGATTTTGAGTTTGTTTTTATGTATTTCTTTATTACTTTCTGTTGTAGGGTGTACGGATAAAACAGATAGTTCACAGAGTCCATCAACTGAAAAGACTATCTATAAAGCGGGCACTTATACAGGAGTTGGTAAAGGTAACAATGGGCCAGTAAAGGTTGAAGTTGTATTCTCGGAAGATCAAATCACATCTGTTGAAGTGAAGGAAAATAGTGAAACACCAGGGATCTTTGAAAAAGCAGCTGAACGTGTTCCGGCTGATATTGTAGCTCATCAATCGTTAGCTGTGGATGCGGTAACTGGTGCGTCAGTTGTTAGTAACGCAATTATTGAAGCAGTAGCAGATGCTGTACAACAAGCGGGTGGAGATACTGTGGCACTCAAAGCGGTTGCCATTACAAAGCAAGAGGGGAAGGCAGAAGAAATAACAGTTGATGTTGTTGTTGTTGGAGCAGGGGCTGCGGGTACTGCGGCTGCATTAGCATCTCTCGAACAAGGGGCTGACACGCTACTGATCGAGAAGACAGCAGTGGCTAGTGGTGCAGGAACGCTTGCTGGTGGGATGTTTGCGGTAGATAGCACACAGCAGAAAGAACAGAACAAAGTCGTCGATAAAGAATGGTTATTTAAAAAGTTCATGGAAACAAGCAACTACCATGCGAATGCAAGATTGGTCCGCAAAATCATGGATGAATCAGGAGAGACAGTCGATTGGATGAATGAAAATGGAGCAAAACTAGTACTTACGGATCCTGGGCAAAGTGGTCAAAAAGCGTTAGTAGGTACTCCAGCTACCATTCATGGATATGTTGATGGTGGCTCCGTTGCTTTAGAGAAGATTCGGAATCAGATTGAAACAAAGGGCGGAAAAATCATGTTCGAGACGCCTGCAGAACAATTGATAAAGGATGACAAAGGAAACGTTACTGGCGTTATTGCCAAAAAAGCTGACGGTGGAGAATTAAAAATACATGCTAAATCCGTCATCCTTGCAACTGGAGGATACGGCGGTAATGCTGAAATGATGAAAGAACATTTCGGTGAGAAGGCCGGAACAGGTTTGATCTCTTCTGCTACAGGAGATGGACTCAAAATGGCATGGGAAGCTGGAGCAGCGGAGCTTGGTACAGATTTAGCACAGTGGTACCATTACATGCCAAATCCTGAGTTGAGCAAAAAAATGGAAAACCCGTATGTGCTTTGGGATTTGACAGCCTTACCGCTTTTATGGGTGAATAAAAATGGCGAACGCTATATTAATGAAGACATTGTGTTTGACTTTGCATATGGGTCATCGGCCATCTACGAACAGCCAGATGCCTCGCACTGGGCTCTTTTTGACCAACTGTTGATTGAGACTGTAAAGACCAAGGGTCTTATTGAATACGCTGACTTATACAGCTCGTTTAAAGGTAAAAAACAAGGCTTCGTGGAGTTTAATGAACCGTTTGATACGGATACTAACTATAAGTCTACGATTACTCCTTTTGATTATACGCCAATTATCGAAGAAGCGATTGAATCCGGGGTTATTGTAAAGGGAGAAACCATTGCAGAGCTGGCAAGCAAAATAGGTGTAAGTGAACAGACACTGAATGCTACCGTTGATCGTTATAATGGATTTAGTCAAAAGGGTGTTGATGAGGATTTCTTTAAAGATGCTGAATATCTAAATCCTGTGAAGAAGGGACCATTCTATGCTTTGAGTACTTCTGCACGTTGTCTGGGGACGCTTGGCGGCGTGAAGATCAATGAGAATATTCAAGCTGTGAATGATCAGAGTAAACCTATTCCTGGACTCTGGGTAGCTGGAAATGATGCAGGCGGGATGTATGGCAATAGTTATATTACAATAGAAGGCGGTACACTTGGTTTCGCCTATACATCAGGAAAACTAGCTGGAGAAAATGCAGCAGAATACGCCAAAAAACAATAAATACTAAGGTAAAAGGAAAAAGTCATCTTATGTGATAAGATGACTTTTCTTTTTACAACAGAACAGATAAACTTTGGGGGAGATATTTGTTTCGATTGATCCTAAAGGGGGAATAGGGAATGCAGAGCATCTTAGCATTATTGCAGTTTTATAATACCTATGATCATGATGATATATATTTTAGCGTAGCTGAGAATTTCATCTATCAATTTGATCAGATGGGTAACATGAGTCTCATTGAAATAGCTGAAAAATCACATTGTTCGCCTTCGACCATCACAAGATTTTGCCGACATTTATTTTATTCCAGTTATCCTGAATTACGATTGGAATTATCTAGATTAAGACAGCAGTATGTTCTCAATGTGCTTTCTACTAAGCATAAAGTTTCGACTCTAGAGAATAAAGTGGTTGGTGGGAAAAATATTATTACACGATCTATTGATAGTTTGCTGAATCAACTTGAGTCATCACAAGTCGACATGTTCATTCAAATGCTACTGTCAAAGACCAAAATTGGCTTCTATGGATATAGTATTCCTCAATCTGTATGGCTGCTGCAAATTGATTTACTCATGGATGGCAAAAAGTCTACTGCATTCTTAGACCCTAGGTATCAAATAGAAGATGTTCAATCTTTGGATAAGGACAGCTTTGCTATATTTTTTCACTATACAAATGACGAAATATTCACCCTTGAACAAATGATGAATGAAGCCTCACAAGGCGGAGCTAAAGTAGCGCTCATTACGAATACATCGACGCTATTTTCGAATCTAAATGTTGATTTCTTATTTGAGTTCTCTTATCAATCATTAGCTCTAAGTTTTATGATCGTAAATGCACTTATTACCCACATGTCGATAGAATACCAGCAAAAAAATATGAATTTGACACTTGAAGCAATAGACTTAGCTTAAACGCAGTATCTGGATTGCCAACGATACAGTTGTTCCTTCATCCAGCTTACTGCTAATGGACAGACCTTGGCCATACAATTGGATTAATCGCCTTGTCTTCGACTTAGAAGGCCGTGTTTGACAGCATTTCAACGGAAGGTCCGTAACCATTATTTACACTTAGTAACAGCCGATACTCCTCTCGGCTCCATCATGAAAGCCCCGTCCTCACGCGGATGGGGCTTTGTCATGCCCAAAATTGTAGACAACATGTTGTTTATAACTTATACAATCACGTTTTTTAAAGTGGTTTTCTAGTCAATATATTGGATGAAATACGGTCAAAATTCGAAATTACTCGTATAAAGTTTTCTCTTCCCTTCGAAATCTACTGTTAATTCTTGATCTGATATTTGTTCCTCCGATTCAAATGTTCTTTTAAAATATCCACCCTCTGGATGTGGATCTAATCCAAGTTTTGATATGTAGTACTTTGCGTCATGTTCTTTCATAGCATTATGCTCCTCATTAGATGTGTAATATATTCTTTAAAATTACCAAACGAATAATAAGGTCCGCTGGGTAACCGGTCAATTGATCGATGTTTATACGAAAATCGCGGGCTTTTTCCACATGGCTTCGTTATTTAATTTTATTCAAGTATCTGTAGATCGTCGCTTCGGAAGCTTCCAAATGTTTGGCAACCTCGCTTACTCCACCTTTGAGCAGAAATACCCCTTTTTCGTTAAGCTTTCTAACAACATCGATTTTCTCTTTAGGAGACATTCGCTCAGGCGCGATTTCGCTCTCGGATAATACTCCTTTAATCAATGATAAGAGGAGATCTTCGATGTTGTCCTCGAAGCTTTCCAGTACGTTAAGATCCAAAGCCGATTTTTGCTGCTCCGTATGATTAGGTTTGTTGTTGGCCGTGATTGTGAAATTGGCAAGCATAATTGCATCTTCAATAACACTTCGTGCCGATATAAGATCGGATAGGTCGACGTTCACGCAGATCATACCGATAATTTCATTATGTTCATCCTTTATAAAATAACTCGATGAACGAAAAGGCTTCTTACTCTTGCCGACGCTTTCGTAATTGCAGATGAAATGTTTGTCTTTATAGTTTTTGTCCTTCATTACTTTTAAAGCAAGGTCCGTAATGGGGCCGTTCACTTTTCTGCCGCTAATATGTCCATTAACAATCTCAACGATAGAGTTATCCGGCTTCGTCACATCGTGCAACACAACCTCGCAATTCTTACCCAAGATTTCACCAATAAAGTGAACAATCGGGATATACTTCGTGAGTCTTTCTAAATCTTCCATTTATACCACTCCTTTAGCTCCCGTTTCTCATATTCCGAGTCTAACAATAAAGAATTATTATTTCAATAATAATTTCTCAAAAAAGTATTGTAATTATGAGAAACATGTATTAAAATAAAATCATCGTAATAATAAATTATCATTATGATAATATTTCATATTTAGGAGGACATCACATGCATACAACAATTTCAACCCAGAATGCTCCAGGAGCCATCGGACCTTATTCTCAGGCTGCCAAAATCGGAAACCTTATTTTCGTATCCGGCCAACTTCCGATCAATCCTCAAACTGGTGAAATGCCTGAATCCGTCGAAGAGCAAGCAAAACAATCGCTCGAGAATGTAAAAGCGATTTTAGAGGCTGCTGACAGCAATTTGAAGAACGTTGTGAAGGCGATTATCTTTTTGAAAGATATGAATACGTTCGCAAAGGTAAATGAAGTTTACTCTTCGTATTTTGATGGCAACTATCCAGCACGAAGCACCATTGAAGTCGCACGGCTGCCAAAGGATGCATTGGTAGAAATTGAAGTAACAGCTTTTATTGAAGAATAATAAGTTGGGGAAGGGAATGAGTAGAAAATGAATTCGAAAAGTGTAGGGGCAAAAAAATGGTTGACGCTTGCCGTACTCATTCTGGGCGGGGGGACTATTTTTAAATTACCATATTTAAAAGACGCGTTTTATATTCCGATGATGGAATATTTCCATCTGACACATACGCAAATCGGTCTCACGATGTCCGTCTATGCCATTGTTCAAACCTTTGGTTACATCACATCGATGTACATCACAGATCGGTTTTCCAAGAAAAAGCTGCTCCCAATCGCCTTGGGTGGAGTAGGGCTACTCGGATTTTACATGACAACGTTTCCAGGATATTATGAAATTTTGATATTATGGGCGCTTTTCGCTTTGTTTGCTGAACTCGCTTTCTGGCCCGTTCTGATCAAAACGGTAAGATTGCTCGGGGACAGCAATGAGCAGGGCAGAATGTTCGGCTTCCTGGAAGCAGGAAGAGGGATCGTAGATACGATTGTAGCGTTTACTGCGCTTGGTATTTTCCAATGGATGGGGGCAAATGCTGCGGGCTTAAAAGGTGCAATCATTTTCTTCTCTATTACGACAATTGTAACCGCTATCATTTCGTACTTCCTTATTGAAGACGACGTCATTAATGATACAGACGAGCATGGTAACAAAATCAATCGAAGCAAGCTGGCGTTTGATGGAGCCCTAAAAGCCCTCAAAATGCCTGAAATATGGGTAGTCTCATTTACGATCTTCTCCGTATACTCCATTTATATCGGATTAACGTATTTCATTCCGTTCCTGAAAGAAATTTACGGAATGCCTGTTGCGCTGGTCGGGGCGTACGGGATTATCAACCAATACTGCTTGAAGATGGTCGGCGGACCTATTGGCGGTTTCCTTGCTGACAAAACCTTCAAATCTCCGTCCAAATATTTGAGAATAACTTTTTGGTTAGCTATTATCGGCATGATTATCTTTATCTTGCTTCCGCATGAAACGATGAATATCTATGTAGGTATGGTGTTTACACTCGGTTATGGCGCGATTATTTTCTCACAAAGAGCCGTGTTCTTCGCTCCGATAGAAGAGGTTGGCATCCCTCGCGAAATTAGCGGTGCGGCGGTATCCATTGCTTGTATGATTGGTTATCTTCCATCCATGTTCGCTTTTACGCTGTATGGAAGTATGCTGGATCGCACACCGGGGATTAATGGATACAAACATGTGTTTATGACCATGATTGGGTTTGCGGTGTTAGGTTTAATCATCAGCAGTTACTTAGTAAGAATCGTTAAGAAGAAAAAAGCGCAAGAACAAGCTCAAGTTCAGTAGTTAATTATGATAAAAAAACAGAATGTATGGAGGAGAGACATATGAAAATCGGTTTGGAAACAGAAAGCTATCACTTGCAGTTTATTACAGGCAGAATGGATATTTTTAAATTTATTCAAAAGACCGCAGAGCTCGGGCTAGACGGGGTTATGATCAATATCGTGAAATGGCCGGGACTGCCTGGATGGGGAACACTCGAATCGTTCGAGCCTGAATACCTGAAAAGAGTGAAGGCTGAAATCCAGAAATACGGATTTTTCGCTGAGATCGATACGAATGGTACGGACCCGGATCACTTGTCGCAAGTGATTGAAGTTGCTCATCAAATCGGAGCGGATGTCATCCGGACATACACTTGTATGGGCGAATACGACGCTGTACGGATGGCTGAAGCACCTACAAACATTAAGAAAATTGTTCCTTTGCTGCAACAATACAGAATTAAGCTTGCCGTGGAAAACCATGAGGAAGAGCTAGCGGATGAGGTTATCCAAATCATTGAGGAAGTGAACAGTCCTTGGGTTGGCGCTCATTGCGATCTCGGTAATGGCATGATGGCGTGGGAGGATCCGGTTGATGCTGTGACCAAGTTGGCACCGTACGCATTCACCACCCATTTTAAAGACCATATCATCGTTCATGACGGAGAAGACTATAGAGTATGCGGTGTTCCTGCGGGAACGGGCAACATCGATTTGGATCAACTGTTCAAAATCTTTGTGGAGAAATCTACGTTGACTCGAATCAACGTAGAAATGTGTTTCCCATACGCTATCCATTTCAAAAGAGAGCCGGGCGCTGGCGGAGTGTCCAAAGTCGGTGAAGGAGCATTTAAAGTCGAGGAGCCACCTTATGACTTGTCCGTGATTAAGCCGCTAGATTATTATTACCCGCCGCAAGAGCTAATGGAGCAAATGATTGAAGATCAAGCAAGAGGCGTGGAGCAATCCGTCAAACATGCGCTGGCTTTGAGAGATAAGTATTGCCGGTAGACGCTGGCTAAAGATTCGTGAAAGTTGCAGTAACCGTATAAAGGCTTTAGGAGAGAGGGACGTTGCTCTATGCGTCGTCCCTCTCTTTTGTGTGTGCCCAGCATGAGCGCTATCTCGAATAGGTGAAGTGAACTTCATCTCTGGCACAAGAGGAAAGTACAAATCACGTAGGCCACCACGGGGGAATTTAAAACATTCCCAATGTCTGGAATACGGAAGACGTGTACGCTTCGAAGTTTTTAAGCTAAGCTTTGACAAGGTGCAAGAGGTATCTTATTGTTGTTAACAATAATGATGAGTTCTTTCTGTGGATGGTATTGTTGCTGTAATTGTCAATACAGACAGCGCGGTGAACCGTATAGTTGAATAACTGATATGCAGTATGTCAAAATATATTGTTGGCTTTCGCTGAGAGGAGTACATAACAATTATGAATATTGGTATTGATGTCGGTGGTACGTTAATCAAAGTTGTGAGTATGTAGAATGATTCTTTGAGTTTTAGTAAATTTCCTGTTACGCAAATAGAAGACGTCGCTTAAAAAGATTAATAAGCTTGAGGGTGCAAAGATATGTATTACCGGTGGAAAGGCAGCATTATTTGAATCATTCATGATACGAAAACCTTTACGTATTGTTGAGTTTGAGGCAACGTGTCGTGGAGTACAGTATCTACTTAATAAATTCGATCCAAAGCAGCAAGAATATGTAATCACCAATGTTGGTACGGGTACTTCGCTTCACCATGTTGGCAAAAGCAAGCACGAACGTATCGGTGGATCCGGGGTGGGAGGCGGGACGTTGTTGGGGTTAGCTCACTTGCTAAGGGTGCTGGGAAACGGAGGGTTTTATTTTTATTGGCGGTTAATAGACATTTCAGAAAAACTGCGGACATTACTAATAGGATTAACCCAGTCGCGGTTGAGTAATGAGAATGTGCTTCGATTACTGGACCCTAAGGATTCCGAGGTGTTGAAGTCCTTTTTTTCGTGATCGCTACGCGGTTTCAATCCAGAAATTTAGAGACCACAGCGATTGAAGGAACGGTCCGTTCTCGGAGCGACCGCTCACACCATCTATTTTCCTCCTACAGAACAAGGGTGTCCCTAGCCATTTGATCAATGACTTTTGGGACACCCCCTAATCCGTGTTACTACAAAAGCGAAGAGTATTCCAGTGGTTGAAACACCCTGTCGACATGAATCGTGTTTATAGCGTCAAACCACCGTCTACGACAATGATTGAACCTGTCATATAGCTGGATTTGTTGGAGGCCAAGAAGACCACCATCTCTGCTATTTCTGAGGGATCAGAAAACCGATTCATTCGCATGTTCGGGATCTCCTCCGGCACGTAGCCGGTCTCCTGTATCATCAAAGGAACAGATTGCGTCAATGCCGTATCGACGCCACCTGGACAAATTGCATTGACGCGTATACCTTTTTTCACGTATTCCAAAGCCGCCCCCTTTGTCAATCCTATCACAGCATGTTTGCTCGCTGAGTATGCTGCGAGGCTATGTTCGGCGCGAATGCCTGCCGTAGAAGAGGTATTTATGATCGAACCGTATCCTTGCTTCTCCATAACTTTGAGAACATGTTTCAAGCCGAGAAAAACACCCTTCACGTTGACGTCCATGATACGGTCGTATTCGGCTTCGTTGATATCAGACAGCATTGAAAACTTTTGTAGAATACCGGCGTTGTTGACAAATGCGTCAATGCGTCCGTATGTTTCGACGGCGAGATGAACATACCGTTCCACGTCTTCGTTCTTCGATACGTCGGCTTGCACGAAGATGCCTTCGCCACCATGTTCACGTATTAGTGCCAGCGTCTCTTCCCCGGTTGTTTGATTGAAATCGACCACAACCACTTTCGCTCCGTTCTGCGCTAGCTTTATACAACTTGCGCGTCCGATTCCGCTGCCGGCTCCGGTAACCACTACGATTGGGTTTTCATTTTGCATCTTTTCATACCTCCGATTTAAATTGTTATTATATGGTGAAAACATGTTGAGCTTGTTTTCTCATCGATCCACCTTGTGATCGTGAAAGATGTACATTACGCATTAAGCATGAATATAACGATCATGATCCAATATTTATTGCGAAACAACGCCTTGACTCTTCTTTTAAGGGGAATGTCCTCCTGTACGACAGAAGGTTTGCCCCATCATTTATGACGGATTATTCAATTGCTGAATAATCCCGTTCAGCATTTCTTCCGTGAACATCCCCTGACTCATCATCGACAGCCCGCGCAATGGCAAATAATTTATAAATCCTTCGAACATTTCACTCGAGCCTTCCCCCAGGCTTTCAGAGGCTTCAAGACCCTCCAACATAGTTCCCATGCCCTCTTGCATCTTCTGAAGTAATCCATGCATGAACGGTGCTCTTTGCGGATCGTTTAACAGGTCGATAATCAATGTGTTTAGGTCGACTATGGATTTCAAAGCGACTGTCGACTCGACATGTACCGTATCGCTCACAACGATATCTTCACACGAGCGTCCAATTAATATTTCAAATTCACCGGACTCCACATGCCAATCCTTAAGATCTACGTTGTAGTAAGCGAAGGAACGCTTATCTAGCGTCATCGTAACGGTCTTCTTCTCTCCCGGCTGAAGCTCTACTTTAGCAAAGCCCTTCAATTCTTTGACAGGGCGGATAACTCTACTCTCTACATCGCGGACATAGAGCTGAGCAATTTCTTTACCGGCACGGGATCCCGCATTTTGTATCGTTACCTGTACGTTAACGGATTCTGTATCTTTGATTGTTTTATGATCGATGACAAGATTCGAATATTCAAATGTGGTATAGCTCAGACCGTGTCCGAACGGGAACAGCGGTTTCACTTCTTTGGCATCATAATAACGGTAGCCGACAAAAATGCCTTCGCGGTACTCCACGCGATTGCCTTCACCCGGGAAGAACAGGAATGATGGGTTATCGCTCAGCTTCATAGGGAATGTCTCGGTCAGCTTGCCGCTAGGATTCACTTCGCCAAATAATAAGTCAGCAATCGCGCCTCCTGCCGCCTGACCGCCCAAATAAGCTTCTAGGATCGACTTCACTCGACCAATCCAAGGCATTTCGATTGGGGAACCGTTCATAAGTACGACGACCACGTTGCTCTGCACGCCGGTGATCACTTCGATCAGCTGATTCTGGTTCGAAGGTATACACAGATGCTTGCGGTCAAGGCCTTCGGATTCATAACGGTCGGGAAGTCCCGCAAAAATGATGACGGCATCCGCTTCGTGGGCTGCTTGTTTCGCTTCCTCCATCAAAGCAGCGTCCAGATCGTCTCTGTTCAAATGGAAGCCTTGCGCGTACACAACCGAGGCAGAATCACCCGCAAGCTTTTTGATTTCATCTATCGGTACATCGATCTGGGTCGGTTTGATATGAGAGCTACCGCCGCCTTGGTATCTCGGTTTTTGCGCGAATGGACCGATGACCGCCAACTTCTTACCTTTTTCTAGCGGGAGCAGGTTTTCTTCGTTCTTCAGTAGCACCATCGTCTCACCGGCAACAGTGCGCGCCAGATGATGATGCTCGTCGCGGTCGTAAGTCGCGTTTGTTTTTTTGTTGTCCACGCTCATGAAAATGATACGTAAAATCCGTTCAACAGCACGATTAAGCGTCTCCTCGGACAACTGGCCGTTTTGAACAGCTTCTACGATTTTACGGTCGTTCACTTCGCCGCTTGAAGGCATTTCCAGCTCTTGACCGGCAGCTAGCCCATCTACCCGGTCATTGTTAGCGCCCCAATCGGTCACGACCAATCCTTCATGTCCCCATTCTTCCTTCAATATATCGGTAAGCAAGAACTTATTCTCGGAAGCAAACGTTCCGTTAACTTTGTTGTAAGCGCTCATGACGGTCCACGGCTGGCCATTCTTCACCGGACCCTCGAAGCTCGCTAAATAAATTTCCCGCAGTGTACGTTCATCGACAACGGCATCAACGCCCATGCGACGATGCTCCTGGTTGTTAACCGCGAAATGCTTCAGAGATGTGCCAACTCCTTGGCTTTGCACACCTTGAATATGGCTGGTGGCTATTTCCGAAGAAAGGAAAGGATCCTCCGAGAAATATTCGAAGTTGCGTCCGCACAGCGGAGAGCGTTTGATATTGGCGCCTGGTCCAAGGAGGACGGCAACGTTTTCCGCCTGGCACTCTTCACCCAGTGCTACGCCCATTTTGCCGACCAGCTCCCGATCCCAAGAGCTGGCTATACCGGCTGCTGAAGGGAAGCAAGTAGCGGGTACGCTATCAAATACGCCCAAATGGTCGGTGTCTTCCTGCTGCTTTCGCAGTCCGTGCGGGCCGTCGGTGACCATAATGCTAGGAATGCCTAGGCGCTCCACGCCTTTTAACCGCCAAAAATCTAAACCGGAGCACATGCCAGCTTTTTCTTCCAATGTCATCTCAGCAATTAGAGCTTGAATATCGCGTTTCATTAGAATTAACCTCCTTGGATGTAAGATGTCGGTACAACTCAGATTATCTCATGGATACGCTTTCTCTTATGGTATAATACTTAGAAAAATTGTACGTTTGAGGAGGTTTCCATAGTGGTTAATGTTCATAATCAACCTGATATAGCCTATTCATGTAAGTTACTATATGAAAGCATCCAACTTCCAATCTTTTATACCGAGGATGGGCATGATGTGGAAACGATTTGGGGAAGTGGAGATCAGCATAGGCCTTATTATATGGAATTCGAAAAGCTCTTCCGTCCTCTAGAGAAAGAGATGGAACACCCGGTGATTCTCACAGCGAATTCCTGGGAAGAGTTTATCATAGTGCCTGTTAAACGTAGTGGTGAGCGGCATGGATTCGTCATAATCGGTCCTTCAATCCAGCAAGTACCTATGGATGAGCATATCAATGGCCTTATGAACGATAACCAAATGTCCTATCGCGATCTGCCGCACTGGAAAGCCCATTGGAACAGTCTTCCGGTAGTAAGCCGTCTTCGTCTGCTTCATATCAGCGTACTTGCACATTGGATGATCAATCAAGAGGCTTTGGAGATAACGGATGTGCTGCAATATAGTTATCAATATGTGCTGCCAGCTAAGTTTCAAATAAGTATAGAAATTGAAATTCAAACCAAACGGGAATTATCGGTGTCTAATCAAAGTTCGAATATAGACAAACGGTTGCTAGAATTGATTCGAACCGGCAATACAAGTGAATTAATGAAAGAGTTGATCGCTTATCCTAACGAGGGTGTGGGGATCTTATCTAAACGGAGCCAACTCCGCAATATCAAAAATTTAGCCATTTGCACTGTTGCTATTGCTATGAGGGCTGCTGTAGATGGAGGAATATATGAAAAATTGGCCTTTACTCTCAGTGATCTGCATATTCAGCAGATCGAGGAACTGAATGATGTCAAGGCAGTAGAGGCGGCATTAGTACGTGCGTTAATGGACTTTACGGAACGGGTTGAACAGAGTCGGAAAGAAAGTATGTCCAGACCGATCAGAATTTGCTGCGAGTACATCTTCAACCATTTATTTCAAAAGATTACATTTGACAAGCTTGCGGAGTTGACAGGACTGAATAGCAACTACTTGATGAATTTATTCAAGGAGCAGACAGGCATGACACTGATGAATTATATACAGAAACAGCGGATAGAAGAAGCCAAGAAACTGCTTCATATGACCAATGACACGATTTCGTCCATCGGATTGCGGTTGAACTTTTATGATCAATCTCATTTTATTAAAGTTTTCAAGAAGTATATGAGTATGACGCCGAAGAAGTACCGATCTACAATCAAACCGGAAGGTCAATGAAACGTAATAGAGACATCTTTCGGGAAAACCTATAAACACTCGGAATTCCTTGTGTCCGGAAGGGTTTTGTAGGACAGCGTTTATTTTTTCATTCTACGTATTAGGGGCATCAAATCGATCCCCGAGCCGTTAGGCCGTTATTCCTACATCGATTGTGAAGTAAATATTATTCAAAGCGAATTCGCCGCTTTAGCGTTGGAAGGAAAAGATGAGGAAGAGGAGTAAATTATGGATGGGGGAGTTTTACTCCTGTTATTGCTGGTCGGATGCGGTAACCCGGTCATTGACAATTCGGCTAAGCCATCATCGACGGTTGGTGATAATGCTGAAGCAGAGGTAACAGAAACGGAAAAAATGGGGGAACAGTCTGATGACACGATTGAGGAAGCGGTAGGGGGAACGGCTAAACCGGCGGAGGTGGAGTTCAAACATCTGGAAAATGTGTTTGGGTTCGCGGATGAGTCGGGGAAACAGCTGATCACCATCCCGGACGACAGCGGCGCTGACTTGGACAATCCCGAACAATTTAACGCATAATTAGGGCACCCAATTAGGTGTCCTTTAGTTTCGCCCTATTTGTGATACGGAGAACCATATCATAAGTAGGGCGAAAAAATTTACGTTAGTTAGGTGCTAAGCAGTCCACCGCCTTCGTGGCTCAACATAAAGGACCTAGCAATCACTAGGTCCCGTATATACTCACAGTTTTTCAAAGCATATTACTACCAATTTTTACACTAATCCATACTTTGCTGCATAATCACAAACTATCTTTTTAAAATGGTCATACTTGAGATTGTTTTTTATATCTGTAATATCAATATATTTTCCAGACATCATATTTTGAATGATAGCTTCACAAATTAAGCTTTCACGCTTATAGTCGTCTACGAAAGCCTCTTCGACATCCATATTCATTTTTTCATTTATTCCGTCAATTGCGTATCGATAGATGATGTTATCTCTGCCTAGTAGTTGGCCAACTTTCTCAAGACTGTTAATTCCTTCTCTCATTTCTTCCACCGTTATTTTACCTTTATATTCCATGACTTTTTCACCACCAGTTAAAATGGTATCAACCGTTGTTCCTAACACGTTAGCAAGGTCAATTAATATCGCTGTGTCAGGCAATGTTTCGCCTCGCTCCCATTTTGATACAGCCTGAAACGATATATTTAATCTCTCGCCTAACTCGCTTTGTGTAAGATTTTTAACTTTCCTGAGGTAAGATATTTGTTTACCAACTTTAATCGCATCAATAGTCATATGCTCCACCTTTCATGTTATGATTTGAAGCGCTTCATGTCTTTATTATATTGGTAGTAAGTTCTTGGTAACAATAACTTGTTAAGTTATTACTTCGAAGCAAGTATTCAAATCTGAGTTGAAATAATTGCTATAATAATTGAATAACTTTGCTACACATGGGTTTGGGATAGGCACCGTTGGCGTAAAAGGGATCCTGCAAGCATTTTGAGGTCATGGAATGATTGAGATCTGGAGGGGGATTTTGTACGCGGAAAGCAAAAGCCCCTTCCGCTGTTTAGACGGAAGGGGTCAGTCGTTCATGCTATCTTCTCCGGCAAATAAAATGGCTTCTACCAAAGGGTGTAAGTCATTTTATTTATTGTTTCTATTGTGTGTTTAGAGCAGAAAAATTATTTGGTGTATTTTAGAATATTATGTCAGCATTATCTTTAAATTTTCTATTTCTCCTTTATAGAAATCAACGGTCTTACCCTCTGCGATTTTCCAGTCCCTTTCCAATAGCGCAATTATTTCTTGAAGCTTTTCAATAGACTTATCATATTCCCCTTTTATTATATATATATGAGAAATGGCTTCAAATGCATCTGTATATTTTGGACTTGGCTGTAGTTCGTAACCTTTGGAATAGTATTCTATGGCTTCGTCGTACCTGCAAAGTTTAGCCATACAGTCTCCTCTGGAGGACCACGCAAGCCAATCATCAGGATACAAATCAGTCATTTGCTCCCAGAGAGCCAGCGCTTGAGAAATGTTGCCTTCTTCCTTGCATATCAGCCCTCCATATTTTTGATATAAATGACCAGGATGGAGTTGGTTCAATTGTTCCAGAATTTCTTTTGCTTCAATACATCTGCCGTCTGCGATTAAGTAGTTCATAAGCCATACATAAGCCTGCCAGTAATCCGGGTGATTAGGCACGAAATTCTTATAATACTCAATGAGTTTATGGTGATTTGAAAAGTTCCAGTCAAAAATGATTCCATTCTCTGCATCCCGCAAAGCATTATGATTACTTTTGCTGTCCGGAGCTAGTAGCAGTGCATCCTTGGCATAATGGGAAGCCAATTCACGGTGCTCATCTGAACGATGAATGTGTAACTGAGCTAGCAAGGTGAGACATTGGGATTTTTTTTGATCATCATTTAGTTTTTCTTTTAAAAATTGTTCAGCATAGTTAAAATCGTCTTCGGATATAAAATGTTCAGTACTAATCATATTTCCAATTCGTTCTAAATGTGTATCATCGGTTAATGCAAATAATTCATCAATTGTAACACCAAAAATCACCGATAAATCAGGAAGAATTTGAATATCAGGCATGGTTACATTATTTTCCCATTTGGATATTGCTTGGGATGACATATTCAGTTTTGCTGCAAGTTCTTCCTGAGTCATTCCTTTTTGTAAACGTAGTGTTTTTATTTTTTTCCCTATCTCAACATTCATTTGGATAACCTCCAATTTGTATCATTTCGACTAGTCAAATGAATTATAACTTTTAGTATGAAATATCCTCAATGACCGTTTGGTTAACCGAATTAACTATCAGTTACATTAGTAGTCTGTATGTACTTGAAACAAACATAATCTATCTTATACAAATATTTATTGCTCATGTCTTACATTGTATGTTTTCCGAATTTTCACAAAAACTTCTCCTTTTCATCTATACTGGAAGTTCAAAACCTGAAATTTGTATGGATTAAAAAAATGACCCAAGTATGTAGAGGGAGGATGTATGTACCGGATTCTCATTGTAGAAGATGACCAGCGAATCGCCGAGCTTTTATCCAATCATTTGGATAAATACGGATATGAACCCATTGTGACACATCAGTTTGATGCCATAGATCAAGCCTTTGAACAAATCATGCCTCATCTTGTGTTGCTGGATGTGAACCTACCTAAATTTGACGGATATTATTGGTGCAAACAAATACGGAAAATTTCATCTTGTCCAATTATTTTTATTTCTGCTCGAACAGGAGAATTGGATCAGGTGATGGCAATTGAGTATGGCGGAGATGACTTTGTAACCAAACCTTTTTACTATGATGTCATCGTTGCCAAAGTGAAAAGTCAAATCCGCCGTTCGTATGGGGAATTATCAATCGGAGCTACGGATACAGAACGAGAAGTTCGTTTTTATGGAGTGACATTTTTTCCAGAACGTCCAGAACTACATTACGGACAGCAGAGATTATCGCTTATGAAAAAAGAAGCTGATCTACTCGACCTGCTCATTAACAAATATCCACGTACGGTAAAGCGGGAGAAAATATTTGAACGGATGTGGGACGAAAAAGAATTCATCAACGAGAATACGTTGAATGTCAATGTAGCTCGGTTACGCAAGAAGTTCGAAGAACTCGGGATAGATAATGCCATCGAGACCGTCAAGGGCTTAGGCTACCGTCTGAACGTATCTTGGAACGAGGTGGACAAAGAATGAAATTATTTGTTAAGGAGAATATTCCCTATATCGTACTTCATATCATGCAGTTTATATTTTTATATTCGACTTTTCACTGGTTGGATGTAAATGTTGTTGAAGGCAATATAGTGTATCTCTTTTTAGTGAGTCTATTTATGCTGATCATCTATCTTACATTTCGTTATGTGGTTGGACGCAGCGGCTATAAATGGCTAAGCAATATTCCCGATTTGAAAGATGCAAAGACTTTCTTGCAAATGGACGTTACTTCACCGTTGCTTCATACTTTCAAGGAAGGACTTGCAAGGCAATATCAGTTAATGCAGAGCGAAAAAGAAAGATCCATACAGGAAAAACAGGAGCAGATTGATTTTATGAACCGTTTTGTCCATTTGCTGAAAACACCGCTTTCCGCTTTGCACCTGATTGTTCAGGATCGTGAGGACTCGGATGGGTCGGAGGAAATGCAAGTTGAAATCGTCCGTATGGAATACCAGTTGAATATGATTCTGACACTGTCAAGAATGTCCTCTTTCCGACAGGATTTCTATATTCAAACCGTATCAATAGAGCCATTGGTGTATGAAGTCATTAACGACTTAAAGAGCCACTTTATTCACCATCATTTATTCCCCTCAGCCGATGTACATGGGGATGCCACCGTACTATCGGATCGCAAATGGTTGAAGTTTGTACTGACGCAGTTGCTTACCAATGCTATCCGTTATTCGGATGGTGGCAACCGACACATAAAGATATTTGCAGATCGACAGGGAGAGTATATTACGTTGACCGTGAAAGATGAAGGTGTGGGCATCTCCCCTCAAGACCTTCCTAGAGTATTTGACCTGTATTTTACTGGTGCCAACGGACGCGAATTTGGTGAATCCACGGGCATCGGTTTATATCTCGTTCGAAAAATTTGTGATGAATTGGGCCACAGAGTTTCGATCCAATCAGCTTTAGGAGTGGGAACGGAGGTCCAGATTCGTTTTTCATTACCCTCTCATTCTGAGTTAACAAGGTGACAGATATGTAATGTTGATGTTATTTAGAACGATAGCGACATCCCTTCCTTTCTTATAACCTAAGAGTAAGGAAAGAAAGGAGCGAAATCATACATGAATATGCTGGAAATCAGTAAGGTTTCAAAAATATATGATGGGAAAGTTTCTTATCAGGCATTGAGACATGTCAATTTTATCGTACCGAAAGGTCAATTTGTTGGGGTTATGGGTCCATCGGGGAGTGGAAAGACAACGCTGTTGAATGTCATCTCGACAATTGACCATCCGACCACTGGAGAGGTTGTCATCAATGGAAAAGAACCACATCAACTGCCATCGGAGCAATTGGCTGTGTTTCGACGCCGCGAACTAGGATTTGTGTTTCAGGACTTCAATTTATTGCATACGTTGACAGTACGGGAAAATATTTTCCTACCATTAGCTCTGGACGGAGTAGCTGTAAGGAAAATGAATGAACGGTTAAACTCCATTGCTCCTATTCTAGGTATTACTGACATTCTCGACAAGCGTACTTATGAAATATCTGGAGGACAAGCCCAACGTGCTGCCATTGCAAGAGCCATAATTCATGAACCGGCACTACTACTTGCGGATGAACCAACTGGAAACTTGGACACCAAATCATCTCGTGATGTAATGGAGTTGTTTCGCAATATTAATCGTGAAATTGGAGCAACGATGTTAATGGTTACCCACGACCCAACAGCTGCAAGTTATTGCGACCGAATTATTTTCATTCGAGATGGTTCTGTATATAACGAGATTTATCGTGGGGAACATCAGAACGACTTCTATGGCAACATTATGGATGTGTTGTCCTTTATGGGAGGCGACTCTCGTGAAGTTTCGACAATTCGCAATTAAAAACGTGCAAAGAAATTATAAAGCATACTTAGCTTATTTTCTCAGCAGCACCTTTTCCATATTGGTCTTTTTCCTATTTGCTGTGAACCTGTTTCATCCTATGATCGGAGAGAGTTTCACATCTGGAACCGTTCATCTTGTTCTGTCTGCAGGAGAAGTTGCGATATCCATATTTTCTTTGCTGTTTATCCTTTACTCAGTGGGAACTTTTTTGAAGATGCGATTAGCAGAATTTGGTTTGCTGACGATATTAGGTGTTACACGTAAGCAATTGAATCGACTGATTTCATTGGAGAATATCATCATTGGACTTGCAGCAATGGTGACGGGAATCGCCACGGGACTTTTTTTATCGAAATATTTTTTAATGTTTGCTTCGGTGATTCTGGAAGTTCCAGAACTCGAATTTTACATGCCAGTGAAAGCAATTCTTGTGACAATTACCTGCTTTCTAATCATATTCGTCTTGATCTCTAAGCTCGCTCCGTTTGCAGTGAGATCCAAGGAGATCATTGAACTCCTGAAAGGGAATCGAAAACCGAAAGAACCACCTAAAGCATCAATACGGCTCTCAATAGCAGGATTAATATTGATTGCGGCAGGTTATATAATTGTAGTATTACAAATGGCGTTCCCTTTTCACTTGGGCGTAATCGGCACACTGGTTTCAGCAGGAACCTACCTGTTTTATTCGCAGCTTAGTGTATTTACCTTAATGCGATTGACATCCCTTCCAACATTATTTTTTAGAAAAACGAACTTGCTTTGGATTTCAGACTTGGTTTATCGTATGAAAGATAACGCTCGATTATTGTTTGTTGTCACGATTACCTGCACGGTATCATTCACGACAATGGCAGCTTCTTTTGCCGTTTATCAGACGGTAGACGAGGAATATGCGAACAGCTACCCGATACCGTTTAATTATTCCTCCTATTCCTCAGACGTTCAGCGTGAGAATAATCTTTCTCTCATTTCTTCAAAATTAGATGAAGAAGGGCTGTCGTATAGGACAATCTCAGTACCGTTTCTGGAGTTCGATAGCGATTCAAGACAGAAGACTGCAGCAATATCCACTCAAGGATACAATCGCCTTGCTGAATTGTTGAACCGAGAACCGTTGCAGTTAAAATCTGGAGAAGCGATTGAAGTTTCTATCTGGACGAACAAAGCTAATTCCCGTTTAACAATCCAGGAGAATGGAAAAGTACATTTGGGAAGCAATATACTTCGGCTTATCGGTGTTGTCCAAGACAACATATTTCCAGAGGGTTTGTTTGGAAATTTGTATGTATTGAATGATTCGGATTTCGAGAAACAGGATTCTGTATTAAACAAAGGGGTATATTATGGTTATTCAGTTCCGGATTGGACGGAGGCATCGACAGCAGCTGAAAAAATTCGTGCCCAAATTAAAACCGATGGGAACGCGTTTAAGTATCGTTCATCACCGGACTGGTATCAGACGGATCAATTAACTTACAAATTAATTCTCTTTGTGGGGTCGTTTATCAGCATTGTGTTTTTTATAGCAGCTGGAAGCTTTATTTACTTCCGCTTTTATACGGATGTTCAGGAGGAAAAAGTGAAGTACCGTAACCTGCGGAAAATAGGTATGACTATCCGCGAGGTGAAGAAGATTATCACGGTACAGTTGGCGATCCTTTTCTTTATCCCGATCTTGCTCGCAGCACTTCATTCAGTATTTGCACTGCAAACACTACAGAGACTAATATCTGTTTCCATAAGCAGTTATGCATCGATTATTTTGATTTTCTTTTTAGTAGCGTGGTCCATCTACTTCCTGCTTCTTCGTTCTCGCTATTTGAGAAGTCTATTGGAAGAGACTTAATCAGGTCCATATAAACTATCCCGGTTCGCAACAATGTTCATCAAAAAAAGCCTTTTGGAATAAAATCCAAAGGCTTTTTGTATGCTTATTTTTTTCAAGACCTTATTCAACATCATAATTGATCACAAACAAAAAGTCTATACTTTTGGCTGGATTTTATTTACTATTGTGAAGCCGGCAAAACTTAATAAATGGAGTGTTGTTAATGGACGTTACTTGTCATCTCGATGAGGCTGACTTACAGGATTATATTGGACGGGTTTTTGGAACCAGTTATTTAGTTGCTTGTGTTTCGCGAATGCATGGTGGCGCACAAAAGGTGGTCTACAAGATCGATTGTAGTAATGGATTTTCCTGTGTTTTGTATGTGTGGGATCTTTCCATGAATTTTTTTGAAGAAGAAAAAGCGAATGAAGATATAAATGAACAGTCCTATGGAAGTGACTTATTTGCATTAAACAACAAGTATTTAATACAACATGGAATTCAGACCCCTGCACTTTATGATCTGAATAAGGAAAGAGATCGTTACCCCTTTGATTATGCTCTAGTTGAATATATAGATGGACGTAAGGCAGAAACCTATTTTCATCATTCTGATTTACGTGTCCAAGATAAAGTATTTCAGCGTTTGGGGGATATGATTACTACGATGCATACCAACGAAAGACATATCTTTGGGAAAGCCAATTCTAACGAGATCAGCGCAGCACAATGTCATTTATTACAAATGGAAAATGCGAAAGTTCAGCTAGCTTATGCCTCTCAACATATGGAGAAGATCGGGTCTAATCAAAGTAAACTGCTCGATAAGTTGTATGAGCTTGAATCAAAAATTAAACCTAGAAAGCAGTATGGGTTTATTCACGGGGAACTGGGTCCTGACCATGTTTTGGTTAATGATAAACTGGAGCCATTTCTGATCGATATCGAAGGGGCAATGTTCTTTGATATTGAGCATGAGCATAGTTTTTTGGAGATGCGATTCGGGGATTTCTATCGGTATCTTAAAAACGATACGCTTGATCCTGATAGGCTGTTATTTTATCAATTTCACCACCATATATCATTAACTTCAGCGGGTTTAAAGCTAATGCATAGAGGATTCCCCGATCAACAATTCGCAAAAGGACTAGCTGATTATCAATCTGAGCGTGCGCTTAGGTTTATCGAAAAATGAAGAAATAACCCATTAGCCTTCATCACCCTTAGGGTGGGGAAGGTTTTTTTCGTTACATAATCTCAAGGCATAATAAAAGACCGCTCTACTGGAATGACTTCCGGATCTGCGGCCTTAGGACAAGATTCTATTATAAGGTCAATCTGTATCTAAATGTGGTGAGATTAATGGAATTTAACTGTCTTGATACGAGCCTCTTCTTCATAGGTAAGTGGTTTTGGGGATCGCGGAGTGTGCAAATGACGTTGCACGGAATATTCCATTTTTTGATAATCCTCATTACCTGAATTCATCGTTGGATTCCAATTTTCCGTTACCCAATTTTTAAGTTCTTTAAGACCTGCTAGCATTTCCTCCAGCCTCCTTTGGCGAAGAAACAATGTATTTTGCATTCATTTGATTACGTTTTCATTATAACATAGAAATTTGTTTTAAAAGATGTTAAGAATTCTTCTATGCCAACTATGGATATTGAAAGATTCAAAAGAGTTGGTGGAAAAGATGTAGTGGTATTTAATGGACTGGATGAACAGTATGTAGCGGGAAGAATCATGGGAGCTGATGCAGGTATTGGCGGTACTTATGCTGTTATGCCGGAGCTATTCTTGCAAGCTAATAAATTTGTACTAGCCGGCAAGTTTGAGGAAGCAGGACAAATTCAAAGTGATATCAACGATATCATCATCGCACTTTGTTCGCTCAAGGGTGCAATGTACGCGGGAATCAAAGAGATTCTGAGATTAAGAGTCGTAAACATTGGTAGTGTAAGAGCACCACTTGAAGGTGTAGAAGCTGAAGATGCTGGTCCAATCGCAGATATTATGAAATTGATTGATCAAGCGATCGAAAAATATTGTGGTTAATGCAATGAAGAGAACGATCGTATGCTTTGGCGATTCCAATACTTGGGGCTACGACGCAGAGACCGACCAAAGGTTTAATGATGAAATACGTTGGACCGGGCTTCTGCATACAGAACTGGACGACGCTTACCATGTCATAGAAGAAGGGCTTCCCGGTAGAACCAGTGTCAGTGAGGATCCATTATTTGAAGGGGTAGCACTAACTTCTTATAACATCGCACAAGGTATCGTTAGACTCGCTCTTAAAGCTAGAGGGAGCGGGGCAGGACCAGCGGGGAAAGCTCCAGAAGTGCTTGTGAACGCACCGCCTCCTATGGGGCAGATTGTCATCTTGGGAAGAGCATAGCAGATATGAGAATTCAGTCATTGTAGAGGCTATTGAGGAATTGAAAGTAATATTACGATACGATCCTGATCTCGGGCGAATCGAGATCCGTGGTAATGAGATGTATACTTCGATTATGGCCCTTGAGGTGAAGTCGCTGGAGGAACAGGTTGCTGAAAAGCATGAGACCTATATTGATGTGCATTATCTGATCGAAGGTGAAGAGATCCGGTGTGACATGGGAGGGTAAGCCCTCAAGAATAGGATGTGGATATCCAATGTGCGATCATAGAAAAGATCCATGGGTTTGGGGATAACTACCTCCAATCTCTATTCCCGACACCGGCTCCGCCAGAAAATAATGTTATCCTTACATGACTTTTCCAGCTGTCGACCTGTCAATGGCTGAAAATCTAAGAACGAGTGAGTAAACAAGGGTATTTATTAATTTATAGTGGGAGGAGGGGGAAATATGGATGCGAAAATCCGGTTTATTGTGAGGGCTCCTTCGAACCAGACGGTTTTTACCCATATGGAGCAAGTCGATCAACCGATCATCGCGGCCAAGATCAGGGAGCGTTATGGCGCCCTTGAATTGAAAATGAAGCAAGAAGCTCGCGTCATCTCTTGTCAAATATCGTGGGAGCTGAATATTCGAGTTATTACACGATAACGTTTCAACGAAGCAAAGGAGGAGTCAACCTAACCTAGGGGAGACTCCCTCTCTCTTGTGCGTTCTAGGGACAAGCCTGACGGTAGTCAAGAGGTGTATACGAAAGTAAAGAGTAGTATATAGATGGGGGTCTTTCCCTTTCCTATACTAGAACTAGGAAGAGAAGCTGAATGAAGCAGATGCACGACCTATTTTGAGACAATGTGGAGGGGTAATATGAAGAAAAAAAGTAGAATACTTCTGATCGTCGCATTGATCCTAAGTTTAACTATCACGGCATGCGGCAAAACCACAAATGAAGGGGAGAAGCAGCCTGAGAAGCAGCCTGAGACACCTGTGGAACAAAAAAATGAAGTGATTGAAGTTTCAACAGTTTCGGCAAGCGATCAGTATCTCAAATTCGATGAGGGCGAAAGCTTTGAGAAGAACTCGGTCTATGATGCGTATGAGAAAGATATCGGCGTGAAGCTCACGAATAAATGGGTGTCCGCCGATGACGTTCAATTCAAGGAAAAAGTGAAGATGTCCATCGCCTCCAATGATCTTCCGGACTTCATGAAGGTTAATGCTACACAGCTGAAAGAGCTGACCGAAGCGGATATGATTATGGATATCACGGACGTATATGACAAGAATGCGACGGATGAGACGAAGAAATTCTTGTCGATGGATGGCGGAATGCAACTGAAGACCGCCACTTTCGACGGTAAACTCATGGGGATTCCAAGTTCTTATAATCCGTACCAGTATCAGTTCCTCTATGTACGCACAGACTGGCTGAAGAAATTGAACCTGCCGGAACCGAAGACGATGGCGGATCTCTTGACGATCGCCGAAGCGTTCAAAACAAAAGATCCAGGCGGCACTGGGAAACCGCATGGAATTGCAATTAGCAAAGATCCATTTAACCAGTCCACAGCTGTTACAGGACTAATAGCATTCTTGAATAGTTACCATGCTTATGAAAATCTTTGGATGGAAGACGGAAATGGCAATTTGGTCAACAGTGACATTCAGCCTCAAGTGAAAGACGCACTTAAGGCGCTGCAGGAAATGTTCAAGAAAGGATTAATTGATCCTGAGTTCGTCGTTAAAGATGTGGAGAAAGCAGCAGAGCTCCTCTATAACAACAACGCAGGTATCGTATACGGCCAGTCTTGGGTACCGGCTCAGCTCGCTAAAGGCGCAGTAAAGGATGGTAAAGTCGTACAAGAGTGGGGCGTATTCCCGATTCCATCGGTAGATAGCAAACCTGCACTATCGCAGATAGGTTTGGGTGTTGACGAATATTATGTTATCTCCAAGCAAGCGAAGCATCCGGAAGGCGTTATTAAATTGCTGAACCATTGGATTGTCGTGGATAATCATCCGACGCCAGAACAGAAAGTGTATGAGTATGGTAAAGACCTGAAGGAGAAAGGCAACAACTACTGGCTTCTAAGCCCGCTTCGTGTTGGTAAACAAAAGGATAATAACGGTGAAATATTGCCAAAAGCGATCGAGAATAAAGACGAGAGCATTTTGGAGACGAAAGATCATAAAACTCGTTACGAGCGTGCCATGAAGTATGTTGACGGTACCGATATCAACATGTGGTGGGAATATCTGATTTCAGGTCCAAAAGGCGCATATTCACTTGTTCCTGAAATTCAGAACAATAAACAGTACCTACAAAACAAATTCTACGGCGCACCGACTCCAACCATGGCAGATCGACAAGAAATCCTGAAGAAGAAGCGGGATGAAGTATACTTCAAGATTATGATGAATCAAGTATCCGTGGATGAATTCGATAAATTCGTGGAAGAGTGGAAAAAGCTTGGCGGCGACGAAATGACCAAAGAAGTCAATGAATGGTACGCGACTCACAAACAATGATAGCAGGAGAATCGAGGGGTTGGACACAAACGACCCCTCTTTTCTTTAACCTAGTTCTTAATTTTTAGTCCTACAGCGAGGTGGATGGCATGAATGTATTAACGCGTATGTGGAAGAGGGAGTGGCCGCTTCACTTGATGTTGGTTCCTGGGATCGTATTGGTCCTCATCTTCAGTTATATCCCGATGGCCGGCATTATGATGGCCTTTCAGAAATACGTACCGAATAAAGGGTTGTTCGGCTCACCATTTATTGGTCTTAAAAACTTTCAGTTACTGATGGATTACCCCGATATCGGCCGGATATTCTTCAATACAGTATACATTGCGGTGATGAAAATTGTAGCAGGCATGATCGTTCCGGTCACCATAGCGATACTGCTGAATGAGCTGCGGAAAGAATGGGTCAAACGGACCTTCCAGACGCTCGTGTACTTGCCGCATTTTCTATCATGGGTCTTGTTAAGCGGTATTCTAATCGATGTATTGTCTCCATCTTCCGGTATTCTCAATCAAGTGCTTGGCTTGTTTGGTATCGACCCTGTTTTTTTTCTGGGAGACAATAAATGGTTCCCTTATGTCATGGTCATATCGGATGTATGGAAAGAGTTCGGATTTGGTACGATTGTCTATCTGGCTGCGCTTACCGGTATTAATCCGTCACTGTACGAGGCAGCGGAGATCGACGGCGCAGGACGCTTTAAGCAGACGTTACATGTGACGCTGCCGGGGATGCTTCCTATTATCGTTCTCATGTTTACGCTTAGTATAGGGAATGTACTGAATGCCGGATTTGATCAAATCTTCAACCTATACAGTCCTCCGGTCTATGAAAGCGCGGATATTATCGATACCTTCGTATATCGTATGGGGATTGAGCAAGCACAGTTCGGTTTCGCTACGGCCGTAGGACTGCTGAAATCCGTCATCTCTTTCATATTCGTATCTATGTCCTATATCTTAGCCTATCGTGTAGCGAATTACCGCATTTTCTAATGCAATCGGCGGTAATTCAGAAGGGAGACACATCGTGCGTACTAACAGATCATTCGGAAGAAAATTGCTTTTGATATGTAATTTTATTTTTCTGGCATCCGTATCTTTGTTATGCCTTATGCCTATTATTCATATTTTGGCGCTCTCATTCAGCTCCGGGCAGGCAGCATCCGCCGGAAAAGTCATCCTGTGGCCAGTTGAATTCACAACGGCTGCTTATGCTAACGTATTTGGAAAACCTGAATATTTACGCGCATTCTGGGTATCGATTCAGCGGGTCCTTATTGGAACGACAATCAGCATGTTCCTGACGATTATCACGGCCTATCCATTATCCAAAGATTCTCGCCAATTTCGGCTGCGGACCTTCTATTCATGGTTCTTCGTGTTCACGATTTTATTCAGTGGCGGGCTTATTCCCAACTATTTAACCGTGAAGAACCTTGGGATGCTCGATACAATCTGGGCTTTGGTGCTGCCAGGAGCGGTCACGGTGTTCAACGTTATTCTGCTGCTGAATTTCTATCGCAGTCTGCCCAAAGAACTTGAGGAATCTTCGCTGCTCGATGGGGCGGGTCAATTTACTACCTTATGGAAAATATATGTGCCGCTATCGTTGCCGGCATTGGCAACGACAGGTCTTTTCACCATGGTGGGGCATTGGAATAGCTGGTTTGACGGTATGATTTACATGAATCATCCCGAGAATTATCCGCTGCAGACCTTCCTGCAGACGATCATTATCAAAATGGATTTCCGCTTTATTAAACCTGAGAGGGCAGAATTAATGATCAAATTGTCTGATCGTACGAGCAGAGCAGCTCAAATTTTCGTAGCAGCATTTCCGATTCTAATCGTGTATCCGTTCTTGCAGCGGTTCTTCATTAAAGGAATTGTGATGGGGAGTGTCAAAGAATAATATAGGGCACTCAAACTAAGACATTGCAGGAGAACAAACGATGAAAATCCGATTCTTGATTAAAGATTCCTCTATATTCCAGAAAATAATGGCTGCCTTTCTGGCAGCCTTGTTTCCGCTCATGGCGATTACCTGGTTGATTAATGAGAAGGGTTCGGACAATATTCGGAGTGAAATTTCCGAGTCTATTCTAAATACGACTCGCTTCTATCTGGATTCACTCGACAAGGAAGCAGACCGGATCAGCCGTTATTTGCCGAACTATGTGATGGACAAAGACTTGATGGAAATTGCAACTACAGGCAATTACATGAGTTATTACGATCGTGCGCAAAAAATATTAGATATCCAAAGACGGCTTGAATTGATGAAGAACTCAAGTCCATTTATTCAAGAAGCAAGGGCGTATATCCCCCTTATCGACCGAACGATTCTTAGCAATAAATTTGAAACTTCGATGAATAAGCAGGAATATGCTTCTATGCAGCAAAATAAGAGATTATACGAAGAACCTTTCATTTACTGGAACGATCGATTATTTATTTCCATGCAATACCCCATTAATACCGTTAAAAATCCGATTTATATCGTAGCGGTTGAATTATCGACTACCAAAATCAGAGAAACGTTATCTCAAATCGGCAGCTCGCGTGGTGGACAGAGCGTATTGCTCAATCTGGAACGTGGTTGGGAGATCGAGAGTGACATGGATCCGGAACTGCTGGAACAAATGAAATCCTTCGCTGCGGATAAGCGGGAATTGCAAAAAGACGAAGGATACGAAACGATTATGTATAATGGTAAGCGGTTTCTTACGGTATATAAATACTCTAGTCTCTGGAATTCCTATTCGATTATGTGCATTCCCGAAGAGACGATCTTGGGTTCCCTTGAGATCTATCGAACATTGTTCTGGTGGGCTTGCGCGCTAGCTGTGGGTATTGTCGTTTTCTTCTCCTACTTTCTATTACGATTTATCTATCGGCCATTAATGAAACTTGTGCATTCCTTTCGGCGCGTTCAGCAGAATAGGCTGGAACCGATCGTGATCGATCGCGGAGCCGATGAGTTCGGGTATTTGTACCAAGCTTTTAATAATACGATCCGATCCTTGAAAACACTAATCGAGGAAAATTACGAGCAGCAAATCAGGAACCAGCGTTCCGAACTGAAACGATTGCAATCGCAAATTAATCCTCATTTTTTATATAATTGTTTTTTTGTATTGTGCCGGTTAATTAAATCCGAGAATCAGAAGGAAAAGGCTTATCAATTCTGCCTATGCATCGGACAATATTTTCAGTTCATTACTCGCAATGACGAGGATGACATTCCGCTGGGACTGGAGGTCAATCATTCTCGCACGTATGTAGACATGCAAACCATATGTTACGGAGACCGTATTCAAGTCAAGTTCGAAGGTGATGTTCCCGATCTCTTCGTGCCGAGGCTGATTCTGCAGCCGATCATCGAAAATGCTTATAAGCATGCCTTAGGCAATATGATTCAGCAGGGTGAGCTATGGGTTCATTGTGAGCGGGTGGGCGATGTATTCTCCATCTATGTCGAAGATAATGGCCGAAGCATCCCCGATGCGGAGATCGAACAACTTCAGAAGCGGCTGCGTCAATCCACCACTCGGATGGAGGAAACAACCGGAATCATAAATGTGCATCGCAGAATACAGCTGCGGTACGGTGAGGAATATGGCATTACAGTGTCACGTTCTGCTCTTGGTGGACTTCAAGTAAGAATCAATCTGAGCGCGAACTAGAGGAGGAATCAGCATGTACCGACTGCTAATCGTCGATGACCTTCCCATTATTGTCGATGGTCTTCTGGAGCTATTCGATGAGACCGATCATTTGCAACTCGAAGTTATGAAGGCATATTCAGGTGAAGAAGCACTGGAGGTACTGTCTCATCATCGTATCGATATCGTGATTTCAGACATTAAGATGCCTGGACTGGAAGGGATTGAGCTGCTTCGGGAAATCAAATCCCAGTGGCCGGCCTGCAAAGTTATTTTCTTAACAGGATACAATGATTTTCATTATGCAAGGAGCGCAATTACGTACGGTGGGTTCGATTATATTCTGAAGGTCGAAAGTGATGAGAAAATTATTCAGTCCGTAGAACGGGCGATTGAGAAAATTGAAGAAGAAAATAACCAAGAACAGATGATCGCTAGAGCGCAATCCAAAATGAGACTGGCATTGCCCTCCCTGCAAAAAGAGTATGTGTGGGAGCTCTTTCAAGGCAAGCATGTATCGGATAGCCAATTAAAGCAGGCGTTCAAAGAAATCGATATCCCGCTTGATGCGACATTGCCGGTTTACTTGCTCATAGGCAGGGTAGACGCATGGAAAGAAATGTTCACGACGCCGGATAAAGCGTTATTGACTTACGCCGTACAGAACATTTGCGATGAGTATTTGTCCACGCAGGTCAGATGCTATTCCGTTGTATTCGAGTTATCCAAAATCGTCTGGATGATTCAACCGAAAATCCCGGATGGATCGTCTATCGAATACGGGGATCAGGATTGGATCAGAGCTCATCGGTATACGAGCGGTATTCTGGAGACTGTGCAGGGAAATTGCAAGAGATTGCTGGGTTTATCGGTTTCTTTCCTTCTTGGAAGTGAAGCAACGACATGGGATAACATATCTGATCGGTTTCACTCGATCAAATACGGCCTGGTACAAGGACATGGATTATTTAATGAGGTCATATTGACCGATAAAGACATTCAAAGAGAAGTGAACGGTGATCTGAGTGGGAACTACCACGATGCCTTCTATCACGCCCGTGTTCAATTGCTGATGTCTTGTCTCGAGAATAATCATCGGGAGCAATTCAACAAGCTGTATGCCGAACTAACGTCCATTTGGAATGATGAGGAGTCACCGAATGAGCGGAAGATCGAACTGTATCATTCGCTTTCAGCTATTTTTCTGTTCTATATCCATAAGAATCGGGAAATTCGGGATTACATCAATACGCTGATGGATCTGGATAAGTTATATCGCTATGGAGATTCCGCATCATGGTCGGAGCTGATTCAATACTTCTCGCAAATGGCGGATTGCTTCTTCGAATGGAATGCGCTGCGGGGTACGCAATTGCCGACAGAGGTCGTGAATAAGGTACATCGATATATTGAAGAACATATTTCCACTGATATTTCCTTAAATGCGCTGGCCGATTACGTGAGCTTGAATCCATCGTATTTGTCCCGACTTTATAAGCAAATCACTGGAATGGGGTTATCTAAATATGTGAACGACTATCGTAACCTGATCGCCAAAGATATGCTGCTCAACACATCGATGAAAGTGAATGAAATTGCTGCTGCCCTGGGGTACAACTCAGCGCTTGCATTTATTCGCTTCTTCAAGAAGCAGAACGAAACGACGCCGCAAGATTTCCGTATGGCAAGGACCCATCTACAGAATCAAGGTCAATAAATGTATATGAAATGTCAGTAACGATCTCTTTTGCCTCCGTTCCTACCGCCTTACAATGGAAGTACACTAGGTGCGCAAGAGGAGGAGTAGTCTTGAGAACATTAACAGCTGTATTACTTGGCGCTGGCAGTCGAGGAAGATATATTTATGGGCCCTACGCGGAGAAGTTCCCGAATGAATTAAAGATTGTTGCCGTAGCTGAGCCGGATGATGAACGTAGAAATCGATTTGCAGAGATTCATAGAATTGCCCCAGAGCATGTCTACGATTCTTGGGAGAAAGTATTCGATCAGGGTCAAATTGCGGACGTGATGATAATTGCTACGCTCGATCGGATGCATTATATACCAGCGATGAAAGCGATGGAGCTAGGCTATCATGTCATGCTAGAGAAGCCGATGTCTCCTTCCATGGAAGAATGCATCGAATTGGAGCAAGCTTCGCTTCGGTATAAGCGATTGCTCGTCGTAACCCATGTCCTGCGATATTCCCCGTTCTGGTCTGGGATCAAAAAATGCATCGAAGACGGTGAACTCGGAACGATAGGTACGATTCAATTAACCGAAAATGTGGGCTACCTGCATATGACACACAGTTATGTCCGCGGGAATTGGCGCAATTCGGAGGAGACGAGTCCCATGATCCTGGCCAAATCATGCCATGATCTGGATCTCATCTCATGGCTTATGAATCAACCGTGTACAAGCGTGAGCTCGTACGGATCATTACTGCATTTCAGAGCGGAGAACGCTCCGGAAGGCTCCGCGGATCGCTGTATCAACGGCTGTGAGGTTGAGAAGGAATGCGCCTTCTCGGCGATGAAAATATATATTCAGCCCCTGGAACACCCTTGGGCACGCTATATGACGAATGATTTGTCGCAAGAGGGGATCTTGAAGGCGCTGAAGGAAGGACCGTGGGGTCGCTGCGTGTATCGCTGCGATAATAATGTCGTGGATCACCAGGTGGTCAACATGGAGTTCGAGAACGGAGCGAATGCATCGTTCATCATGTCAGGGCTGACACAGAGCGGCACGCGTCGGGTTCAAATTATGGGAACACAAGGCGAGATCATCGGGGATATGGACAAAGGATCCTTCACGCTGTACCGCTATGTATCGGGCGAGAAGGTTGAGATTGGCTGCAATGTGGAAGGCGATGGTCATGGAGGCGGCGATGACCGTATGGTAAGCTCATTCCTGCGGAATGTGCGTCAATTCGACAGCAATCCATCGCAAGGCTTGACCTCGGCGACGGCATCCCTGCAGAGTCATTTGATCGCATTCGCGTCGGAACATTCGAGATTGAACGCAGGTCAGGCTGTCAAGCTTTCGGACTTGCAGAAGAAAGGAGAAATGTCTGTATAAGATAAAATGATACTAGGAAGCCTCTTTCGAAGTGATGGGATGCCGTCATGGAGAGGGAGGTTTTTTGGTATGTATTTGATTCAAGAAATCGAGTCAATATGGAAACATTTTCATGATTCTGGCGTTTAATACATGAATGCCAAACTTAGGGGAGGGGCTTCTATGTTACATCAAAAAATCATTTGTGTTGATGATCATGATATGGTTCACGCTTTTAATATGTAGGGCGGTAAACAGCCTGACAACTTCACTTAACAATCAGCAGGTTAATATTCAAGGGGTTCCTGCCCACCCGATACCGCCGCAACAAATTTCAACCATTTAAATGGACAAAGACACGGTATGGGTGATTGATCCCAAAAAGTAACTAC
This sequence comes from Paenibacillus sp. FSL K6-0276, assembly GCF_037977235.1. Taxonomy (NCBI): domain Bacteria; kingdom Bacillati; phylum Bacillota; class Bacilli; order Caryophanales; family Paenibacillaceae; genus Paenibacillus; species Paenibacillus sp. FSL K6-0276. The sequence continues at coordinate 5,028,732 of NZ_CP150276.1, read as the reverse complement.
ATAAGAGTTATAACGCATGATCAGGATGGCTATCATATGACGGGAACGGAACTGTCGGTTCAATAGCACTAATACTATCAATAGATTGAAATTGATTACAATTGACGATACTGATCGTATTGAACGAGGAACAATCCTATGGAAGTGACTTATTTGAATTACATAATAAGTGTTTAACACAACATGGAATTCAGACCCCTGGACTTTATGATCTGAATAAGGAAAGAGATCGTTACCCATTTGATTATGCTCTTGTTGAATATATATAGATGGACCTAAGGCAGAAACCTTTTTCCATCACGCAGATTTACGTGTTCAAGATAAAATGTTTCAGCGTCTGGGGGATATGCTTACTACTATGCATACCAACGAAAGGCATATCTTTGGGAAAGCCAATAATAACGAGATCCGCACAGAACAATGTCATTTATTACACATGGAAAATGAGCTTGCTTATGCCTCTCAACATATGGAGAAGATCGGCTCTAATCAAAGTAAACTGCTGGATAAGTTGTATGAGCTAGAATCAAGAATTCAGCCTAGAAAGCAGTATGGATTTATTCACGGGGAAATGGGTCCTGACCATGTATTGGTTAATGATAAGCTGGAACCCTTTTTGATTGATATCGAAGGGGCTATGTTTTTTGATATTGAGCATGAGCATATTTTTTTGGAGATGCGATTTGGGGATTTCTATCGGTATCTTAAGAACGATACGCTTGATTCTGATAGGCTGTTATTTTATCAATTTCACCACCATATATCATTAACTTCAGCTGGTTTAAAGCTAATGCATAGAGGATTTCCCGATCAACAATTCGCAAAAGGTTTAGCTGATTATCAATCTGAACGTGCGCTTAGGTTTATCGAAAGATGAAGGAATAACCGATTAGCCTTCTTCACCCTTAGGGTGGGGAAGGTTTTTTTCGTTACAGAACCATAAGGCATAATAAAAGACCGCTCTACTGGAATGACTTCCGGATCTGGCGGCCTTAGGACAAGATTCTATTATAGGGTCAATCTGTATCTAAATGTGGTGTGATTAATGGAATTTAACTGTCTTGATGCGAGCTTCTTCTTCATAGGTAAGTGGTTTTGGGGATCGTGGAGTGTGCAAATGACGTTGCACGGAATATTCCATTTTTTGATAATCCTCATTACCTGAATTCATCGTTGGATTCCAATTTTCCGTTACCCAATTTTTAAGTTCCTTAAGACCTGCTAGCATTTCCTCCAGCCTCCTTTGGCGAAGAAACAATATATTTTATATTGTTTTGTTTACGCTTTCATTATAACATGGAAATTAGTTTTTTAAAGATGTGTCCACGTGAAAAACACAGTTTTTAAGTGAACATTGTGTGTTAATTAGGTTTTGTTCTCCCTTGGAAGAAAAATGTCTCTGTGCAGGAGACACTCATAATAGATTTAAAAGGATAATCTACTGCCCTTAAGATTCGTGAGGAATTTCTAGTAATTACCAATCCGAAGAATGACTTTAAGGTCGTAGATAGTGTTACTCTGATTATAACTAGAGCTGCATATATAGTACGATACTCTCTTTTATAAATGGGAATTAAGATCTTATTTATCCGAATTTCACTTAAAAATAACTTTTTATGGATGAATGAACATGCTTCTGGTGGAAATAAATTTTATTTTTTAAAAAATAGAGAAAATAATTTACGGAATCAAATTTAAGTGATATCTTGAATGTGTAGAAAAGAAATCGTTCACATCTTAAGGGGGATTATCAATGACACTCAACAAGTTCCACGGAATTATACCTGCCTTCTATGCATGCTATGACGATCAAGGAAATATTTCAGAATCCCGGACGCATGCCTTATGTGATTACTTATTTGAAAAAGGTGTTCAAGGTGTTTATGTGGGAGGCAGTTCTGGAGAATGTATCTACCAGAGTCTGGACGAACGCAAAGCGGTACTCAGCTATGTAGCTAGTAACCTGAAAGGTAAAATGACACTGATTGCTCATGTAGGAGCCCCTTCCACTAGAGATAGTATTGAATTAGCAAAACATGCGGCGAGCTTAGGATATGATGCACTATCCGCAATCCCACCTATATATTTCAAATTACCTGATAGCGCAGTAACTAAATATTGGAGCGATATTATGGAGGCAACTCCTCTACCGTTCATTATCTACAACATTCCTCAGACTACGGGATATACACTAACTCCAGCTTTATTCGAGAAACTGCTTGCTAATAAAAAGGTTATCGGTGTTAAGAATTCTTCTATGCCACCTATGGATATTGAACGCTTTAAAAGAGTTGGTGGAAAAGATGTAGTGGTATTTAATGGACCGGATGAACAATATGTTGCGGGAAGAATTATGGGAGCTGATGCAGGCATTGGTGGCACTTATGCTGTTATGCCGGAGCTGTTCTTACAAGCTAATAAATTTGTACTTGCCGGCAAGTTTGAGGAAGCAGGACAACTTCAAAGTGATATCAACGATATCATCATCGCACTTTGTTCCCTCAAGGGTTCTATGTATGCGGAAATTAAAGAGGTTCTGAGATTAAGAGGCGTAAACGTTGGTAGTGTAAGAGCACCGCTTGAAGGGATAGCCGCTGAAGATGCTGGTCCAATTGCAGACATTATGAAATTGATTGATCAAGCGATCGAAAAATATTGTGGTTAATGCAATGAAGAGAACAATCGTATGCTTTGGCGATTCTAATACTTGGGGCTATGACGCAGAGACGGACCAAAGGTTTAAGGATGAAATACGTTGGACTGGACTTCTGCATACAGAACTGGGCAACTCTTATCGTGTCATAGAAGAAGGGCTTCCTGGTAGAACCAGTGTCAGTGAGGATCCGTTATTTGAAGGGTTAGCCGGAATATCATATCTCTATCCATGCCTCATGTCACATGCACCAGTAGACTTGGTTGTAATTATGCTTGGGACAAATGATACGAAAGAAAGATTTACACTCACTTCATATAACATCGCTCAAGGTATCGTTAGACTTGCTCTTAAAGCTAGAGGGAGTGGGGCAGGGCCAGCGGGAAAAGCTCCAGAAGTGCTTGTGATCGCACCTCCCCCCATTGGGGCAGCGTATATCCATACTCCCATTGGTAAGCCGATGGGGAGTAAATGTAGCGAGAAATCTATGGAGCTCTCTCTGCATCTTGCAGCTTTGCTTACGGGGACAGATATCCACTTTATTGATTCCAGAGAATATGTATCGATGAATGAAATCGACTACATGCATCTTGATATACAAGGACATCGAAACATGGCTGATTTAGTGCAATATCATGTCAAACGGATTTTAGATTAGGCGTTTGTTTCTGTAGTGGCTCACAAAACTTTAAGCGTACGCTTTTATAGGGAGGATTTTTAATGAAGAAGAAACGTTTACTCTCTACAATGGTTGCATTAATGGTAATTATCTCACTAATTTAAGGATGCTCTGGTAACAATGCAGCGAGCTCTAATAAATCCGATAATACTGCTAAATCAGGTAAGGAAAAAGTAGCAATTAAAGTATGGCTGACTCCTCAGTGGAAGGGTGTTGTGGACGCAACCGAAAGCGGTGCTGACTATGATAGCTTCCTTAAGGCCGCTGCTGAGAAATTCAAAGTACAATATGATAAATATGATGCTGACATTCAGGTCGAAGTCATTGCTGGAGATCAGCACGACCAACTCCTCAATGTTAACTTGAGCGGAGGAACTCCACCGAATGTCTTCTTTGAAAGCGTATTCCCGATGGGTGATTATGTTCACCGTGGCGCGTTGGAGCCTTTGACAGACATCATCGATGATAACGCAAAAAGTGATATCGCACAAAATTACTGGGATGCTGTAACGTTCGGAAAAGATGTGTACTTCTATCCATTCCAACACAATCCAGGCACTTTGGTCTATAACGCAGACATGTTTAAAGCGGCTGGTTTAGAAAAGTTCATCGGTGGAGAATCCGAAATTAAGACTTGGAACTTGGATGAATATCAACAAATCTTGGATGGTTTGAAAAATAATCTAAACCTGGTATTGGAGCCTTATTTATTCTGAATTTCGTGCAAGTCTGGAATGATTATTTGTGGCAGTTGGTTATAGGCCAAGAGAACAAAATGAAAACATTAATGGTTGGTACTGCGACCTTAATGCAGGATTTGAATCCTAATTTCGCTTATAAAATGGCCGGAGCTACAATTGCTGCAATTCCGATGTTGCTAGTGTTCATGTTATTCCAACGGTTCTTCACCAATGCGATTACGGCAGGAGCAGTTAAAGAATAAATAAAGATGTGGAGTGGGTTACTGATGAATACTGAGAATAATGTACTTAAAAAGATAAAACATAAACTAGTCGTCTCCAGTCAAGCCTTACCCGAAGAACCGCTGCATAGTCCGTTTATTATGGGGAGAATGGCTTATGCAGCATACTTGGGCGGTGCCTCAGGCATTCGGGCCAATAGCGTAGCGGATATTCAAGAAATCAAGAAAACAGTGGATCTACCGATCATCGGAATCATCAAAAGGGTATATGAAGGTTCTGAAGTATTTATTACACCAACCCTGAAGGAAGTAGATGAGCTTTACCGCGAAGGGGTAGATATCATTGCTATGGATGCGACGAACCGAATTAGACCAGATGGATCTACCATCTCAGAACTATTTCCTAACATAAGAGAGACGTACAAAGATCAACTGTTTATGGCAGACTGTTCTACATTTGAAGAAGCTGCTAAAGCCGTTGAACTGGGATTTGATCTTGTGGGAACTACCTTAAGTGGATACACAGCGTATACGAAAGATCGCTCACTCCCAGATTTCGAGCTAGTCAAACAAATCGTAAGCAACTTCTCAGTGCCTGTGATCGCTGAAGGTGGCGTTTCCACTCCTGAAGAACTGAAGACAATGTTCGATCTAGGTGTTTATTCAGCAGTAGTCGGCTCAGCGATTACAAGACCGATGGAGATTACCAAAAGGTTTGTAGACGCTATTCAGTAGATTGCCGGAGAGGGTAGATAAGGATGAGAATTCTCGCTGTAGATATTGGCGGTACCAACACCAAGATTTGTATATGCGATAAACAGGGAAATGTGGATGACTTCAAGGAATATGCAACAGAGAGTCACTTGGGAGGGCCGCATGTAATCTCAAGATTGCTGGATAAGATCGCAGAATATGATAATTTTGATGCCATTGCTATAAGCACGGCTGGTCAAGTGAATGCTGAAGAAGGATTTATTGTCTATGCAAACGAAAATATACCTAGATATACAGGGATGAAGATTAAGGAAATTGTAACAAATCATTTTCATAAACCTGTTATGGTAGAGAACGATGTGAATTCAGCAGCATTAGGCGAGGCTCATTACGGTGCTGCTCAGTCTTTTAACAATTTCTTATGCTTGACCTTTGGCACGGGCATCGGTGGTGCAATTGTAATGAACCGCCAAATCTATAAAGGAGCAGATGGGGTGGCGGCCGAATTTGGTCATATCCTTACACATCCATTGTCAGACGCGGCGGAGGGACTGCCTTTTTATGAAAAGTATGCTTCAACGACTGCTTTAGTGAAGATGGCTCAGCAGGCAGATCCCGAATGTATGGACGGAAAAGTCCTTTTTGATAAAATACACAAAGGGGACGAGCTGCTGAAACAGATCCTGGATTCATGGATAACTGAGGTGTCTGTAGGTTTAGCTTCTATTATTCATATCTTCAATCCATCCGCTATAATTATAGGGGGCGGCGTTATGGAGCAAGAAGATTTAGTTCAAAGGGTAGAAGAACGGACCAAGTCTTTGATTATGGAGAGTTTTACGGGTGTAAGAATTGTTAAGGCCTCACTTGGGAATAAAGCAGGCTTGCTAGGAGCTTCCTCTTTATTCGCACATTAAACCATTGTAAAGGAGGGGCTTATTTGCGAACAATCAGTATTTTTTCTTCTATTCATTCCAAGTACAATAATTTGACGAATACGGAGAAGAAGGTAGCGGACTACGTCCTGGAGAACACGAGAAGTGTTGTCTATATGTCGATTACTGATCTTGCCGATGCGTGCGATGTAGGGGAATCAAGTATCTTTCGATTTTGCAAATCTTTAAGTTATAAAGGGTATCAAGAGTTCAAGATTGCATTAGCTCATAGTATCACTGTGGAGAATGAGATCCCGCAGCTTACGGATCAAATTCTAATGGACGACACTACTGAAGCCGTGGCTTCCAAGGTGCTGACCACAAATGTTAGTGCACTGAACGAGACCTATAATTTAATTGATATACAGAAGATCAATGAAGCCATTGATTATATGATTAACGCGGAACATGTATTATTTTTCGGCGTTGGCTCTTCTCTAATTACGGCTATGGAAGCCAAAATTAAATTTATGCGCATTACAAACAAAACAGAATGTTTGATGGATTCACATCTTCAGATGATGTCAGCAGCGCTAATGTCTGAGCGAGATGTCGCTGTAATCATTTCTTATTCCGGTTCAACCAAGGATAGTATTGAGGTCGCCAGAAAGGCGAAGGAACGAGGCGCTAAGGTGGTGTCCATTACGAGATTTGAAAAGTCACCTTTAACGTCGTATTCGGATCTTACCTTATTATGTGGTGCTAATGAGGGTCCTCTGCAGGGCGGTTCATTATCTGCTAAGATCTCACAGCTCTATCTGCTGGATATTTTATATGTGGAATATTTCAAGAAGACTAGTGAGCAGTCCATTATCAATAAGGAAACAACCGCTGCGGCAGTTAGTGAGAAGCTACTGTAAGCGAATTGAGATGTGAGGAGAATGAGACAATATGATCTTAGGTTCATTGTCATCTTGGGAAGAGCATAGCAGATACGAGAATTCAGTCATTGTAGAGGCTATCGAGGAATTGAAAGTCATCTTACAACATGAATCTGATCTCGGGCGAATTGAGATCCGCGGTAACGAGATATACGTTTCGATTATGGCTCTTGAAGCGAAATCGCTGGAGGAACAGGTTGCTGAAAAGCATGAGGCTTATATTGATGTGCATTATCTGATCGAAGGTGAAGAAACGATCGGTTGGTCCCCCCTGCAAGAAGGGATCGAGGCTACTAAGCCTTACGATGCGGAAGCAGATTATGCGCTTTATTCTCCGTCATCCGAAGAAGTTTTGTTAACTTTGGTGCCGGGTATGTTCGCTGTCTTTTTCCCGCATGATGTACACAGACCTGGGATGGGTCAACCGGGCATGAAGATTAAGAAGGCTGTTATAAAGATCCATGTAGGGTTATTACATTCATAGAATCTGAGCGGATGACTTCTGAATTCATAAGGAGTCATCTTTTTGTTGCATAGGAAATTATCCTTGGATTCATGGAAATGCACGGTCATCGTCTGCCCAAGGGACTCTACAGCAATCATCATAGAAACCGTGAATAAAGCGATAAGCAGTGGCACACGGGATATGGGCAATGCCAGATATGTAGGATAGGTGTGCCTAGAAAAGCGTGCAAGGAATGCACGAAAGGAGCGTACGAAAGGAATGCGTTCAAGAAATGCAAGAATGGAGCGCCGAAGCCTGTTTTTATTTACTTCTTTATAGGAGTCACTTTCTGCTCTCAGTTCTCACACATAAACTTTTTAATGCTTTCTATTTCTCTACTTCAGGGTCAAGCCGCTAGACTGATAGGGAATTACTCCCTGTAATTCTATATTATATGGTCATTTCGATAGAATATAGGGAAATGCTCCCTATAATTCAGCTGAAATTGCAGTATTTAATTGAAATTGGCCAATATACAGGGAGAAATTCCGTATACCCTGTTCATATAACAGCTGTGACCTAATTTATAGGGAGGTTTTCCATATAACACGTTCTACCTAAGCAAACTCCCACCCACACTGAAGTTCTTACTCGCCAAACTACCGGAAATCCTGCGGAAATTGCAATAAGTGCTCCGTAAGTTTCAAATTCAAACTAACAGATGTCTTTTCACCCGACAGGGTGATTTTGTTTTTATGTATAAACATTATAACGTTATATTTACTTCACGTACTATTCGTGGTATTTTAAACATTATAATGTTATATGGAAAAAGGTGAGAACACTGGATGAAAGATACGTGCTCCGTCAGGTGAAACGAGTAAGCGGAGAAGAGATTGACATTGTAATCGAGAATGGCAAGATCGCTGAGATCACCCCGGCAGGTGAGGGCCGTGGGGGGCAGGAGTGGGAGGGTTCAGGCGCATACGTATCCAGCGGTTGGATTGATATGCATGTGCATGCTTTTCGCGAATTTGATCCGTATGGTGACGAGATTGATGAGATCGGTGTCCGGCAAGGGGTGACAACTCTAGTCGATGCCGGTAGCTGTGGGGCTGATAGAATTGGTGATCTGGCCCGTGACGCGTCTCAGGCTAAGACGAATGTGCTGGCATTCTTGAATATCTCGCGGATCGGACTGCTAAGAATTGACGAATTATCCAACTTGGAATGGATCGATAAGGAGAAGATCCTGCAATCCGTCCGAACTTACGGGGAGATGATCGTGGGATTAAAGGCCAGAATCAGCAAGAGCGTTGTCGGTGCCAGCGGGATTGAGCCGCTGCATATTGCACGAAGTCTTTCAAAGGAGACGGGGTTGCCGTTAATGGTACATATCGGTTCAGCGCCGCCAGATATCAGAGAAGTTATGCCTCTTTTGCAGCAAAAGGATATCGTGACCCATTATCTCAACGGAAAAGAGAATAATTTGTTTGCTGAGGACGGTCAGCCGCTTCAGGTACTGACTGAGGCCATTGAACGGGGAGTTCATCTGGACGTAGGGCATGGAACAGCAAGTTTCTCTTTTAAGGTAGCTGAGGCTGCTAAACGTAACGGCATTGGACTGAATACGATTAGCACGGATATCTATCGAGTGAACCGAATGAAGGGACCTGTCTTTAGCATGTCTAATGTACTTTCCAAGTTTCTATGTTTGGACTATGCTCTGGATGAGATTGTGGTAGCGGTTACTTCAAATGCCGCGAAATGGCTGGGCAGGCCGGAGCTGGGCCGAATTCAGGTGGGTGATCCTGCAAACCTGACGCTGTTCACCCTGCAACATGAACCTACTGTGCTTGTTGATTCTGAAGGGGAAGAAAGAGTGACGGATAAAGTAATCCATGCAAAAGGAGTGGTTATAGGTGGGGAATTCATTAAATGCGAAATACGGGCTTAAACGCGTAATCAATGCAAGCGGCAGAATGAGTATCCTGGGGGTGTCGGCTCCGTCTGACACAGTGATGGAGGCGATGAAGCAAGGCGGACAGAGTTATGTGGAAATAGCGGATCTGGTGGATAAAGCTGGAGATTACACGGCACGAATTCTCGGCGCTGAAGCAGCGCTAATCGTTAACTCAGCCTCCAGCGGTATTGCGTTGTCCGTTGCGGCATTAGTGACCCAAGGTAACCGCCGCCGTAGTGAACGTCTGCACCAAGAGGCCATTCCACGCAACGAAATCATCATTCTGAAGGGGCACAATGTACAGTACGGAGCTCCAGTGGAAACTATGGTCTATCTAGGCGGAGGTAAACTAATTGAGGTCGGTTATGCGAATGAAGGCCGGGCCGAGCATATAGAGGATGCCATTTGTGAGCAGACGGCTGCCATTCTGTACGTGAAGTCCCACCATGCAGTGCAGAAAAATATGTTATCCGTCGAAGAAGCATGGGAGATCGCAAAACGTAGGGGCATTCCACTAATCGTAGATGCCGCAGCGGAAGAAGACCTCTGTAAATATGTGAAATACTCTGACCTGGCGATTTATAGTGGTTCTAAAGCCATTGAAGGGCCTACATCCGGTATTATCGCGGGCAAACGTAATTATGTAGAATGGGTTAAGATCCAATTGTATGGAATAGGACGCAGTATGAAGGCCGGTAAAGAAACTTCCTTTGGTCTGCTGCAAGCTCTAGAGGAATACATGGTCAAGGAAGACAAGAGTGACACCGAGCAAGCGTCTTTGCAGGGATTGATGGTGTTGAATGATCTTCCGGGAATTCGTGTAACCATTGTGCAGGATGAGGCGGGCCGTGCCATCTATCGCGGCCGAGTTCAGGTTGATCCACAGCAGGCCGGAATTACGGCGAAAGAATTGGTGGAGGGGGTGCAGCAGGGCGAGATTGCGATTTACACCCGCGATTATGGAGTGAAGCAGGGATATTTCGATATTGACCCACGGCCGCTTCTGGGAGATGATCTGCTCGTGATCGTAGACAGCATTCGTAAATTGATAGGGGGACAATAAGATGACAACGATTTCACAGCGTTTCTATAAGGGCCGCACTGCATTAAATGTACTGGCTAAAGATATTGCTAATGCTAAAGAGATTTATGCCGCGGCGGAAGGTCATGTGCTGGTCGGTGTACTCTCTAAAGATTATAAGACGGTAGAAGAAGCCGTAACCGCCATGAAGCAGTATGGTCAAGAAATTGAAGATGCTGTGTCGATTGGCTTAGGTGCAGGGGATAATCGCCAAGCGGCAATTGTGGCCGAGATTGCTAAGCATTATCCGGGTAGTCATATTAACCAGGCGTTCCCTGTTGTCGGAGCTACACGTGCTAATCTGGGTGGGAAGGACAGCTGGATCAACAGCATGGTCGCTCCTTCTGGTCGCGCGGGTTATGTGAATATTTCAACAGGACTCTTCAGTGCTGCGGAGAGTGAAGCGGCGATTGTACCTGTAGCATCAGCAATTGCGCTTGTTCGGGATATGGGTGGTAATGCACTGAAGTACTTTCCAATGAAGGGATTAAGCCGTGAAGAGGAATACCGCTCTGTTGCGAAGGCTTGTGCTGAGGCAGGATTTGCACTCGAACCAACCGGTGGAATTGATATGGACAATTTCGAGGCTATTCTGGAGATTGCTCTTGAAGCAGGGGTGCCACAAGTGATTCCGCATGTCTACTCATCCATTATCGACCAAGAATCGGGACAGACCCAGATCCAGGATGTGCGTGATTTGCTTGGAATTATGAAGAGGCTAACCGATAAATATGCCTAAACGAATCGGGGCATTCGGAGAAGTAATGATGCGTCTGCAGGTGCCGGGAGTTCAGCTGCTATCACAGGGAAACACCTTGAATTATTCATTCTCTGGCACCGGGGTTAATGTCAGCTCTGCACTGGCACGCTTCGGGCATGAAGGTGCTTTGATTTCACGTTTGCCGAATACTTCTTTGGGAGAGGCTGCCGCGGCGTATTTGCGAAAGCTGGGGATTTCTTCTAGCTTCGTTATACGAGGAGGAGAATATCTAGGCTTGTATTTCTTGGAGAACGGATTTGGTGCACGTCCAAGCAAGGTGACTTATAGTAATCGTCTGGAGAGCAGCTTCAATACGGCTCCTGAGGAAACTTATAATTATGAAGAGATTGCGCGAAGTCTGGATGTGATCCATTTCTGCGGCATTACGCTGGCTATGAACGAAAGTGTGCGTCTTCATATGAAATCCTTGGCTAGAGCTGTCAAGCAGCAAGGTGGGACTGTGATCTTTGATTGCAACTATCGTCCGTCCTTGTGGGGACCGGAAGGATATACACTAGCGAAGCCACATTACGAGGAGATGCTGGAGCTTGCTGATATCGTAATGATGAATGAGAAGGACGCGATCTTTATCTTGGGGATGAGCACTGTACAAGATGAACGTGAAGAGCAACTGATCGAACTTATTCCGGCAGTTGCGAAGCAGTTCGATATCTCAGTGATCGCAGGCACCCATCGCACTATTCATGACGATAACTCTCATTCACTTCGTGGGTTCCTTTATAAGAATCAGAGCTTCTTCTTTTCGGATACACTGAGGTTTCTCGTCTATGATAGAATAGGGGCTGGAGATGCCTATACGAGCGGAATTGTGCATGGAGAGCTAACAGGATTTACACCTGAGCAGACGGTACGGTTTGCCGCTGCCGCTAGTATGTTAGCCCATACCGTCGAGGGCGACACTCCCATGGCTTCAGAAGCGGATGTACTTCGAGCTATGACCCTATCCGTAGGTGATGTAGAAAGGTAGTGAACCTCTTGAGTTTGTCCCGAAAAGGTAAGCCCTTATATATGCAAATCGCAAATATTATAAAGGATCGGATTCTACACGGAGTCTATCCTATTGGATTGAATATTCCTTCCGAACCTCAGCTGGAGCAGGAATTCAATGTCAGCAAGATCACTGTACGCGGTGCCATTCAGGAACTCGTCCAAGAAGGATTTCTGGAGAAAGGGAGCGGCAAGGGGACGAAGGTGATCCGCAATACCTCATCATCCAAGCTGTCTAAATGGAAAAAATTCACGGAAATTCTAGTGGATGAAGGGCACCAAATTCGGAAGCAATGGCTGAAGGCGGAGCGAATATATAATGAAGTCGGAAGTGAACCTTATCGTTTATTCGGCGAACGTTGTATACGCTTGGAACGCATATACAGTCTCAATGATATTCCATACGTTCATTACACGCATTATTTAGTAAATGGTATGGATGATTTGGATCTACTAGACTTAAATGCCCAGTCCTTGTATGAACTGCTTGAAGAGCGGAGCGTTTCCCTAGAGAGACTGCGTGATGAATTTTCTGTTGCCGTTCCTCCGCCTGATGTAGAGGAGATATTGCTCCTAAATAAGAAGTGTCCCTTGCTGAAGCGAACTCGTTATTCTTATGATGAGCTTGGCAAGGTGACTGAGTATAGTATCGGCTTCTACAATACAGAGCTGCAGAATTATGTAGTGAACTATGAGGTGTAGTTAGCGAAAATCCGGAGCAGTTTGCAGGGTAGATTCCCTGCAGGATGGTTCGGATTTTTTGCATCTTTGCAGGGCTTGATCTTCATCGTTTTAGAACCGATACAGTAGCGGTAAATGTAAATATTTCAATTTATGAATATACAAGATGTGATGACTGATGTAAAATTACAATACCTGAAGCGTCCTGGAACAGCTTAAGGGCTTTTTGCATGCTCTTTTGCGGATAGCAAAGACTAGGGGCATGTCTACTATAGAAAGATTAATGGAGGTTGGAGAGTTTTATGAAGAAAAGAGCATTAAAAAGAATGTTGATGTTGTCGATGATGGTCGTTGTCATCGCTGTACTTGCAGTAGGTTGTGGTTCAAAGAATAACACGAATACAGTATCGACAGAGGGAAACGCAGCAGAGACCTCAAAAGAAGCTGTTACTTTGTCGCTTGGCTTACTGCCTTCGATTGATGCGATTCCTTTTGTAATTGCTCATGAACAAGGTTTTGATAAGAAACATGGAGTGAACCTAGACATCCAAACGTTCAAGAGTGCAAAAGACCGTGATGTCGCTTTTCAAGCAGGCAAGTTAGAGGGGATCAGTGCTGATTTGGTTGCAATTTCTATCTACAATGAAGCCGGGTTGGATGTGAAGATCACTAGCACAACTTTTGGTGAATTCGATTTATTGACTGGAAATGACGCAATACAAGATGTGAAGGATCTGAAAGGCAAAACCGTGATTTTGTCCAAAAATACCTCCACACAATATACTGTAGCGATGATGCTGAAACAGGCGGGTTTGACAGAAGATGATATTACAGTAACTGAGGTTCCACAAATTCCTACCCGATTAGAATTGCTTAAGAATAATAAAGCGGATGCAGCTATTTTGCCTGAACCATTTGTAACTATGGGTAAAACCTCAGGCTTGCGCGTGCTTAGCTCAACGCATACAGCGGGAGTGAATCCATTTGTATTGGCTTTCCCACAAACCGCTATTGATGCTAAGGCAGATGCGATTCGCAGTATGTATGCTGCTTATGACGAGGCTGTAGCGTATATGAAATCTCATGATCAATCCGAATATATCGATCTTGTGATCAAAGAAGTTGGTTATCCAGAAACGTTGAAAGATGAGATCAAGGTGCCTGATTATATCCCTGCCAATCAAGTGGATGTGAAAGAAGTAGAAGCCGCATTTGCATGGGCACGGGAAAAAGGTTTGCTTAGCAAAAATATCTCGGCTGAAGATGTGATTTCTGATGTCCAATTCAAGAAATAAAGGACTCGTCATTAAGGACCTTAAAGTAGAGTATAAGACGGGTCAACTGGCCTTAGGACAGATGGATTTATCTTTGCCGGAGCATGGGATTTACACGATCATCGGACCCTCTGGCAGCGGGAAATCCACTTTATTACGGGCGATCGCGGGCTTGTTGCCAAGCTATATGGGGCAAATTCTTTTTAATGAAAAATCCGTGCATGATAAAGAAACTCTGATCGGTCTGGTACCGCAAAACTATGGTCTTCTCCCATGGAAGACTGTACATGATAATATTCAAATTGCGATGAAGATCTCGCATACTGCGAGCCCATCCAAGCAAGAACGGGAGAACCAGATTAAACAGTGGCTTTCATCGATGGGAATCTCTGATTTAGCTGATCGTTACCCTCTATCTCTCAGTGGGGGACAGCAACAAAGAGTGGCAATCGCCAGAGCATTCGCCATTTTGCCCACCATTTTACTGCTGGACGAGCCATTCTCCGCACTGGATGCGATTACGCGGGAAACGCTGCAGATTCTCTTTTTGGATAACTGGTTGGCGCATCCGGCTACTACCTTATTTGTTACCCATGATGTGGAAGAAGCTATTCTGCTGGGACAAAAAATTATTGTCATGCCATCTAACAAAGAAGAAACTCCGGAGATTATCGATAATCAATTGGTGTTTCATATGAAGCATGAAGATAAGCGGGACAGTGTGGATTTCTTTGAGCAGACTAAGCGAATCAGAAAGGTAATGCAGGAGATATGGTGAGAAAAGGTCGGATGCATCACATAATAAGACTGTTGTTTGTGTTCTTTTGTATGAATGTGGTTTGGTATATTGCCTATTTGCTTATGAATCATTCGATTTTGCCGAGTCCATTGGCAGTATATAACGCTATGTTTCACTTGGGTGCGCAGGATATTGCTTTAAATGTGGGGTATAGCTTGTTCAGAATTTTTGCAGGTGTAGTGCTGGCGTTAATCATTGGACTGCTCATTGGTCTTCTGATGGGACGTTCGCTGACTTGGAATAAGCTGCTGGACCCTGTCGTCTATTTAACCTATCCTGTTCCAAAAATCGCTCTGCTTCCCGTTGTGATGCTGTTCTTCGGGCTTGGTGAAACATCTAAAATCTTAATGATTATGCTGATTCTCTTGTTCCAGATTATCATCTCGGTTAGGGATGGTGTGAAGGCTATTCCTGAGAATACCTATGATGTCTTAACGAGTATAGGGGCAAGTACTGTGCAGAAATTCTGGCATGTGACACTGCCGGGTGCACTGTCGGTCATTCTGAGTACGATTCGGATTTCGCTTGGAACGGCGATATCTGTACTCTTTTTCACGGAGATTTATGGAACAGAGCATGGAATGGGCTTTTTCATTATGGATGCTTGGTTAAGACTAGATTATCCGGAGATGTATGCGGGAATTCTGCTGTTCAGTTTGGTGGGATTTGTCCTCTTCTTGCTTGTTGATTTTCTTGATTACAAGTTTATGAAGTGGCGGAATTAAATATAAAAAAAGATTAATTAAAAACCAGCAAGTCTCCAGGATATGGAGCTTTGCTGGTTTTTCTTATTGCCCAAGAAGCGCTGGCACGATAAATCGACCGAACACATTAGCTGGTGAGCCTTTCTTGTACTTATCCGCAGTGATGACAGCAACCAGCTCGCAGGAAGGAACCACAATAATATGCTGGCCCATGAAGCCAAGCGCAAAATAATAAGGGATCTCATTCGGCTGCTGCTCTGTGCCTGCATTGAAATGGGATATCCACCAGTGCCAGCCGTAGAATCCCTTCTGTGGTAGCGTGGCTGCAACATATGGGCGAGTGGATTTATGAACCGTGTCTGAAAGAATGAGCTGTTGATCCTTCCAGAGCCCCTCTTGCAAATAAAGAAGACCGAATTTCAGCATATCCTCTGGCTTTAGATAAAGGCCAAAACCACCAATATGTATACCTTGCGGATCACTGTCCCAGCGATAGCTTTCGATGCCAAGCGGCTGAAATAGCTGATCTTCGGCAAATGCTGCAACGTCTTGTCCAGAACAATCGCGCAGAATCGCGGATAAGAGCTGAGAACATCCGGAGTTATAAGTCATCACGGTTCCAGGCGTATGAGCTAGCGGCTGCGCGAGCACAAACTTTATCCAGTCTGCAGTTCTGGTCATGGTCGGAAAGGAATTCTGCCCCCCAAACTCCGTCCAATTAAAGCCTGCTGTCATTGTTAATAAGTGACCGATAGTGATCTCTCTTTTTCGTGGATCTTGATCCTCTTTTAATAAAGGGGAAAATAGAGAAATAGGTGTATCAGGTGGCGGAATTATTTGTTTATCTATGGCTATGCTGACTAGGGCGGCGAGCACGCTTTTGGTGCATGAGTTAATTTTGCCAAGTTCTTCTGCGATTACAGGCTCGCGATAATGCTCCAGTATTGCTTCTCCTCGTTGTACGATCAGACAACTGCGGATTTGTAGGCCAGTTATGCCGTCTATAAGCGGCTGAAGGTTCCAGTCAGTGATGTGGGTGGCCCCCTTTCATAGATGAGTTAAAGCTGTAGCTGCCTACCATTATAGCTTATATAGAATATTGTACATAAACATTGTAATTTCCTGTCGTTAATTAAATATGGAAAATATAAGAAATTATCTGTATAATGTTATGAATCACGTGTTAGAGGAGGATGAATTCTTTTGAAAAGCAATAATACTCACTTTGTTCATCAGACAGCTAAAACGGTATTGATCACTTCAGTGGCACTCGCGTTATTATTACCTCCAGGCTTGGCCGCAGCCGATTCTAAATCTGTTAGTAGCAACACTTCGGTAACACAGATCAGCGCGCAAGTGCCGGTTACTACAACGAACTCCGAGGCAGATCTTACAAAAGTGAAATTCACACAGGAGCAAGCGGTTGCGAAGCTAAAAGAACTATTCCCATCCCTAAAAGATGCAACTGTAAACAATGTTCAACTGGGATCTAACCAAAGCTACCCCGCTCCAGCAAATCAAATGATCTGGAATATTCAGTGGCAGGTTCAAGAAGGGAATATGGGATATGGTTTTAGCAGTGAGATAGATGCCATTAATGGAGATATCATCAGTACGTATATTTCATACCCACGTGAGAATAACGAATCCTATTATCCACCGAAAGTATCGCAGACTCAGGCATTGGAGATCGCCAAGACTTTTGTGGCTAAGGCAGCCTCATCGGTTAAGAGCAGTGATCTGCAATTAAATGAGAATGTCGGTTATAGTTATTTTTCGAACTCATTATTCGGTCCTGTTCAATATGGATATAACTTCAGTATTCTGAAGAATGGTATTCCTTCTGGATCGGATAGCATTAACATAGTTGTGGATGGTAACGGAAATGTAATGCAATTCTCTAAGTCTTCTCAAGGGCTTGAGTACCCGTCTGCACAGCCCAAGATTACCTTGGAGCAAGCACAGAAGCAATTTGCGGAACAGTTTGATGTAAGCCTTTTTTACATTCCTATTTATAAGAACGGAAAACCTAACAACTGGATTCTAGGCTGGCGTCCAGTGGATCAGTCTCTATATCCTATTGATGCATTGACGGGCAAGAGAATAGATTATGAAGGAAAAGAATCCGTATCCACCCCGGTCGTGTATTCAGATTTAGCCAAGAGCAAGGATGTCTTTCAAGCAAGAAGCTCAACTACAGAGCTTTCTGCAAAAGAAGCGGAACAGCTTGTAAAGAAGGTTGCTTATATTCCAGCAGATCATAAATTGATCTCTCAAAGCTTGAGAAATGACTATCAGGATACGGATCGGAAGATCTGGCAGTTATACTGGGGTGGTAGTGGGAATGAACGTTACATTGGTGCTGGCTATCCAGATCAATCCTCTGCCGAGATAGATGCAAAGACCGGTGAAATATTGCAGTACCAGGCTCAAGCCTATGGTGTTACTCAGGATAAGAAGAAGGAAGAGCAGGCTCCTGCTGGAGGGAAGAAGCTTAGTGAGGCTGAAGCTAAGACTAAAGCGCTTAGTATAATTAATAGCCTATATCCTCAGGCGAGCCAGAAGCTAAAGCTTGTAGAATATGGAGATAACTCAAGCGTGACGTCAGACGGATCAGGATACAGATATCAGTTTATTAGATATCATCAAGGGATTCCTGTGAGTGACAGTACCCTTACGGTAAGCTTGGATCTATACGGCAGACTGATCTCTTACATGGGGAATCGGATAAATGGTATCGATGAAATCAAATTATCGCCTGATGCTACAATATCCAAGAAGGAAGCGCTCGAAAGTTATAAACCTAAATATCAGACTAAGCTAAGATACACTCAGGTTGGTGGATACAATACTTATAATAGCTATGTCGCGCCAAAGGTGAAGCTGGTATATGATACAACCTTTAATGAATCTAATGGATTGTATCAGGTTTTAGATGCAGCCACTGGAAAATGGGTTGCGGTCTATGATTACCTCGGTCAGCAAGATGCTCAAATATCTGCGACGGATATCAAAGGCCACGCAGCGGAACAACCATTATCAGAATTAGTAAAATACCATGTGATTACTCCGGATGCCGATGGTAAAGTGAACCCGGATCAAGAAATAACGGTTGGCGATTGGTTAACCTATCTTGCCAAGGCTTCTAATCCGAATTTCAGCAATTATTATAATAATAATGAACGAAAAACTGTGGCAGGCGTGAAGCCTGAGAATTCATATTATGATGCTGTTACTTATGCTGCAGATCGTAAGTGGATCAACAAGGATGAAAGCCTGCAAATAGAGAGTAAGTTAACCCGGGAACAGCTTGCTGTTCAGCTAGCTAATTTTTTGAAATACAACAAACTCACAGCCTATCTTGATAAAGATGTAACTGTAAGTCAATTTAGCGATAGTTCATCTATTAACAATAAGGGAGCAGTGGCTCTTGTTGTGAAATTGGGAATCCTAAAGGATGACAACGGCAAGTTTAATCCGCAGCAGACGGTAACGAAAGCGCTGGCGGCATCAGCGATTATGAAGCTAGTGGAACTGCAAGGAAAGACCGATCAGATTATAGGTCAATAAGAATATTTAATGCAAAGCCTGCTCCCCATTTGATGGTGGAAGCAGGCTTTTTTATTATGAAATTATTTACATTCTTCCGATTCTTCAAAAAAACCGTTGGCTGCACACCGCAGGAATATCGGGAGCAAAATAGGGGATAAAAGAAAATAACCCGAAAGACGAACACCTTTACTGAAAGGGTGCGTCTTTCGGGTTATATTTGTTTCTGTGATTCAAAAAGGATTAATTGAGCTGTTTATCTACTTCTTTAACTGGATTTTCCCCAACATTCTCTTCTAACTTGCTGCTCATAAACCAACCAATTGCAGCGATGAGTACGAGTACAACATAGAAGGTGAGTTTCCACCAAGTGCTATGCGCGAAATCCTCGGAAAGAACACCAAGTGAAGGGTGTGCCAAGGTAATGACGGCCAGCTTAACTCCGACCCAACCTACGATGAAGAAGGCTGCAATTTCAAGTCCTGGACGGGTGTGAAGCAGCTTAACGAAGAAGGAAGCTGCGAAACGCATAATGACCAGACCGATAAATCCACCGGCAAAGATGACGAGGAATTGTCCGCCGTCAAGTCCCCCGATTTTTGGAAGACCACTTGCAGGAAGCGCAACAGCGAGGGCAACTGCAGCCAAAATGGAATCAACCGCGAAGGCGATGTCAGCGACTTCTACTTTAAAGACAGTAAACCAAAAGCTAGATTTCTTTTTGCTGACTGCAGCGTCAGTACCACTTTCAGCTGCTTCATCCGTAACTGGTTTCTTGAACAATAGTTTTCGGAAGATATGGTTCCCTGCGATAAATAATAAATAAATCGCGCCGATGGCTTGTACTTGCCAGATATCAACCAGGTAGGAGATGACAAATAGTGAACCGAAGCGGAACACAAAGGCTCCGGCTAATCCGTAGAATAGCGCTTTTTTTCTTTCCTCATCAGGAAGGTGTTTAACCATAATTGCCAATACCAGTGCGTTATCTGCGGCTAGTAGTCCTTCAAGTGCTACAAGAACGAGCAATACCCAGCCGTACTCTAATAATAATCCCCAATCCATTACTGTTGTCCTCCCTTTTCTAATGCAAATATCTACTAAAAGATATTCATCATACCATCTTAACCAATTTTATATAAAAAAGACCTTTACCAAACAGATTAGCCTTTGGAATAAAGGTCTAACCTGATTGGTAAAGGTCTCGCTAACAATGTTGAATTGCCAATAAAGCCGGAGAATATCCTCATATTCTCGTATTGACGACTTTATTTAACAGCTACTCCCCTTTACGGGATATATTAAATTTCAAGTTTATTCATTGCACTTTTGCCTAATGAGATCATATACGAGTTGAAAGTTAATGTCAATAATAGTTTAAAGAAATAACTGGGATTCTATTCTCTTCGAATCAAAAAGGTGATCACAAACATGACATCGTTATGGAGAATAAAAATGAAATAAATAAAATGGAAACGGAAACATGATATACTTATGTTATATAACATAACATTTAACATGACGAAACTGCAAACATAAGGAAAAATAAGGGTTTTTAAGGGAAGTCTTAGTTGGCGATAACCGGTGGGGTTGATCGGAGACGATATTGAAGCTGTGTCCAAAAAAATATCCACCGAGCTAGACATTCCGATCATTCCCGTTCGCTGTGAAGGATTTCGTGGGGTCAGTCTTTAGGCCATCATATCGCTAATGATGCAATTCTTGATTTTTTTGATGGGAAAGAGAGAGCTTGCGGAGTGTGGTCCTTACGATATCAATATTATTGGGGGTTATAACATCGGCGGGGATGCTTGGGCTTCGCGTATACTGCTGGAGGAAATGGGACTGCGTGTCATTGCTCAGTGGTCCGGGGACGGTACCATCAACGAACTGGCTATTGCCCATAAGGTGAAGCTCAATCTGATTCACTGTCATCGTTCCATGAACTATATAGTAACTACGATGGAGAGGGATTATGGCATTCCGTGGTTGGAATACAACTTCTTCGGGCCTACTAAGACCGCTGAAAGTCTTCGAGCCATCGCCGCGCTGTTTGATGAGCATATTCAGGAAAATTGTGAGAAAGTGATCGCTAAATATACTCCTCAAATGGAGGCGATTATTTCTAAATTCAAACCCCGTTTGGAAGGGGACAAGGTCATGCTGCTGGTAGGCGACCTGCGTGCTCGTCATACACTGGGGGCTTATGAGCTGGAAGAGCTGGCGCAGAGGCTAGATATTGATTTGATGGGGTTGGGCGTGAAGAAGAAATACGTGTGTATCACAAGATGGGGATTCCTTTTCGGCAAATGTTTTCTTGGGATTATAGTGGTCCTTATCATGGTTATGATGGGTTTAAGATTTTTGCCAAGGATATGGATATGGATATGGACATGGACATGATCATAAACAGCCCTGTGTGGAGCTTGATCAAGCCAGGAAAAGCAGGATCACTCCATAAAAAGGTGGCAGTCCTTATATTTATGCGCTAGGCGTACGAATGTGCTGAATATGAAGAAGGATTGACAATTCAAGGAACCTTGATGTAGTTTACCTAGACCTATACAGCCGAAGGCTGGCACTCTAAAATATACTAACGCATAGCAGTTATGACTGAAGGGAAGAGATGCTTTTGAAATGGCTGGGCTATATCTATCGAATGCTGTCAGCGCCGTTCAAACGAACGATTCGCAGCAAGCTAATTATCATTATGCTTTGTATATCCGTTATTCCGATTGGGGTGGTGACTTTGCTGGCCACTGAAAATACACGTAAAGTGATGGAACAGGAGGTTATACAGTCTAATCTGTCCAAAATCGCCTGGTCTGGCGAAGCCGTGGACAAAAATTTCACGCAGCTCAATAATCTGATCTACACTATCTTAATCAGTCCGACGCTCGGTGAGTATACGAGGGAAGAAGACGGCAGTCTGTCGGACAAGTTCATGCTTCAGCGGAATGTGGTTAACACGATTACGTCGATTTTTTATTCCGGTAATAACAGCCTAGAGGAGATTCAGCTTTATTTAAAAGAAAAGGACAAGCTGTTCACGATTAATGATATGCGTGACCTTATTCAAACACCGACCACGGAAGTTCCCATCTGGCGCGATATCGTGGATCAAAAGGCTGATTTTATTATAAAAGACGATCCAGGTTCAGCGGCTAACTTTAGCCTTATCCGTAGTATTAATCGGTTTGAGAACAAAGAAAAAATTGGTAGTATCAGGTTTGAAGTGAAGTGGAAAATGATGGACAATGCACTCGGCCTCTTGAATTCGGAGCAGGAGTCCGGCGTATACATCGTCGATTCCGGTGGCAAGGTGATGTATCAGCTTAAGGAAGGGCCAGTTCCGGCCATGAAGAATGTTGATCTGTCCGCACAAGGAAGTGGTTACGTTCGTACGCCGGAGCAATATATTTTTTATCATTATCTGGAGCCGTGGGGACTGACCTTAATCAAGGTACTGCCTGTTAGCTATATTAATCAAAGTGCAACGATGACCCAAAAATACGGTCTGATCGTCGGAGTTGTCTCCGCACTATTGTCGGCCTTGATTGCAGCATTTGTCGCCTATAGAGTGTCAGGACCGATTATCCGTCTGGCAAGATCAATGAGCGTACTGAACTGGCTAAAGGGAGAAGATGCGTCTATCTCGAATCGACAGGACGAAATCGGCATGCTGGAGATGAGATTCCAGACGATGTCTATCCGGATTCGTGAGCATATTCGAAATGAATACACCATCAACATGGAGAAGCAGACCGCGCAGTTGAAAGCGCTGCAAGCGCAGATCAATCCTCATTTTCTGCAAAATACTCTCCAGTTGATTGGGAGCATGGCATTTTCTAAGAAACCAAGTGATATCTACAGTGTCATTCAGTCCCTAAGCGAAATGTTCCGCTACGTCATACGCGACCCGGAAGAGCTGACGACAATTGGAATGGAAATCAAGCACTTAAACAACTATATGAATATCCAGCAGCAGCGTTATGCGGGAAAGCTGAACTATGAAGTGGAAATCTCACCGGTATGGGAAGATTGCCTCGTACCGAAGCTGACTCTGCATCCCTTGGTGGAGAATGCTTTTATGCATGGCTTTGACCGGAAAAAGGGTTCCTGGAACCTAAAGATACAGTTAATTCCTCATGAGAATGGTCTGTTGATTCAAGTTCAGGATAATGGAATGGGGATATCTCCGGCACGGCTAGAGGAGGTTCGTACCCGGTTGACCGAACAATTGGACCCTTATTGGAAGAGTGGGAATTCGATTGGACTCTATAATGTGGGTGCCCGGATCAAGCTGCATTTTGGCGAAGATTACGGGATTCTTATTGATAATAATCCTGCGGGCGGTGCGTGGGTGAGTATGTATATTCCTATTGTGAAGGTTGGTGGTTTGAATGCAGATTAATGCCATTATTGTGGATGATGAGAAATGGAATCGGGAAATTATTAAGACCTTTGGAGCCTGGGAGGAGCACGGCATTCATTTAGAGGCTGAAGCTGAGGATGGGGAAGAAGCCATCCAACTGATTGAGAGCCGTGAGGTTCACATTGTTGTCATGGATATGAATATGCCGGGTGTGGACGGGATTGGACTGCTCCAATATTTGAACGATCATCATCCGGACATTCGAATCATCGTCATCAGTGGATATGATGATTTTATGTATACACGCCAAGCCATAAGATGCAGGGCAGATGAGTATCTGTTAAAGCCAGTGGACTCACAGGAGTTGAATAAGGTGCTGTTTCAATGCAGACAGAAGGCGGAGGTGACGCTTCACAATAAATCGGGGGCTTCTTTAGGTCTACGGCTCGATCTGCTGCAAGTGATACAAGCATGCAAGCCGTCATTGGCGGCTCATTACAATGATTTGAATGCTGCAAGTGTAGAGGGCAGTTTAGAGGAACTTAAGGAAAAGCTAATCCTACTCGGGGTGGATCATTCTGCCCTGCCCCGGATTGGACAAGAGCTGTTATTGCTGCTCAAGGATCTGATGCAGAGTAATTCTCAGGATTATGAGGAAGACTTTGTTGTACAGAAGTTTACGGAATCCAATACCGTAGCTGAATTGACGGCTTTGGTCTCGGATATGTATGTTTCTGCTGTGAAGCAGCTTATTCAGCAGCGGAAGAATAAAAATAGACTGAATTTGGATGAAATAAAACGATTCGTTGATCAGCATTATACAGAGAATATAAAGCTAGAAGCGCTGGCGAGATCGTTTTTTGTCAGTAAGGAGTATTTGAGCAAGGTGTTCAAGCAAGAATTTGGGCTGAATCTGACGGATTACATGACCAAATTGCGCATGGAGCGGGCGCGTCACCTGCTGCTTCATGAGAACCTCTCGATCAAGTCGGTAGCAGAGCTGTGCGGCTATGAGGAGTTGGGCTATTTTTACAGAGTATTCAAGAAGCAATTTGGTGTAGCGCCGGGTGAAATGAGAAAAGGAGAAGGTCAGGTTCAAAATAATACAAGTCAAGAGACTAATAGTGTGTAATTAACCGCTTTCATTTTGCAAGTACAATGAAAGCGTAAACAACAAGAGACATCATTTAAGGGGGTAACACACAATGAAGAAGACTTGGAAAGTTACGGTCAGCGCTTTGATGACTGTTCTGCTTCTGGCTGGATGTGGTTCCAACAGTGGCGCAGGCAATGGCAACACCAACACTGGAACCAGCGGGAAAGAGACAGGCTCAGAAAAAACAGTTACGCTCAAATTGTTCATCGCAATGCCGCGTTTCAAAGATCAATTTGATTCATACATCGAGAAGTTTGTTGCAAAAGAGAAAGCGGACAAGAACATTGATGTAAAAGTTCAACTGGAAATGCCTAACTCCGACAATGCTTCCCAAATTCTTAAAACAAGACTTGCTTCTAATGATGCACCTGATATTTTCTCCATCCACGCCACTAACGAAATTCCATCTTTCTACAAAGCGGGATATCTGGAAGACCTGAGTAGCCAGCCCTTTGTAGGCAAATTGTTGGAAAGTGTCAAGCCTTCCGTTACCATCGACAATAAAGTCGTGGCCCTGCCTTTGGAGACTGTCTCGTGGGGTTACCTGTATAACAAAAAAATCTTCTCTGATTTGAACCTGAAGGTTCCAACAACATTATCTGAAATGAAGCAGGTTGTGGAAACACTAAAACAAAACAATATCACACCATTTGAGCTGGCGTATAAGGAAGCATGGATTCCACAATTGTTCCTTCCGCTCGCTGTAGGTGCACAAATCGAAACTGCCAATAAAGATTTCGTTGAACGGATGAACAAAAACGAAGGTTCTTTCACAGAAATGAAATCCATGTTCGACATCATCGATCTGGTTAACGCCAACGGCACGAACAAAGCGCTTGAAGTGGGTGGTGATGATGGTGCAGCGGCATTTGCCAACGGAAAAGCAGCGATGTGGGTACAAGGACCTTGGTATGCTGAGACCATTCTGAAGGCCAATCCTGATCTCGACTTTGGCGTAGCGCCGCTTCCAATCAATGACAACCCGGATGCCACACTGATCAACCTGGGTGCATCAACCTCACTGGTTGCCTCGCCAACAAGCAAGAATAAAGAAGTTGCGCTTGATTTCATGAACTTTGTTCTGGATGACCAAGCCTCTGGCGAATTATTCCAAAGCCTGAAATTCAACCCTGTAGCATCAGTACACAATTATGAGAGCTACCCTTGGGTTGACGATGCTACAACCTATGTGAAAGCTGGAAAAGCTTATCGTGAACCATCCATCCCGCAATCAGTTAAGGATGAAGTGGGTAAAGCACTGCAAAGTTACTTCTCCAAACAACTGACTCAAGATGGTGTATTGAAAGCACTCGATAAATCATGGAAAGACTTCAACAAAGTAAACAAATAGAGAAAAGCAATAGCCGATAGGAGGGCGGAAGGCGGTTTCACTTAAAATTGCCTTCCGCCTCTGGTATTCAACACATAAAGAGGTGTGCCATTATGATAAAGAATTCTCGTAAAATCCTGTCCATGTTCTATTTTGTGGCCCCAGCCTTACTTTTATACACCGCGTTTATGCTGATTCCAACCATCGGCGGAATGTACTACAGTATTACTGACTGGAACGGGCTGAACCGCAGTTATGATTTTATTGGCCTTGCCAACTTTGTTGAGGCACTTACGGATGACCCAGATTTCATTAACGCTTTGCTGTTTACCTTAAAGTACGTAGTCGTAATGGTTATTCTCCAGAACGTACTGGCTCTGTTGCTTGCTGTGTTTATTGAATCGCGGACACGCTTTAAAGGCTTTTTCCGCACCATCTTCTTCATGCCTAATATGATCAGTGTGATCATAAGCGCATTTATGTGGACATTCATCTTCACTCAGGTGTTGCCGCAGCTGGCAGAGAAAACTGCGCTGCTGTTCCTGGATCAGTCTTGGATTGGCGATCCTAAATTTTCATTCTTCTCCATTGTAATTGTGTCGCTATGGAACGGCGTTGGTTATATGATGATCATTTATTTGGCCGGCTTGCAAGGCGTTCCACAAAGCTTGAAAGAAGCGGCTGTTATTGACGGTGCCAATCCGGTGAAAACCTTTAGACATATTACACTCCCAATGATTTCTCATGCCATCACCATCTGTTTCTTCCTGACGCTTAATGGGGCATTTAAAGTATTTGAGGTTGTATTCGGCTTGACGGGTGGCGGTCCTGGCCGTAGTACACAGGTTATTACGATGAATATTTACGAAGAGGCGTTCTCCAATAACTTCCGTTACGGGTATGCAAGCGCTAAGTCGGTTGTACTGTTCATCATAATCCTGATTGTGACCCTTATCCAAATTAGAGTTACGAAGAGAAACGAGGTGGAGGCATGATGACACGCAAACTGTCCTCTACACTGATCCTGATTGTACTGATTATCGGCGCTGCATTAGCCTTCTTCCCGATCTATATGGCGATCATCAACTCCTTCAAGACCCAAGGAGAGATATTCGATTCCATTTTGGCCTTGCCAACCAAGCTTCATTTTGAGAACTATAAGCAAGCCTTTGATCGAATTCACTTGTTCAACAGTGTCAAGAACTCAGTCCTTGTATCGGTAGTGGGGATTGGCGGGATTCTGCTGTTTTCCTCCATGGCTGGTTATAAGCTGTCCCGAACTTCGGGGAGAATAAGCAGCGCTATTTTCTTCCTATTCGTCGCTTCCATGCTGGTACCTTTCCATTCGATTATGATCTCGCTCTCCCGTGTAACCAAAGCTTTGGCGGTTCAAGGCAGCGTCTTCGGTCTGGGACTGATCTATATCGGTCTTGGCGTCAACATGGCGGTGTTCCTGTATCATGGGTTCGTGAAGGGCATTCCTAGAGAGCTTGAAGAGTCGGCGCACATCGATGGCTGCGGAGATTTCCAAACTTTCTTTAAAATTATTTTCCCGCTCTTGCTGCCCATCACAGTAACTATCGGAATTCTAGACTTCCTGTGGATTTGGAACGACTTCCTGCTTCCATTGCTCATGCTTACGGATGTCAACAAATACACCCTGATCTTGTCCACGAACATGCTGTTCGGTGAGTACAATAAGGAATGGTCACTGATCCTGGCAGCGCTCGTACTGACAGCTATCCCGGTTGTCATCATCTACGCTTTCTTCCAACGCTTTATCATGGAAGGGATCACAGAGGGTGCGGTTAAAGGTTAAGACCAAGTATAATTAGAGTCACAATATATACTTAATGTAAAATAAGCTGGTAACCTCTCGGAAGAGAAGGTTGCCGGCTTTTTCTTTTTTCAAGCCAAGGAGGTAGTTCATGTGTTTCTTAAATTCGATATCGTTATTTTGAATAAGGTATCGTGGCACAAGGGACTAGGGAAGTAGGGGGGATTTGTTATCTACTAAGCTCTGTGTGGTTAAACTCTACATATAGCTAAATAGGAGGTAACCGAGAAATGAACCCGAAATGGTGGAAAGAAAGCGTCGTGTACCAGATTTATCCGATCAGCTTTATGGACAGTAACGGAGATGGAATCGGAGACTTAAGAGGTGTTATATCCAGGCTGGATTATTTGCAGGACCTTGGTGTAGACGTGATCTGGGTCTGTCCTATTTATAAATCGCCTAACCATGATAACGGTTATGATATCAGTGATTACTGTGACATTATGAAGGAATTCGGCACGATGGATGATTTTGACGAATTACTCAGGGAGTTGCACTCACGTGGGATGAAGCTGATGATGGATTTGGTGCTGAACCATACGTCACATGAGCATCCTTGGTTTGTTGAATCTAGATCGTCGAAGGACAATCCAAAACGAGACTTTTATATTTGGCGAAAAGGTAAAAATGGCGGACCCCCGAATAACTGGGAATCTTATTTCAGCGGCTCTGTGTGGGAGCTTGATCCACAGACAGATGAGTATTATCTTCATCTCTACTCCAAATACCAGCCCGATCTGAACTGGGAGAATCCAGTGGTTATTGATAAGCTGCATGAGATGGTAGAGTGGTGGCTGAAGAAGGGTGTAGATGGATTTCGTTTTGATGCGATTGCACATATCGTGAAGACGAAAGGGTATCCCGATGCGGACAACCCGGACGGAACCCCCACCGTAAGGGCCTATGGAATGTTCTCTAATCTGGAGGATGTGCATACTCTGCTACAGAATCTATACGATAAAGTACTCTATTTCTACGATATTATGACGGTAGGAGAGACTTCAGGACTTGGGCCTGAGCAGGCTTTGGATTATGTAGGTGACGGACGCCGGGAGCTAAACATGACTTTTCAGTTTGAGCATATGTTTCTGGATGCCGCTTCGCCGGGTAGTGGAAAATGGGATGTTGTTCCATGGAGTCTACTAGAGCTGAAAAAGATCATGAGCAACTGGCAGACGGTTCTGCATAACAGAGGCTGGAATGCGAACTATTTATGTAACCATGACCAGCCGCGCTCGGTGTCTCGGTTCGGGAACGATCTCTTTTACAGGATTCCTTCGGCCAAAATGCTAGCGACCTTCATTCATATGCTGGAAGGCACACCTTATATTTATCAAGGAGAAGAAATCGGCATGACAAATGTCTATTTCGATTCCATCGATGAATACCGGGATGTGGAGACACTTAATTATTATGAAGAAAAGCGAAGAAACGGTGTTCCAGAAGAACAGATTATGTCTGCGATTCATCATAAAAGCCGGGACAATGCCCGTACCCCCATGCAATGGGACGATGGACATGCAGGTGGTTTTACAACGGGGACTCCCTGGATTGAAGTGAATTCCAACCATATGGAGATCAACGCTGGCAATGCGGTTAAAGATCCGGATTCCATTTACAACTACTATAAACAGCTGATTGCCTTAAGAAAAAAACACAAGGTGATCGTTTACGGATCGTATGATCTTCTGCTCGCAGAGCACACAGAGATTTATGCGTACACCCGATCCTTAGAGGATCAGCAGCTGCTGGTTATTCTGAATTTTTTTGATGGAGAGCCTGTATTCGAATGGCCAGCGGAGTTCAATCCAGACCATCTGGAGTTGTTAATCTCTAATTATACAGTGTCTAAAGATGAGGATATGAGTTCTCTCAAGCTTCGTCCTTATGAAGCAAGAGTATATTTGCAGCAGCTTGTGTAAAGTAAGTTACAATAAGAGTTGTCATTAAGGGCCGAGAGGTCCCTGTGGCGACTCTTCTTTGAGTTTGTAAGTATAAGACTGTACAATGGCGTTACATTAACATACATAGAGTGGAGTCGCAGGAAGACGCCTGTAGGAGGGAGAGATAACATGACTGAATGGTATGAAAAGAGCTTTGGAGAGGATTATCTGATCGTATATAAGCACCGAGATTTCGGTGGGGCTCGTAAAGAAGTAGATCAGATGATCGCCTGGCTGGGACTGCCTCCAGGTTCAAGAGTGCTGGATTTATGTTGTGGAATGGGACGTCATTCTTTGGCACTTGCGGAGGAAGGATATGAGGTTACTGGAGTAGATTTGTCGGAGGTATTGCTACGTGAAGCTCGATCTCAAATCGGGGCGGAGAAGGTAACTTGGCTTCGTTCCGACATGCGTGATTTACCACTAGATGGAGGATTCGATGCAGTAGTAAATCTGTTCACTTCTTTTGGTTATTTTGAGAAGGATGAGGAGCAGGTAAAAGTGCTGCGTGAAATTTACCGCCTGCTGAAGCCGGGTGGCAAGTTCGTTATTGATTTTTTGAACCCTGCGTATGTGATTCGCAATCTTATGCCGCATTCTACTCGTGAGGATGGAGAGAATTTGATTGATGAGTCACGCCGGATTGAGGATGGTTATGTGAAAAAGGACATCATTCTAACCACCAAGAATGACCCTACACCTCGTCAATATCATGAGCGTGTGAAGCTGTATTCACTGGAGGATTTCAGAGCGATGATCGAGGTAGCGGGCTTGCAGCTCGAAGCTGTACATGGCAGCTATGAAGATGAAGTTTATAATGCAGAAAGTTCCACACGGATGATCTTTAGTGGAATTCGGCCCTAAATGGTTTCCGGAAAAAGATTCAAAGGTGGTGAACGCTCCATGTCTAAAGCAGAGATTACATCATGGGACGAGAACATTCTCCAGGTCTCGGTGCCCATGGACTCGCCTCTTCGTCAAGTGAACAGCTATATTCTGTCGGATGAAGATGGCAGAGTGACTATTATCGATCCGGGTCCGCGTAGCCCGGATACAGAGAATTGCTGGCTCGGGATTCTGCAGGAGCTAAACTTGTCGTGGATGGATGTGCGGGATATCGTCGTTACGCATCATCATCCCGATCATTACGGATTGGCGGGCTGGCTACAGGCGCAGAGTGGCTGTAAGGTGTGGATGACGAAACGCGCTCATGTGGAGGCGTTGTTGATGTGGGGCGATGGGTTAGGCAATGATGCTGGTAAAGACGCGGATGAAGATGCATGGAATGGCGCGGGATATGCTTTGGGCAATGATGTAGATAAAGACGCGGGAAATGACAAAGGCAAAGACATCAATGATATTTTACCGGTTTATTTCTCCCGGCATGGAATGACAGATCAGTGGTCGAACGGGATTAAAGTACATTTGGAAAGCTTTAATTCCCAAGTGGAGCCGCAGCCTACTGTATCCTACCTGGATGTGGAAGAGTCCTTTAGCATGGGAGGCCGCGATTGGCAGCTCATCGTAACGGGCGGACATGCGCCGGGGCATGTGAGCTTGTATCATGCGGGCAGCGGGCAAATGATCTGTGGCGATGCTGTGTTGCCGCAGATCTCGCCCAATGTCAGCCTGCTGCCAGGCAGCGATCCGCAGCCGCTGCAGACGTTCCTTCAGGGGCTGCAGGAGCTGGGCAGCTACCCGGTCAGCATGGCGTTCCCGGGACATCGCGAGCCCTTCGCTGGCTTCGCGCACCGAGTAAATAGCCTGCTCGCTCATCATGAGGAGCGGCTGGATACCGTGGCAGCCCTGCTAGCCAGCGGCCCGCTGAGCGGATTCGCAGTGTGCGAAATCCTGTTTCGCAGCCGGGTAACGAGCGTTCACCAGATGCGTTTTGCGATGAGTGAAACACTAGCGCATTTGGCGGAATTGGTGCGCCGGGAGCGGACAGTAATGCTGGAGGTAGACGGTGGTATTTTGTTCGCTGTGGCTGAACAAGTGTAAGAGCTAGGTATTGCTAGAGTAAATAGATCTCAAAGATCGAATGATGATCATGAATTGAATAGAACGTACGGTGAAGGAGCAGTCCAAGAATTTGGATTGTTTTTTTCGTTTTGACGGAACGGAATATGTAGATAAGTGTAATTAAGCGCTTGATTGAATATATGAAGGGAGAAGCTTAGTCAGTGATATGGGAGGGCAGGAGAAGGTATATGTAGGTAAGAGTTGCTGGGTCGGGTGAAAGTATTAGAAGTTTAGAGTTTCCTGGTGGACGAAGGTAGTTGTAGATGAAAGTGTCTAGGTCAGGTGAAGGTACATGTAGGAAGGAGATGCCAAGTTAGTTGAAGTTAGTTGAAGTTAGTTGAAGTTAGTTGAAGTTAGTTGGGTCTTTAGTTCGATAGCATTGCATCACCATTCTATATGCCAAGAAAAGGTTTGTTAGTAGTGAATTATAAGGAATTCTTCCCTATAATTTTGGATTTAATGATTCTAGAGCTGATTATAGGGAATTTCTCCCTATATTTCTGTTGATTTGGCTTTAGATTGAGGTTTTCATAGAGATTATAGGGAAGAATTCCGTATAATCTCTGGATTTGAGTTAATATCGTTATTTTATAGGGAGGATTTCCCTATAGCCAACGAACCCAACGAACCAGCCTAAGCATCCCCATAAAAAAGCGATTGTCTCAACAGCCCATAGGGCTTTACGAAACAATCGCTTTTTGTATCCTTAGAGTTTCATCTGGTGTATCTGAAACTCCTTACTCTGAAGTTTCATCATATTCCGCAAGTTTCCTAGCGGCCTCTTCACGATCCTCCGGTGTATGAGGTAGTTCAAGCTCAACCTCGCGCTCCGCTTGCTTGCGGTGTGCGATTCGGCTGCTGGCTGCAGCCGCCACGGCTCCGACGATGTCGTCGAGGTATGTGTGGATCTGCCCGGTGGTTTTGTCATTTAACCTTTGAAGAACACCTGGCTTCAGCTTGTCCACATAGCCATAGTTGGTAAAGCCGATACTACCGTATACGTTCACGATAGAGAAGGCAAGAATCTCATCGACACCGTACAATCCCTCATCATTTTCGATCATATCCTGAAGTGGGGAGAACAGCTTGCCCTCTTCTGCCATTACATCTAATTGAATGCCTGTGAGTACTGCATTTTGTACTTCCCGCTTGCTGAGCACCATCTCTACATTATGGATGCATTCATCCATCGTTAAATTCGGATAGTATTTCTGTTGCAGAAATATAACGAGTTCCGCGATTTCCTCCAGGGTTACTCCACGTTTGTTCAGCCAGAATTTGGTCGCATCAGCGACGGCCTTGCTGTTCAGACTGTACGGGATTTTTGCGATTTTTTCATCAGCCATGTTCAGTCACCTCGTTGTTTAGTAAGTCATTTCATTACAGCAAACGTTAGTATGATGTTAAGGCCTGTTGTTATCTCAGATTGTACGTTTACCGGAAGTAATTGTCCAGCGAGGGGAGTTTCAGTGAACTGAAATCCAGGCTCTACTAGACATGAAAAAGTAGCTCACAGGCTTTTCCAACAATTTAGGATAAGCTGTTGTTATTTTTTGGACAAAGGTCTCGTATACATAGCAGTACAAATGATATCTAACCTTGAAAGGGGTAATAAATGATGAAACCAATGCAACAAATTCGCGGAATTTCCGCAGTCTGCCTACTTGCAGTTCCACTGGCGCTGTCCGGTTGTGGCTTGTTCGGTTCGGAATCAGCATCGATAGATGCTCCGCCACCAGAGGTTGAAGCGCAAATGTTACAGACTAGTGGAGATACTACTTTGGATTCAGGTGTATTTGGTCCGGTGGCACAGGATGATGCACAGACAGCAGTTAAAGGCAGCACTAAAACTTCTAAGGGCACCGCTTCCGGAGACCGGACAACCGTATTTTTGGAAGATGGTAATGGATTACTCGCTCCGGTATCTTTAAGCTTGCCAAAGAGCAAAGATTCCACCGCACTCAAAAACTCGTTAATGGCATTAGTGAGCAAGGGAGAATATACCTCATCACTGCCTGAAGGATTCCAAGGCGTTTTGCCAGCTGGAACGGAAGTCAAACATATTACGGTAGACAAGTCGAATTTAGCTGTTGTCGAATTTAATTCAGAATTCAATAACTATGATCCTTTGGAGGAACGCAAAATCCTCGAAGCTATCACTTGGACGCTGACCGGTCAAGATGACATTAAAAGCGTACAGCTCTGGGTAGATGGTAAAAAGCTCACGGAAATGCCGCTTCAAAGAACTCCGCTTGATCGTCCGTTGTCCCGCACAATGGGCATTAACTTGCCGAAGCAAGGTCCACTTCTTATGAACTCAAGTGCGGTTACTGTTTATTTTTCCACAACATCTCCTGATGGTACCCAATATTATGTACCTGTAACTCGCTTTGTACCCGCCGGACAAGAACAGTTGACTGCCGCTTTGAACGAATTAATTGCAGGACCTGAATCCGGAAATGGGCTGGAAATGGTCATGACGCAGGGAACGATACTTGATTCCGTGGATGCTGGGCAGAACGGTGTAGTTACCGTGTCCTTGACTGATGATATGTTCGCGGACGGTAAAGGTGTACCGGCCGAGATGTTGGAATCGGTTGTACTGACGGTTGCGCAAAATTCGGACGATTCTCTTGTGCAAATTCGCTTAAACGGCAAGGAGTCGATTACAGATACGGATAATGTGGACTACAGCAAACCTGTTTCCGCACCAGAATATTTGAACGAGCTTCCGTTATAGAATGACCCCGTAGGGTTTAAAAGATGCTTTTGTGCCTCCTCTTTGGTAGAATAAAAGTTGCTCAAAAAGACGTAACGTCCCGAGCGATGTGCTTCCCGCTATTTATGGCAGGGAAATGGGACTCACGCTAAACTATTAGCTATACGATGTAGGAGGCAGAAAAGATGAGATCAAACGGGCGAAACGACGACCAGCTACGGCCGCTGACAATAACGACCCAAACGAATAAATATGCTGAGGGCTCCGTGATCATTGAAATGGGAGATACCAAAGTCATTTGTACAGCTACTGTAGAGGAAAAAGTGCCTCCGTTTCTTAAAGGACAAGGAAAAGGCTGGGTAACCGCTGAATATTCGATGCTTCCTCGGGCAACACAGTCCCGTAATCAGCGTGAAGCCGCACGCGGTAAGCTTACTGGACGCACCATGGAGATTCAACGACTGATCGGACGAGCGCTTCGTTCCGTAGTGAATTTACAAGCGTTAGGCGAGCGTAGTATTACGCTGGACTGTGATGTGATTCAGGCAGACGGTGGTACGCGGACCGCTTCGATTACGGGTGCTTTTGTTGCCATGGCATTTGCTATTAACAAAATTGCACTTCAGCACAAGCTGGCTGTATTTCCTATAACAGATTTTTTGGGCGCAATCAGTGTCGGTGTTGTAGGGGATAAAACGCTGCTGGATTTGAATTATGAAGAAGATTCCAAAGCAAAAGTGGATATGAATGTAGTCATGACTGGCGGCGGTGCCTTTGTTGAATTACAGGGGACTGGCGAAGAAAGACCTTTCACACGTCAAGAGCTGGATCTTTTACTAGGTCTAGGTGAAAAGGGGATCTATGAATTGATTGCTGCGCAGAAAGAAGCGCTGGGAGCGCTTGCTCTCAAAATCCCTTCCGGCCAACCGGGCCAAGAGGTGTAGCATGAAGTCTGACGGCGGCATTCTTATAGTTGCGACGAAGAATAAGGGGAAAGTACGCGAATTCGAGCATGCTTTTGCCCCGCTGGGCCTGACAGTAAAAAGTATGTATGACTATCCGGATCTGCCCGATGTGGTAGAAGACGGAGCTACTTTTGCAGAAAATGCATTTAAAAAATCCAAAGCCGTAGGTGACGCACTTGGAATTCCGGTACTTGCTGACGATTCGGGTCTTTGCGTAGATGCTTTGGATGGCAGGCCGGGTGTATACTCTGCACGTTATGCAGGGGAAGATGCGGGAGATGAAGAGAACAACTTGAAGCTGCTTAGCGAGCTGGGTAAGCTGAAACAGGGTGAGGACACCGGTCAGCCTTTGCTAAGTACAGCACGTTTTGTCTGTACGTTGTCCTTATACGATCCAAGTTCGGGACGAGAATTAACCTCTGAGGGTACAGTAGAGGGATGGATCACATCCGAACCTGCTGGTGGTGGAGGGTTCGGCTACGATCCGCTGTTTTACTTGGCAGAATATGAAAAGACAATGGCCGAACTAACCATGGAAGAGAAGCAGCGGATCAGCCACCGGGGAACTGCGCTGCGGTTGCTGACGGAGAAATTGGCGGCTGCGGACGACTTGAATTCCTAATCCAAACGCTCCATGCGGTCGGTCGTATGAGAGATGAGATAAAGAAGCTTGCAGGTTCAAGGTGTGTACCTTGGTTTGCAAGCTTCTTTTGGTTTATAAGGTTAAACTTATAAATTCAATGGGTTAGATCAGCTTCCAGAGCGCGGGTGTTGTCACCGGTTCCCAGCCCTGAAGTGAAGTATGGGGTGTAGGGGGAGGTTTTTCTAATTAATGGATACTTGTTTAGGGAAACTTTGATAGAGTGGGCGCATGTCCTCTTTTTCAGGAACCTCATGCGGAACACATAACCTTCGATGTTATGAATATAAATTATATACATGCCTGTAATATTTTTACGGAACTACGCAACGCATCGCTGTTTTTTTTCGTTATAGTAGTATCATACGGAAGGTGGTGGGTTCACCGATGGTTGTGTTTTGGTTGATCGCAGCCGGTGTCCTGTTTGTTGTAGAGATGATGACACTTACTTTTTATCTGCTATGGCTCAGTATTGGTGCGTTGGCCGGAGGAGTAGTGTCGTTATTCGTTCCCGAATCTATTTTGTTTCAGGTGGTGATCGGATCGTTGGTCGCGCTTGGTTTGACCTTATTCTCGAAGCCACTGGTTTCTAAATTTCGTAGCTCACGTGGATTCAAGGATACAGGCACGGAAATCGTCGGCAGGCAAGGAGTCGTCATTGAGCCGATTGAGCAGGGGCGCTACGGGCAAGTGAAGGTAGGCGGAGATACGTGGAGCGCGAGCTCTGACCAATATCTGGGCAAGGACGAAGTGGTCAGAGTAGTGAAGAGAGGCACGACCATTATTGAAGTAGAACGATGGGGGGATATGAACTAATGGAATGGGCAATTATTTCAATTATTCTAGTGGTAGTCGTAGTGTTTGTGGCATTAACTGTAAAAATTGTGCCGCAGCAGCGGGTAGGCGTAGTGGAACGTCTGGGTAAATTCAATCGTCTACTGACACCGGGTCTGAACATTCTGATTCCTGTGATTGATCAGGTGCGTACGTACCATGACCTACGGATTCAACAAGCGAATGTGCCTCCGCAAACGGTAATCACGAAGGATAACGTGCAGGTGCAGATCGACACGATTATTTTCTATCAGGTAGTTGGACCAGAGGAAGCCACTTATGGCATTTCTGATTATGTGTATGGGGTAAGGAACATTTCGACGGCAACGATGCGGCAAATTATCGGTAAGTTGGAATTGGATGAAACGCTGTCTGGGCGTGAAAAAATCTCAACCGATATTCGCCTGGCGCTGGATGAGGCTACAGAGAAGTGGGGCGTACGGATCGAGCGTGTGGAAGTCATCGATATCAAGCCACCGCTGGATATTCAGGAAGCGATGGATAAACAAATGAAAGCGGAGCGGAGCAAACGGGCGATTGTCCTAGAGGCGGAAGCTGCCAAACAGGATATGATTCTGCGTGCAGAAGGTGATAAGCAGAGTAAGATTCTGAAAGCGGAAGGCGATAAGGAAGCGCGTATCCGCCAAGCAGAGGGTTCACGGCAGGCGCAGGAGCTGGAAGCTCATGGTGAGGCGAAAGCCATTCAAGCAGTGGCAGAAGCGGAAAAAGTACGCATTGAGCTGATTCGCTCAGCTGGTCTGGATGAGCAGGTGCTCGCTTATCGCTCCTTCGAGGCTCTGGCTGAAATAGCCAAAGGTCCTGCGAATAAAGTGTTCTTGCCAACAAGCGCAGTAGAAACGCTGGGAAGTCTTGGAGCGATTGCTGAAGTATTCAAAGCGAGTAAGGATAGTAAATAGATTTTACAATTTCAGCTTATTCCGTTAAAGTAAAAAGCAAAAACAACCTTATGCATACGAAGCTATTGTTGTTCATGCAAACTTTGAAGGAGAGAAGCTAACGTGACACAAAAAGAAATTTCACCGCTAGTTGAACTGCTCGGACTACAGCCTCACGTTGAGGGTGGTTGGTACAAAAGACTTTGGAACTCCGGGTTTGAAATTCCGCAGGAAGTGCTTGGCGATAGCTATTCCGGATCGCGGCAATCAGCATCTTCGATTTATTTTCTGCTTCATGAGGGTGAACAATCCGAATGGCATACGGTATTGTCCGATGAAATATGGTTCTGGCATTCCGGCAGTCCAATAGTGCTGAGTCTCGGAGGCAGTGGAGATAAGCCTGAGGATGTGAAGGAAGTTATCTTAGGTCTCGATATTGCTGCGGGTCAGCAGCCGCAGGTAGTAGTTCCAGCAGGCGTATGGCAGGCCGCTCGTCCGTTAGGAAAAGAACCGGTACTGGTATCCTGTATTGTTTCTCCTGAATTCCATTTTGATGATTTCAAACTGATTGAGAAATAAAGCGTTGCTCCTGTCAAAATAGTAAAGAACCAATAAAGTAGCGAGTCTCCGTTCATGGGGGCTCGCTTTTTTTGCGTCCGGTCGTTGGCAGCCTGCCTTATGTCATAAATGCACAATGTAAAAATCCTCGGAGTCTTGTAAATATCCTCTATTCCAGTGGAACCGGCCAATTCTTATGATGGAGTTACAACAAATATACGAACAAGGGGTTCGTAAGTGGAAGGAGTAACACCATGAAGCCAAATTTAGAAACTAATCTCTCTCAGCACAAGTCAAAGCGCGGGTTCGGGACAAGATTGTCCGAATTAGGGAGTTCATCAACGTTCGTAGGCTACTTGTTTGTCGCCCCCATCCTGATTTTGATGGGAATCTGGTTTTATTACCCGCTGGTACAATCGTTTATCTACAGCTTTAAGGATATCAGCTTCCTAAATCCGGATGCAGCCAAATTTATCGGATTCGGAAACTATGTGGAGATTGTCCAGGATAAGGACTTCTGGACGGCTTTGAGCCATTCCTTATTGCTGACCGTAGTAGCGGTACCGCTGCAGGCGATCATCGCCTTGGTGATTGCAGTGAACCTGAACAAGGTGATGCACCTTAAGGGTGTGTTCCGCACACTGTATTACATGCCATATATTACCTCAACCATTGCGGTGACGACTGTATTTATGTATTTGTTCATGCAAAATGACGGAATTGCAACCCAGTTACTGACCTGGTTTGGTTTCCCCGACGTTTCATGGTACGCCAACGTCAAGTATGCACTTCCATTTTTAATGATCCTTACCGTTTGGACGTATGTAGGATTCTACATGGTAGTGTACTTGGGTGGCTTGCAAACCATTCCAAACGATATTTATGAAGCGGGTCGTGTGGACGGAGCAAATGGATGGCAGCAGTTCTGGAAGCTTACGGTTCCTATGTTGAAACCAGTGACCTTCCTTGTCATAATGTCCGGGATTATTAACGTCATGCAACTGTTTGACCAGCCTTATGCCTTGGCGAGAAACGGCTCGCTCGGAAGTCCGGCCGGTGCAACGAGCACGATCGTAACTTATTTCTACAGCCAGGCATTCAGCTTCAACCGTTCCGGTTACGGTAGTGCTGCAGCATTTATTATTTTCGCCCTTATTATTGCGCTGTCTATGCTTCAAAAACGCTTTCTTAAGGAGGAGATTTAGATGATGCTTAACCGGAAAACTCAAATTTTACGCTATGTACTACTGTTCGCATTCTCCATATTCTTCGTCGTGCCGTTTGGTTATGCCATCTATACTTCGCTTTTGTCCAAAGCAGACATCGGGCATCTTGTGCTGCCAAGCCAGTGGACATTTGAAAACTACAGGGACATCTTCGAAACCTCCGATATATTGATCTGGTATAAGAACTCGATCATCGTAACGTTCGGTATTTTGATTGGTAACTTGTTTGTTAATACGACGGCTGCCTACTCCTTGGCTCGTATTAATTTTCGGGGTAGAGGCGTAGTGTTTTTCCTAGTGATCGGGATGATGATGGTGCCTTACCAAGTAATGATTATTCCGATTTTCTCCATGATCGTTGATTTGAAATGGCTTAACAGCTATCAAGGTCTCATTATTCCATTTCTGTTCCAGGGCTTCCTTGTCTTTCTGATGCGTCAATTCTTCTTGACCGTGCCGAAGGAGCTTGAAGAGGCAGCGGAGGTTGACGGATTAAGCAAGATCGGTATTTTCTACCGGATTATGCTTCCGCTATCCAAAGGTGCGATCGGCACACAGATTATATTCAGCTTTACCGGTACATGGAACTCTTTCGTTTGGCCGGTGACCTTGGTGAATGACAGTCGTTGGTATGTAATGACTGTTGGTCTGAACACACTTAAGAATCGTTATTTTGAATGGCCAAACCTCACGATGACCGGTGTTGTACTCTTGACCCTGCCAATCATTATCGTCTTCTTGATGTTCCAGCGCCATATGGTGCAAGGAATTGCCACTACAGGACTGAAAGGTTAATACAGAATATGTTCAGACAGGGGGATGTAAAGTGATTGAATATAAAGGGTTGAATGCGCTCGATGACGGATGGGTGATTGCGGAAACAGAGTTTGACGCTAGATTTTTAGGGAAGTTCGAAACCATTTTTTGTCAGGGGAACGGATATCTTGGGCTAAGAGCTGCTACAGAGGAGTCCTATCCGGGTGAACGCCGCAACTTGTTTGTTGCAGGAGCGTTTAACCGCTTTGCCAATCAGGAGGTTACAGAGCTTCCGAATGCCGCAGATATGGTGCAGCTCGAAATCCGTCTGAACGGTAAACCATTTCATTTAGAAAAAGGAAAAATTCACAGCTACCGTCGGGAGCTGGATTTACGGCAAG
Organism: Paenibacillus sp. FSL K6-0276; assembly: GCF_037977235.1. Taxonomy (NCBI): domain Bacteria; kingdom Bacillati; phylum Bacillota; class Bacilli; order Caryophanales; family Paenibacillaceae; genus Paenibacillus; species Paenibacillus sp. FSL K6-0276. The sequence continues at coordinate 4,988,026 of NZ_CP150276.1, read as the reverse complement.
GAGAGCTCCGGCGTGACATCCTCTGGGAGGATGAGCACGGCGATCAGTTTAAGATGACTTTCCTGCGGTTCGTATCGCTACAGGACCGGCATCTAATGGGTATGCGGGTGGAAATTACCCCGCTGACGAAATCCGCGGAAATTTTTATTTCTTCCGGTATCAACGGGCAGATGACAAATTCGGGCGCACAGCATTTTATAGAAGGTGAGCGGCGGGTGTTTGATAAAGAGCTGCTCCAGCTTACCGCAACGACATCGGAGTCGAATATTGAATTTGTACATACCTGTGTCCATCAGATGTATGAGGGGGGTGTACGTCTTACAACTGCGCCAGCTCCGAGCATGGATCGCAGAAAAGTTTCACTGACTTACAAGCTTAAAGCGGAAGTCGGCAAGTGCATTACGCTGGATAAGGTGGCTTCGGTGCATACGAGTCATGATAAGGAGTGGAGAGATCGGGGGGCCGCGCATCAAGCTTTGCAGGATACCGCCCGGGAATATCTCAGCAAGAAGGCAGAGAAAGGCTTTGATGTACTTGTTAATGAAAACGAGCAGGCCTGGAAAAGCGTATGGGCCAAAGCCAACATTGAGATCAAGAGCAACGACGTCTTTGATCAGTTGGCCATCCGTTTTTCACAGTATCATCTGCTTCTGATGACACCTGCTCATGACAGTCGTTTCTCTGTAGGAGCCAAGGGACTGACAGGAGAGGGATACAAGGGACACGTATTCTGGGACACAGAAATTTTTATTCTGCCATACTTTTTGTATATGGACCCGCAGACAGCCCGTAAGCTGGTGGAATATCGTTATCACACCTTGAACGGTGCGAGGACAAAAGCGCGTGACAATGGTTATCGCGGCGCGATGTACCCTTGGGAATCCGCAGCAACCGGCGAGGAAGAGACTCCTGAGTGGGGCCCTGTAGATATCGTTACCGGAAAGCCAACCTTTATTTGGACAGGCAAAATCGAACAGCATATTACAGCGGACGTGGCATATGGCGTGTGGCATTATTATCAGGCTACCGGTGATCAGGAATATATGGACCGGTACGGATATGAGATTATATTTGAAACAGCCACTTTCTGGGCAAGCCGGCTGGAGTGGAGCGATAAGGAACAGAAGTATCATATCTGTGATGTGATTGGTCCGGACGAATATAAGGAACATGTCTCTAACAATGCATTCACTAACTATATGGCCTACTGGAATATGACAAAAGCAATCGAATGCACCCGCAAGCTTATGCAAGCGCAAAGTGATGTTTATTTGACTTTGGAAAGTAAGTTGGCTCTAACCGAGCGATTGAAGGAATGGGAGGATAAATCCAAGCAGATCTATCTGCCGCAGCCGGATATGCATTCGTTCATCATTCCGCAGGACGATACTTATTTGAACAAGCAAATTATTGATCTGGAGAAGTACCGTGATCAGGATCAGGTGGCTTCCATTCTTGCCGACTACAGCATGACCCAGCTCAGTGAAATACAGGTTTCGAAGCAGGCGGATATTCTCGTTTTGTTTTACTTACTGGAGGACTGGTTCTCTAAAGAGACTAAAGCGGCGAATTGGCATTATTACGAGCCGAAAACGTTGCATGACTCTTCGCTCAGCTTATCCACGCACAGTATGCTGGCTAGCGATGTCAATGAACTGGAATTGGCTTATGATATGTTTGCCAAGGCAGCCCGCATTGATTTGGGTACAAACATGCATAGCTGCGATGAAGGTATTCATTCAGCTTCGATTGGCGGCATTTGGAAGGCAGCGATCATGGGTTTTGGCGGGGTTCGTTCCTGGGAGGGCTCTCTTCGCCTGAACCCGAAACTTCCACAGGCCTGGGAGCGCTTGTCTTTCCCGCTTGCCTGGCAGGGTGAGCGTCTGCAGGTGACGGTTACCCGTGGCAAGCTGGAGGTGGAGCGCCTAACTTCAGGATTGGGTGAGCTTACCTTGCTCATTCATGGCCGAGAATACGTGTTGAAGGATCGTATCGTTACAGACTTGAAGGAGGCTGAGCGAAGTGAATAAAGAACATCAGGAGATTCAAGCCTTAATTTTTGATCTGGACGGAGTGATTACCGATACGGCGAAATATCATTATGAAGCCTGGAAGCAGTTGGCGGAGGAACTGGGTATTCACTTTGACCTAGAATTTAATGAGCAGCTCAAGGGTATCGACCGCATGGCTTCTCTGGAAAAAATACTGAGTCAACTACCGGACGGCGGTGCAGCCTTCACTTTGGAACAAAAACAGGAATGGGCTGAACGGAAGAACAACAACTATCAAGGCCTGATTCAGAGCGTGGATGAATCGGAAATTTTGCCAGGCATTCTGGAATTGTTCCATGATCTCAAGCAGGCTGGAATACCGATCGGGCTGGCTTCGGCCAGCCGCAATGCCGGAACACTGCTGCGGCAGTTGAAGGTAGAGTCTTATATTCATGTGATCGCCGATCCGGAAAGCGTGGCTCATGGAAAACCTGCACCGGATATTTTTCTGAAGGCGGCGGAGGCGCTAGGTGTTGACCCCCGTTATTGTGTTGGAGTAGAGGATGCAGAGGCTGGAGTTCAGGCGATAAAAAGTGCAGGGATGTTTGCCGTAGGGGTTGGTGATGCAGAGATCCTATCGAAAGCGGATTACATTGTTCCGGAAACATCGAAGCTCTCTTTGTCCAACATCCGGCAGCATATGGTAGGCCGTTGATCATAATTTAATTCTCAAAATACTATGTAAGTTGAACGAATTCGTCTTATCCGTTCAGCTTACATAGTTTGCTATTGAAGAAAAAGAGGATATAGCATAAGATTAATTCGTCAAAATACAACAAAATGTTACAAAAGGAGAGGATCTCATCATGCGGAAATGGAGTAGGTTTCGGGATCGCAACATACGGCAAAAGCTGTTTTTGACCTACACGCTGTTGATGATTGTTCCTCTCGTGGTGATTAGTATTTACTTCTACATATACGCCATGTCCGTTTTTGAATCCCGCATTGTGAAATCGTTTCAGGAGACGAATCAGCAGATGGTATCCACTGCGGACTCGTTTGTTAGCAGTATGTTCAAATCTTCGGAGCAGCCTTTTTATGACGAAAGACTGATGCAGATTTTGTCGAAGGATTATTCTGCTGAAACCTATGAGACGTTTGAAAAAAGTATGGATTTTCGCTACATAAGTGATAACGTTTTCAAAGAGTTGATGTCATTTAATCCGGATATTGATTCCATTCTGATCTACCCTGTAAATAGTTCATTAATCTACCGTAGGGGTTATGATACGACTTTCAATTATAGATATAGTCCGGTACATGAACCATGGTACCGGACCATTGTGAATAATGCGGAGAGGCCAATTCTGGTCGGCATGCACGAGGAGAAACAGATGTACGCCAAGCCCCGCCCTGTACTATCTGTAGGCCGTGTACTGGTGGATGTGGGTACCTATCAGAAGCTTGGTGTGCTGCTCATTAATTTCCGGATGGATAAGCTTGAGAAGCTATTCAGCGGACTGGGTGACAAACAGGACGTAAACCAGTTCATCGTGGATGATAAAGGGATGGTTGTGTTCAGTTCAGATCCGGCCATGATTGGGATGGAATATAGTCAGGTCATGGCAAAAATGAAGCCGGACAAAGAAAACTACTATGTTGTTCACGATAAGTCCAATGTGTCAGGATGGCAATTCTACAGCATCGTTCTTCGTGACAAGCTGCTCGCCGAAATTAACCAGATACGCAATTTTTCTACACTGCTGCTTCTTTTGTTGATTATGTTGGGTTTCGTAACAGCATACCTTGTATCCGGCAGTATCACCAATCCGATTCGAAGGCTCAATCGGCTGATGCGCAAGGTAGAGAAGGGGGATTTTGATGTTACGGCTCAGCAGGACAGTCTGGATGAAGTGGGACATTTGTCGCGTTCCTTTAACCGGATGACTGCCGAAATCAAAGAATTGATTGAGCAAACCAAAATTGAAGAGAAGAAGAAGCGGAGTGCGGAACTTAATGCGCTGCAAAATCAAATTAATCCGCATTTCATTTATAATACGCTCTCCGTGATTAAATGGATGGCGCAGGCTCAAATGGCGAACAACATTACGGAAACGGTAGATGATATGATCAAAGTTCTGTCCTTTTCCACACGTAATACTCAGGAGTTTGTTTCTATTGAAGAAGAAGTGGCCTTTATACACAGCTATCTGGAACTGCTGCAGCTCAGGTACTTTAATGTGTTTGATTTTGAAATCGATGTTGCACCGAATGTTTTGGAATGCAGAACGTTAAAATTCATGGTGCAGCCTTTTGTGGAGAATGCGGTGTTTCACGGCTTTGCAGAAGACTCTCGTCAATATAACTTGAGTATACGTGTGCAGAGAAAAGGCAACGATATTCAGTTTACGATCTCGGATAACGGGATGGGGATCTCGGAGGAACAGCTAAGTAGGCTCTTGCAACAGGAAATGTCGGACGGGCAAACGATGAATTCCATTGGTGTGGGCAATGTCTCCAAAAGACTAAAGCTTCATTTTGGAGCGAGGTATGGGGTGACCATACATAGCCAAGAAGGGGAAGGAACTACCGTTCTTATCCTGATACCTGCCATGGAGCATCCTCAGAACCACGCTGGAACAAGGAAAGAGGGATACGCATGAAAATCATGATTGTGGACGACGAGTCCTTTATCCGAATGAATTTTAAGACATTTGTGGACTGGAAACATCATGGCTATTACCTAGTAGGCGAAGCTACAAACGGCAGAGAGGCTTTGGAGAAAATAGATGAGCTTCATCCGGATGTGGTTTTTTTAGATATCCGAATGCCACTGATGGATGGGCTTGAGGTTCTAAGGCAGCTCCGGCACGCCAAACATTCCTGTAAAGTTATTATTCTCAGCAGCCATAATGAGTTTGAGTATGCCCAAGAGGCGCTTAGGCTAGGTGCATGCGATTATATTCATAAACCGAATCTGACCCAGTCCGCTGTATTTGAAGCGTTGGAGCGTGTCCGGACACAGGTGAATCATCAGCCTGTGGGGGATCATCTTGTTTCCTTACAGCAAAATGTGGAGAAGAACCGGAATGAGTTGAAAACGCTTTTTTTTCGGGATTTAGCGGTCGGTGTTGTTCGTCATGAGTGGGAAATTGAGCAAAAGACAAAGCTGTACGATCTGAAGCTGAAACAGCCCAATGTGCTCTGCATTGTTATGTTGATTGATCAGTATGACAAGGTGAAGGAACGTTACAATAAGGGAATGGAGCATTTACTCGGGTTCTCGATCCTGAATATTTTGCAAGAAGTGCTTAATCGGTACAGCGAGCTAGAGCTGTTTCTGATGAGTCCGAACGAGCTGGTTATTATAAAAACGTATTCCGGCATCAGAAGTATGAATGAGATTCTGGAAGAACGCTGGGGACTCATCCGTAAAATTGAAAAGACATTGAAGCAGTTTCTGAACATACAAGTCAGTTTTCTTATCAGCGGGCTGCACGCCCGTCTGCTTGATATTCCTAAAGCTTATCATGAAGCCCAGGAATCGGCCGAAATGCTATTTTATGAAGATCGCAGCAACGTTGTTGTCTACGAACCAGGGAGCATCAAGGAATTGAATGATAAGGCGTCGTTCACTCTGTTTGAACAGCGCATTCGCAAGGAAATGGACGAAAAGAACGTATCTTCTGCTATCTCCGTAGTTCATGAGATGTTTGCCGCGATCAAGGAGAAGAGATCTTTGGGACGTCATGCCACTTTGGAAATGTGCGTGAATTTGCACTGCCAGATTCAGTCCCACATGAAGGAGGACAGCGGCGAGGAAGACTATAATGGGATGCAGGAAATCATGTCCGCCGAGCGTTTGGAGCATCTTCACCTGCTGCTGATCCAGGAGCTGGAGAGTCTGCAGGAGAGCTATACGGATGCGGCCACATCTACGAACTACAAGATTAAGCGGGTCATTGATTATATTCACCAGAACTACAATCAAGATTTGACACTGAATGAACTAGCCGGTTATGTCGGTCTGAACAACAGCTATCTGAGCCGTATTTTTAAGGAGCAAACCGGTTCCATGCTGATCCCGTACATCAATGGACATCGTGTGAAAAAGTCTCTAGAGCTACTTAAAGAAGGAAAACTGAAAACGTATGAGATCGCGGAAAAGGTAGGGTTTAACAGTATTGACAACTACTATATCAGCTTTAAGAAGATCTATGGGCTCCCTCCGAACGAATACCGAAAGACAAGCATGGGAAAGTAAAAAATCACAAAGATATGTAAAGATCCTCTGTTTGCTCTCGAATGCTGTATAGCTAAGATGAAGATAACACCACTTACGGTGAATCTTCTTAAATAAAAGGGGTAGTGACAAATGAGAAAGAAGTCAGTCCTGTTATTGTGCTCTCTGATGTTGATGCTGTCTACGGCAGCATGTGGCAACAAATCCAATACCGGTAACTCTGGCAACGGAGCTTCAGACAACGCTGGAGCGGCAAAGACGGAGAAGCAAGAAACCGTCGAAGTCACGATGGCATACTGGGCCAATGCGTCCGAACAAAAGAACTTCGAATTTATGGTTGACGGCATTGATAAAGAATATCCGAACATTAAAGTTAAGATGCAAATGTATCCAACCAGTGATGAGTTTTGGAAAGCGGTTCCAACGGCGATTGCTGCCGGGGTAGGGCCTGATATCATCGCAATGTCGGATGAAGGAAACTATGAGTATATCAAGAAAGGCGTACTCTCTCCACTAGATGAGATGATCGACAAAGTGGGGTTTGATAAAGACCGCATTACTGGATCGCTGTACAAAGGCTGGACAGATGATAATAAACTTTATGGAATTCCTTACGATTCTTCTACTTCCATGATGGCGATCAACAAAGAGATGTTTGAAAAATCAGGAATTACTAAATATCCGGAAACGATGGATGAGGTCGTTGAGCTGGCCAAAGCCATGACTAAGGATGGTGTGAAAGGTATTATCGGCAGTATCGATCCATTTCACATCACTCAATATGTTCACGCTTTCGGCGGAGACTGGGGCTTCGGAAAAACGATTAATTCTAAAGAAAACGTAGCTGGAGTGCAGTTCTTCGTGGACCTTTTCCTCAAAAATAAGGTTGCTATTGCTCCGATCGAAGTAGGGGCTCCATGGGACGGCGAAGTATTCAGTCAAGAAAAAGGTGCTATGTCCACAGCTGGTCCATGGTATGTAGGCCATTTGAAAGAAGCCAACCCTGACATGGGATTGATTGCTTTGCCGATGCCTAAAGGTACGGTAGAAGCACAAAGCGCTTACTCTCATGGCTTGTCAATTCTGGACGGCAGCAAGCATAAGGAAGAAGCTATGCAAGTGATCAAGTATGCGCTGCGTGATGAAGCACAATTGAATGCGATTGAGGCGGTTGGATATTCACCGTCAGTATCTTCTCTGCTTCCTAAATATTTGGAGAAGAATCCTGAATTGAAAGCAGTATTCGACAATATGGAAAAAGTGGGCATGCCTTTTGCTTACCCTGAACAAACCAAAGCGTTTCATGCTGATCTGCTTAAAGGCGTAGAGGAAATCATCTTTAAGCAAGACGGATTGACGGTTGAACAATTGCTGAATGATCTCCAAAGCAAATACGGAGAAAAGTAGTTATCGAGCGGTTGGACTTTGCCATAACCAAAGTCCAACCATTTTTTTCACAATCAAATAAGGAGGTCAAAGGGGAAAATGAAAAGGTCGCTTAACAGTGTCATTTCAAAGATTGTACTCATGTGCTTGTTCATAACATCCATCGGTCCCGTGTACTCTATGCAGGCAGCACCCGCAGCACCCGCTCCTAAGATTAATGAAGGCGTGGTCAATGGCGAGTTTCCACTGAATTTAACACAAACGGGGGATATCGACTGGCTGCATTTTAAAGCGGATAACTTGAATCAGCTTCAACGAATTCAGAAGGCAGGCCCAAACTCGGTCACCTTCAGCGTATATGGGGATACGGCAACTGAGGGCAAATTGAACAGAGGCACCGATGCCGATTACATGTCCTATACCTGGAGCAACGGTATGCCAGGATTTGAATATGGTTTAAATGACACGGGGACAGGTCTATTTTATCCAAAGTCCAGTCGAGATAAAGGGAGCTATAACAATGTTGGCTGGGATATTGAAGTAGCAGCGCAACCGCAGGATTCCACCCTAGTATTTGGTCTTGGGTTGTGGCAAGCGGATGTAGATCTTAACATCTATACTGATGATGTACTTTCGGTAACCCGAAACGTCTACGGCGATTCTGTTTCCAAGAACTATAAGTATCAAGTCAACGTGCCTGCTAATGTGAAGCTGAAAATTGAAGGGCGTTTGACAAAGGTTGTAGCGAAGAACGGAAATATGTCATTCTCTGGACTTGCTTTAAGCAGTATGGCACTTGCGGATAAATTGGCGCTGCAAAATGAATACAACAGAGTTAGCAATATGACGCAAGGTCTTTATACAAATGAGACGTGGCAGGTTCTGGTGAATACGCTGGCTGCTGCCAAGCTTGTACTTGATCGAACAGAGGCAACCCAGCCAGAAGTTGACAGCGCTATCAATGCTTTGGTAGCGGCGCAGGTTGGTCTGGTGAAGAGAGAATCGAACATTGTAATCGATTTTACGGATAAAGCGTTCAAGGAGTATACTTTCGGTGCTAAAACCGATCAACAGGACAGATATCAAACCTTCACAGTGAAGGAAGCTGTTGATATGAAGTATGTACAGGTGAATGTCAAAAGATATAAAGAGCCTGTGAGCGACTTGATTATCAAATTGTATGCAGTGAACAGTGAAGGGCTGCCGACTGGAGATCCACTAGTCCAAACGACAGTGGACAAAAACCGGATTGTGGACGGAGGACTCACTACTGCGGAGTTGAGCTACAGTCTCCTTCAGGATACGCGGTATGCGCTCGTTCTGACTCAACAAGAGCGGGGCTCCGGGGAATACCGCTGGGTCATCATGTCCAAAAACTTTGAATCTCAAAAGGAGTCCTTTGGTAAATCGACATCAGGTGTCTTTAAATCTGAAGCGAGTCTGGGCACGGGCATCATGAGAATTGTGAAAGAGGGTAACGTGGATCGGGCCCCGCTGCAGGGCTTGATTGAAGAGCTTAAGCAATATAACAGACAGCTTTACACGCTCCAGAGCTGGTCTTCCTTGGAGATAGCATTGAGCAGCGCTCATGAGCGCTTGAACGATGTGGATGTTAAACAGGTAGAGCTTGATACGGCATTAAATCAGGTGCAAACAGCATTTAATAACCTAGTGCTAAGTACGAACCTGGATGTAATGGCTAAACAGATGGAGACGATCAGCCAAGCGGCCCTGATTGGCTACACCAGCCAGTCGGCAGATGCTTTGCATCAAGCGATCCAGGAAGCACAAGCTTTGAATACCGGTGCATCCGAGCAAGAACGGATCAAGGCATATTCAAAAGTGCTGAATGCCTTGGACGGATTACAACTGGAACTGAAATATCAGTATGAATTGAACCCTAAAATGACAGCTGGGTTTGGTTTTGAAGGTGACAAGAACGCCACTCTGGCTTTCCTCGATGGATCCTATCAGATCGGCGGAACCCGTCCTATGCAGAATGGGTTTGTGGCAACTAAACAAATCGTTACGTTCGGTGCGACAAATACGTCGGGCATCAAATGGTATAACGCAGAAGGCTATCTGCCGGTATTTATAAATGAGTTTGCCAAAGACAATATGGACTATAAAATTGAATCGTTTGGCAACAAGCAGACGGTAGAAAGCAAAGACTACGTTATTAACTATTCCAGAATGACGGTTACCAATCATTCGGATGAGATGCGCCTGCTGCCGGTTGTATCTGCCAATCTGGTTCCGATGAATCAGGCTGCAAACGAAGTTTATACGATCAAACCTGGTGAGACTGTTATCAGAGAGTTTGCCATCGAAGGGGATAAGTATGAATATTTCGATGCGGGAAAAACGAGCTTTACATCTTTAACGAGAGAGCAAGTATCGAAACTGGGTACGTTTGATAGCAACTACAGTGAGATGAAATCATACTGGAATAACCGGCTGTCCACAGTAGTTGATATCGATCTGCCGAATAAAGAGCTAGTCAATGCTTTTAAAGCGGGCTACATTTACAACATGATCATTAAAGACGGCAATTATCTGCATGTGGGTGAGAATGGTTATGCCAGACTTTACTCTCACGATACCATCGGGATTGTTGTTCAATTGATTCAGAGCGGCGACTTTGCACACGCAAAAGAGTATCTGAAAAGCATACCTCTTACCGGAGGAATCAACATCGAGACTGGTCAAGTGGATCCGAACCTGTTCTGGGATGCCAACTGGAAGCTTCCGTGGACTTATGCCGTATATTTGAGTAAAACAGGTGACACATCCATATTTGATGAAATGATGAAAGCGGATGACGGATCAGTGGGTTCCGTTTTCGATAAGAGAGTAAAATTCGGGGCAAGAAGTATTGAAAGCGACCGTGCTGGAGACGGCCGAATTATGAAAGAAACGAAAGCTATAGATTCATTGGGGTATTGGACGATTGACAATTACTCCGCACTGACTGGTTTGGCATCTTATGAATATATCGCGCGTGAGCTGTATAAGGTGAAAGGCCATGAAAGTTATCTGGCAGAGGCGGAATGGGCCAAGGCTCAATACGAAGATCTACTCGCTGCTTTCACAGCCAAATTGCAAAAAACAATCACTGACAAAGCTCTGAACTATATTCCGGCATCTGTCGTGCAAAGTAATGATGAGAACCGGATGAAAGACTCCCGGGATGCCAACTGGGCTTCTATGTTCCTGTTCGGAAGATGGCTGTGGGATGGATATTTGTTTGGAGCGAACCAGCCAGAGGACAATATCAACCTGACGATGCTCGACGACACATACACCTATGGTATGGAGCGACGTGTCAACGAAGGGACAACCGATTCTCCGTATAACTTTGGCGGTTATCCTCACGGTTTCTACTCCAGTGCTTATAATGCCGGTTACGGAAGCTCCGCGCTTCGCGGTGAGAAATACAGAGACATGGGAATTAAAGCTTACGAGTTTATGATTGAAAATTCCATGAGTGGACCGTTCAGTTGGTGGGAAGGTGTTGCTTACCCTGCTACAGAATCCAGCCCTTGGACGGCAGTCAATGATGAACTTGGTGTTCGTAATACGCCTGGCGGGGGCGGATCGGCCCAGCATATGTGGGGGCAGGCCGTCAACTCGAAGGTATTGGTGGACTCGCTGATCACTGAGCGTATCTATGATCAGAACACAAAATACGAAATTATTGTGGGCCGTGGCATTCCTAAAGAGTGGGTTACGGATGCCGATAAGAACAACAATGTGGTAGCGGATGTTCAGAACTATCCTGCATTCCAAGGCGGAAGAGTAGGATACAATGTGGTTAGAAAAGCAAACCAGCTTGTGTTTACATTTACGACCAGTCTGGAGCAGGCTAAAGCTGATACGAGCAATGCACAAATCAGCATTCAATTGCCTAGTATGGTTAACAACATTCTGAAGGCTTCCGAGGGTGTTGTAGACAATGTCAAAGGTATCGTTACCGTTCCGCTCAATACAAAAACGGTGGCCATTACTTTGAGTGATCTGCCTAAGCCTGCCGATGTCGACCTTGATAGGGAGGATCTTGCCATTGGATTCGCTACCGGTGACTCCAATGAATCGGTAACCCAAAACGTGGTGTTGCCAACGGAAGGAAAGCGCGGTAGCTTAATTACTTGGTCCTCAAGTGAGACGAATATAATTTCGAATACCGGTAAGGTGAAACGCCCATCCGTTTCTACTCAAGTGACGTTGAAAGCAACTTTGGAAAAAGACGGCGTTCAGGTTCAGAAGACGTTTGTCTTAACTGTTGCCAAGGCAGATGAAGATACGGGCAATAACGAAAACAACGGAAACAACGGAAACAATGGAAACAACGGTAATAACGGTAACAATAACAACAACGGTAACAATGGTAACAATGGTAACAACGGAAATTCGGTTAACCCGCCGAAGTTTACGGACATCTCTAATCACTGGGCACTCGATTCTATTGTTACCGCAGTAGAACGTGGAATTATCAAGGGTTATGAAGACGGAACATTCCGTCCGAATGCTGTGGTGAACCGCAGTGAGCTGATGGTTATGCTTGGCCGTGCGTTGAAACTCCCGCAGGCGGACACAACTCTTCCGTTTGAAGATGCATCTAGCATTCCGGCATGGGCGAAGTCTTACATCTCCAGTGCAGTCAAATCCGGACTTATTAAGGGATATGAGGATAATTCTTTCCGTCCTGACGGTAAAGTGACCCGGATTGAATTCGTAGCGCTGGTTGCGCGGGCACTCGATTTGAAGAGCGGTGCGAAGGCATCCCTGCCTTTTGCCGATGCCGATCAAATTCCTGCTTGGGGAAAAGAGTATGCTGCAGCGGTATATGAGGCAGGTCTGATCCTAGGCAAAGGCAATGATCGGTTTGCTCCGAATGATCCGGTAACGAGAGCTGAAGCGATTACCTTGCTTTTGAGAATGTCTAAATAAGAACAGAGGATAATGATTTTGGATTAGATTATTAAAACAGAGGTTTTGCGCATAATACGCAAGACCTCTGTTTTTTTATGCCTATATACAGAGGAGGGAGAAGCCGGATTATATGGAGTACCCATTTTGGTATGCCGGGACAGTCTGCTATACTTTCTGTGTCAGCGCTTGCTTCTGAAGCGTGATATTAGGTTAAGTAAGATTAACTAAATAACAATAAGCTTGGAGGGCTAAGCGATGAGTGAATTGAATGCACCGTTCTCAGGTGGACCCACTTTAAATGACGGAGTGACCATACCCTGGCTGGGCCTCGGTGTGTGGCAGTCTAAGGACGGCGAAGAGGTTATTCATGCGGTCAAAACTGCAGTGGAAGTTGGGTATCGCAGTATTGATACGGCAGCTGCTTACAATAACGAAGAAGGTGTTGGACAAGCTATTCGTGAGTGTGGAGTGGCCCGTGATGAGCTGTTTATTACAACTAAAGTATGGAATGCAGATCAAGGCTACGAATCGACACTCAAAGCGTTCGAGGTTAGCCGGCGTAAGCTGGGTCTGGATTACATTGATTTGTATCTCATTCACTGGCCGGTGGCAGGGAAGTACAGGGAGACATGGAAAGCCTTGATTCATCTGCAAAAAGAGGGCCTCATCAAATCCATTGGTGTGAGCAATTTTCAGATTCATCATCTGAAGGATATCATCGAGGACACCGGAGTGCTGCCAGTGGTGAATCAGGTGGAATTCCATCCATTGTTGACTCAACGCGAGCTGCTGAAGTATGCCAATGAGCAAGGCATCCAGCTTGAGGCTTGGAGTCCGCTAATGCAAGGGAATCTCGATCTACCCCTCCTCAAAGAGCTGTCAGAGAAGTATGGTAAGACCCCTGCTCAAATTGTACTTCGCTGGGATTTACAGCAAGGCGTCATTACGATTCCGAAATCGGTACATGCGGATCGAATCAAAGAGAATGCGGGATTCTTTGACTTCACACTTAGCGATGAAGACGTCAAGGCCATCGAAGATTTGAACAAAGACCATCGTTTTGGTCCAGATCCCGATAATTTTAACTTCTAAATGTAGCCACAGCCTATTGGGTAAAATATAAACCAAACAGCAAGTCACCAGATGAACGGTGACTTGCTGTTTGCATTTGGAGTACCTATTAGTTTTTACGTTTAACTAATGGAGACATTATATTTTCGCAGCCAGAGATCCACTTGGGCCAGATAAGCAAACAGCTGTGGGCCAGACATGAGTTGACCGAACCAAGGCAGATTGGTAGAGGATTCTGGGGAGGCGGCGATCTCACGGATTTTGGTAGCATCAATTAAAGGGAGTATAGGCGAAGTAGAGTCATCTAGAATGTTCAGTACTTGCGTTCGTACCGCATTTAAATAGGCTGGATTGTGGGTTTTTGGGTAGGGGCTTTTTTTACGATAAAGTACATCGTTAGGAAGAATTCCTTCAAGCGCTTTGCGCAAAATCCCTTTTTCACGACCGCCCAAGTTCTTGATTTCCCAAGGAATATTAAATACATATTGAACAAGCCGATGATCACAATAAGGTACACGTACCTCTAGTCCTGCACCCATACTCATTCTGTCCTTGCGGTCGAGCAAAGTTGGCATAAAGCGGGTAATATTTAAGTAGGACATCACGCGCATTTGTGCTTGTTTGCCTGTCTCTCCATCCAATTTTGGGACTTCTGCTACCGCATCGCTGTACCTGTCGCCCAAATATTCTAGCGGACGAATCCACTCGTTAAATTCAGGGGATAGTAGACTTGCACGCATTTTCGGAGCAACAGACCAAGGGAAAGTGCCTGACGAGAGCATCTCATCTCGATGGAACCAAGGATATCCGCCAAAAATCTCATCGGCAGCTTCACCGGAAATGGCCACAGTGGCATTCTTTTTAATCTCTCGGCAAAATAAATACAGGGAAGAGTCCACATCGGTCATCCCAGGTAAATCCCGTGAGTACAACGCATTATCAAGTGCTTCTACAAGCTCCGGCGTATCGAATGAGATATATTGGTGGTTCGTATTTAATTCATCGACCATTCGCTTAATCCACGGTCCATCTGCTCCGGGCTGAAAAGTATGACTCTTGAAGTGCTTGTCGTTATCGACATAATCGACGGAATACGAATCTACTCGTCCCTGACCATTTCTGTTGTAGTAATCCACTGCAAGTGCTGTTAGCGCACTGGAGTCCAGTCCTCCTGATAAAAGCGAGCAGACAGGAACGTCAGAGACTAGTTGGCGCTCTAGTGTATCTTGCAGCAGTTCACGCACCTTAGACGCTGTCTCTGCTTCGTTGTCAGTGTGCGCTCTACTCTCCAGCTTCCAATAGGCATAGCTTCGCAGACCTTCGCGGCTATAGATCATGGCATGCCCCGGGCGAAGTTCCTGCATATCCTTATAAACACCGTGTCCTGGTGTACGGGCTGGACCGATAATAAAGATTTCTGCTAGTCCTTCGGGACCTACAACCGGCTGTACCTTAGGGTGCTGAAGCAGTGCCTTAGGCTCCGAGCCGAATACTAAGACATCATCCACTTTGCTATAGAACAGGGGCTTCACACCTAAGCGGTCACGTGCAAAAAAGACCTGATCCCGAAGACCGTCCCACACCGCAAAGGCAAAGATCCCATTGAGCTTCTCTGCACAATCCGGTCCCCATTCGATATAGGCATGCAGCAGAACCTCGGTGTCACATTGGGTACGGAAATGATGACCCCGCTGCTTAAGTTCTTGTTTGAGCTCGGGAGCGTTATATAATTCGCCGTTGTAAACAATCGCGTATACCTGTTCCTCATGGCGGATGATCATAGGCTGTGCGCCGTTCTCTGGATCGATAACGCTAAGTCTGCGGTGACCGAAAGCACAGGGGCCTGAAATCCAAGTTCCAGTTGCATCGGGTCCGCGGTTTGCTAAAGTTTCAGTCATTTTGACCAGCAACTGAGAGTGCTGAGTGAGATCTCCGCGCCACTGGATAAATCCGGTTATTCCGCACATGATGGTTCATCCTCTCTTTTTGTGCGATTGTTGTCCTTACTTTTTTGCCAAGTAATACAGATATATGCCGAAGGAAGGCATAAAATGTATGTCCTTATCCGAACACTAGAGGAGAGGAGAATTTGCCAGGAGGGAAGGATGACAGGTGTATTATATTAAAGATGCCAAAATTCGCAGAATGATGGAGTATGACGGTGCACCTTGTGCAGAGGTAGGTGTGTTGCCAGGTGCTGTTAGTGATCCTGCGCTTTTGGTGTATATCGTAGAAGATCAGCGCGAAGAAGGATATGAGATTGTCCGTATCCTCACCAACGACGCGGATACTTCTACGGATTGGTTTGATAACAATATGCATGAAGCTTTTAAAGACGTAACTACGAGTGCGTTCACAGGTAGCTTGATTATGACACCTGATGATGAGCGTTCTAAGTTTCAGCGGGAATTAATGACTTATGGTGATTTGAAAAAGCAGCTGGAGCAGCAATTTCGAAATCTGGAGTAATATGGAGTGGAAACGAGGGTATTCTTACGCTATGAAAATAGCTAGGATACCCTCGTTATTATTAAAACAGGATTATAATTACTTTTTTTCCAAAATGTTTGATCTTGAAAAATCTGCTGAATACGGTATAATAAAGATCGTTGCGTCAATAGATATCATTATTTCTTATATGTCCCGGTAGCTCAGCTGGATAGAGCATGCGCCTTCTAAGCGCACGGTCAGGGGTTCGAATCCCTTCCGGGACGTCAAGTAACAGCCTTCCCTCGGGAAGGCTGTTTTTGCGTTCGGGGGATGAGAAGCCCGAGGTTCGTCGGAGCATGAGCATCGAAAGGGTAAGCTTCGCAGTCAGCCCGTTAGGGCTGCATCCTGCCCGGGACAAGTAACAGCCTTCCCTTGGGAAGGCTCAGGCTGTCGAGAAAGTCTCGACAGCCTTCTTTATGTCTTAATAATTTCACACGACACCGCGTTAATGTTGTATAATATAGGTAACTATTTATAGAACGGATGGTGATTTGTATGTTGCGTTCCAACCGAGAAAAACAACAAGCGTACGAGTTTGTCTCTATCGAAGATTTAGTTCCTCAAGATCATTTGCTACGAAAAGTAGATAAGTATATTGATTTTTCCTTTATCGATGAAAAAGTTAGGCCGTTGTACTGCGCAGATAACGGACGTCCTGCTGTTGATCCAGTTATCTTATTTAAGATGATTTTTCTTGGATACTTTTACGGCATTCGTTCCGAACGTCAATTGGAGCGAGAGATCCAAACCAATTTGGCGTACCGCTGGTTTTTAGGACTGGGATTAACCGACAAGGTTCCAGACCATACGACTATTAGTTGGAACCGGCGAACCCGATTTAAAGATACGAACATTTTTCAGGACATTTTCGATGAGATTGTTCTTCAGGCTATTTCGCACCGGATGGTCGGTGGACGGGTTCTCGTGACCGACTCAACCCATGTAAAAGCAAATGCGAATAAACACCAGTACACCAAACAACAAGTACTGCAGAACACCAAAGATTACGTGAATGAACTCAACGCTGCTGTGGCCGAAGACCGGAAAGAGCATGGAAAAAAGCCCTGAAACCAAGAGAGGAAGTGAACGAGGAGAAAGAGATTAAAGTGAGCAAGACCGACCCAGATAGTGGATATATGATCCGGGATGGCAAACCGGAGGGCTTCTTTTATCTAGATCACCGTACCGTAGATACCAAATACAATCTCATTACCGATGTACATGTAACGCCCGGCAATGTTCATGATTCCGTGCCATATTTGTCGCGTTTAGACCGTCAGCAAGAACGTTTTGGATTTAAGATTGAAGCCGTTGCGCTCGATTCAGGTTACTTAACCACACCGATTTGTCGAGGATTACAAAGCCGAAAGATTTTTGCGGTGATTGCACACCGGAGATTTCATCCCAAGCAAGGATTGTTTCCGAAATGGAAGTTCACCTTTGATGCCGAGCGAAATTTGTATGTTTGTCCAGCCAGTCATGAACTGAATTACCGGACCACAGACCGAAAGGGTTACCGGCAGTATGCTTCTGATCCGGACCATTGTAAGAGTTGCCCATTGCTGGACCAATGCACTCAGTCCCGAAATCACCGAAAGGTGGTGACCCGGCACGTCTGGGAGGACAGCAAGGAATGGGTGCGGAATAACCGACTCAGTAAGTCGGGCAAGCAACTGTACCGCAAACGAAAAGAGACGATTGAGCGAAGCTTCGCGGATGCTAAAGAGCTCCATGGGTTTCGCTATTGCCGGTTGCGCGGACTTCCGAATGTCAGAGAACAGGCACTGATGACGGCAGCCGTGCAGAACATGAAGAAGATGGCGATCCACCTGGATCGCCTGGAACAGAGGGGGTAACCCCCTCCCTTTTCCGATTCTACTTATGCCAGAACCTAAAAAGAAACCCGCGGTCGTAAAATGACCTGGGTTTCTCGACACTCTGAGCCTTCCCTTGGGAAGGCTGTTTTTGCGTATGGAGCATCCTCACAAGGTAAACTGAAGCTCTGATAAATAAATAGGGAAAATATCCACTAGCCTTGCATTAAACCTAACATGAAAAATCATTTTTGCATAAATTACTTTATTTTCAATATATTGATGTAATTTTACTGGTTAAACCCAAAAAAACCCCTAAAGTAGAAGGATAGGCATTTTACCCATTCCACCTACAAAAGGAGCAACCAATGGGTACTATACCAAATCAATCTGTCATTTGTAAATGCCTTGATTTACTTCCGCTTTCCGACGAAGCGTTTCCGCTGTTTAATCATCGACGTAGATTGACGTTGGTCAAGGCCGTGAAACTACTTGTCGAAGCCCAACTCAACCAACGAGCAGACCTCGACGAAATTAGCCAGGCCTTACGAGCGAACCGAGAACTTCAGCAAGCAGTAGGTCTAAAATCGATTAGTCCTTCTCAAGTGGTGCGTACACTGGACAATCTACCGCTCGAGGTGTTGCAGCGCGTGTGGCTCCTGCTTACGCAGCAAGTCGCACAGATGTATCCTGAACAAGGCGTTACCGGTCTGGGTAAACTTCATCTCATTGATTCTACGAGTCTGTCTCTCCCTGAACTCGCTGGGAAGTGGGCCTATTGTTCCAAGCATAGTAACGGGGTCAAGGTTCATTTGAAGCTTGTGATTGCAGATAGCGATACGGTGTACCCGACCCAAGTCATTTGCTCGACGCTCGGGGTCGCCGACTCTGAAGTGGCCTTGGATTTAGTCGTCGACAAAGATGCCATTCATGTCTTGGATCGTGGGTATAGGGTGTACCGTTTGTATGAAACTTGGCTGGAGCAAGGTCTGCGGTTTGTCGCACGCATCCAGCAGAACAGCAGAACCCTCGTTCTTCATGAGCGTGAGGTCGCCCCCCATACCCCCGTGTTGCGGGATGCCGATGTGCTTGTGAGTTACAAAAATGCGGAAAAACAACTCGTCGAGGTTCAGCTGCGTTTAGTGGAATATACTGACGAAAAAGGGCGTCAATATCGGGTTATAACCAATGTGTGGGACAAAACGGCCGAGCAGATTAGTGAAATCTATCACCACCGGTGGCTAATTGAGATCTTCTTCAAGTGGATGAAGCAGCATGTTAGCTTGATCCACCTGTATAGTTCACGAGAAAAAGCGGTGTGGAATCAGATCTTTTTAGCACTGATTGGATATGCATTGGTTCTTCTGCTTCGCAATGAGACGGACGCAGCGCAGTCCCCGTGGTCTTTTTTGAAGCTTTTACGGTGCTACATGTGCCAGGCATGGAACCGATTTCTACAAGAACTCCAGCGAAAACCAGAGAAGTTCTCAAAGGGAAGGCAGAAAAAAGGAAAGACAGGTCGTCCCCAAACGAAGCCGAAGAAATATAAGACGGTAAAGAAGTACGCCAACCAGTAAAACAGGCAAACAAATACATTAATTGGTAAAATGATCCTAGGTTTATATGGTGTTCAACCTTTTTTCTTGATGAGGAAGAGAGTGATTGTAAATATTTTTTATAATAAAAATATAAATCCATATTTGCCAAACAACCCCTTCATGTGTCAGGTTCTGTGCAATGCTAGTGGAAAATATCCCTATAATTCAGACCTTTCTGCTCAATAGACTAATAATTCGGGAATTTCTCCCTGTAATTATACTAATTCGTTGGCGAATATAGATATTACCCCATTTTTTAGGGAGGATTTCCCTCTTTTCATTCATTTTAAGCTATTATCGGTTAAATACAGGGAGTTTTTCCCTAATTACTCTGAAAAAAGAAGCTGTCACATAAGTAGCATTCACTACTTTTGAAACAGCCTCTTTTTGCGTACGTGCCCACCTTTATAAAAGCGGCCAGATTTCCTCCCAGACGGTGTCTAGAATAGCTTGCATATTATCTTCCAAACTGTTAATGGCAATCACCACTTGAGCATCCGGGGCAACAAGGCAGAATTGACCGTGAGCGCCGTCGGCACGATAAGCATCGTGAGAGCACAGCCAGAATTGACAGCCGTAACCTTGCCCCCAATCGCCGCTCCCATCGTTTTCGATCTGCTTTTGCGTGATAAAATCGATCCAAGCTGCAGGAATAAGCTGCTGCCCCTGCCACATTCCTTTTTGCAAAAGAAGCTGTCCAAATCGACTTAGTTCTTCCGTGTTGATCTGAAGTCCGGCACAACCGAGGGTGATCCCTTGTGGGGTCGTTGCCCAATCGACATTTTCTATGCCTAGTGGGGCAAAGAGACGGGGAATGAGGTAATCTTTTACGGTTTGTCCGATACGGGCCTGAACCATTGCAGAGATCATAATGGTATCCCCACTGCTGTAGGTAAACTGTTCCCCAGGAGGTCTGTCTAAAGACAGAGACAAATAATGTTGTATCCAGTCTATATCCTTTAAGGCTAATCTCTCTTCAGCCCAAAATGGAGGGGAATCATGCCCTGTACTCATACGCAGTAAATCAAACAAGGTCAATTCCCCAGGTTGCATGGAGGGAAGGGCCTCTTTATGAGTAAATGCGTAATCCGGAAACACATCTTTTAGTGTTGTATCTAGTGTTAGCTTTCCTTCTTCGATGGCCAGGCCCACCGCCATGCATGTAAAAGATTTGCTAACAGAATGCTGCAAGCGCCGGATATCCTCTGCGAGATCCACTTTCCCTACAAGAGTTCCGTTTTGAAGCACACGGACATTGAACACGTTCAATCCACGTTCGCGGATCTGAGCTTCGAAGCGAGCCATGTTTATCATGGAATTTAACCCTCTTTCTTTAAATAGTCCAAGCTGGGATACGGAAATTCGTTGATCGAATTGATTGAAAATATTGTGGAAACGTTTCCTATCATGAGAAATAAAATAGTTAAATTGATGGTATTCTATTCTTTTTTTAAAGTCAATAAAGGCAGGAAAACTACTACTCAAGATCAATCTCCTTAAAATTTAAAGTGAATTCAAGACGCGAATCATTTTTAGTCAAGAAACATAGGTTGACTTCTAAAAAATATCTGTCCATAATGAACGTATTAAGCGATTTAAATACGAAAACATTCAAAATGATGTCATGGGAAACGTTTCCCATCATTTCATGCGTTTCCACTGAACTGATTTTTATCAGCTCAAAGGGGAACTCATTATAGGGGTGAAACAGGGGGAATTATGAATATAAAGGATATTGCAAGGCTATCAGGAGTTGGTATCGCCACAGTCTCCAGGGTAATTAATAACTCAGGTGTCGTAAGTGATGCAACTAGAGCTAAAGTAATGGCTGTTGTTAGAGAGCATAATTATATTCCGAATGGAAATGCGAGCAATCTGAAGAAAACGCGTTCTAATACGATAGCGCTTATGGTTAAGGGAATTGCAAACCCATTTTTTGCAGACATGATCAAAGAAGTAGAGCGTCAAGTGAATTTACGTGGCTGCCCACTTTTGATCCAGCATGTAGAAGATGGAGTGGATGAGATCAATGCTGCTCTGCAGCTAGTGAAAGAAAAGAATTTATACGGCGTAATCTTTATGGGTGGAACATATGACCATTCCGAAGAGAAGTTCAAACAATTGCCGATCCCATTCGTTCTGACTACCATCACGACTACAAAGGATGTTGATCCTGCCGTATTCTCCAGTGTGATCATTGATGATATGCAAGAGTCTTATAAAGCTGTGAGCTATCTGATCTCACTCGGACACCGAAATATTTGCTTTTTGGCCAGATTTCCTTTGGTTCAGCATACGACCGGAAACCGACGTCTTATGGGCTATATCAAGGCGCTTGAGGAACACGGGATCGAGTATGATGCGTCCATGGTAGAGGATTGTGAATATAGTCCAAGTTCCGGCTTTACGGCTACGAAAAGACTGCTCAATAAGAAAAAAGACATCACCGCTGTATTCGCCGCATCAGATACAATTGCTATCGGAGCTGCCAAAGCTTTATTGTCTTTGGGTCTATCGATTCCAAATGATATTTCGATCATCGGATTTGACGGTATAGAGATGGCAGAATATTATCACCCATCGCTGGATACGATTAGCCAACCTGGGGTGGATATGGCGAAAGCCAGTGTTGAAATTCTGTTTGACCTGATTTCGGGACAATCGGAGAACAAACATGTGGTATTCGAGTCTGTTTTGGTTAAGCGGGGATCTTGTAAGAAGATTAATAAATAAAAAAGGTTCCGTAAGGAGATGACATATGGCACTTCTAACCGTTGAGACTGGTTCTCCTACCTTAAGAATGACAACGTCCATCAGTATCATCTCCCCCGTCGATTCGGGCAACACCACCGGAGGAACGCTCTATCTATTACATGGTGCTGGAGATAATGCTAGCACATGGTACAGGCTGACAACCATTGAGCAGTATGCTAACAAGTATGGCTGCACAGTCATAATGCCTCAGGTAGGCAGAAGCTATTATACAGATATGGAGTACGGACTGGGTTACTTCCACTATGTTACTCAAGAGCTTCCTGAGCTTTGTGGCCGAATGATGAGATTGGATGATGATCCGCAGAAGACGTATGTTGCCGGTCTATCGATGGGCGGATATGGGGCTCTAAAATGCGCGCTTACTTATCCCGAGCGTTACAGCAAAGTGGTTTCCTTATCGGGAGTCACAGATATTCAGAAAAGATTGAACGACCCGCAGATGTCCTCGGATATGGCGAGGGAGATGATGGGCACTTTCGGAAAACGCTTACAAGTCAAGCCTGATCAAGATCTGTATGCTTTAGCTACTAAATCGGTCGACGATAAACGTAAGTTGCCTTCGATTCTGACCTGCTGTGGTTCGGAAGATCCATTCGTGGAGATGAATCGGGAATTTGCTTCTTACATGCAGGCAAGTCCTTATAAATATCAGTATGTTGAGACCCCTGGAACTCATGAATGGAGATTCTGGGAAGAGCATCTGAAGACAACTTTTGATTTCTTGTACAACTAAAAGAACTGAACAATTTAAACAGATAGCATTTAGCCCTATGTATGTTGGTATGCATTCATGAGCAATTGCAGAATGGGATTATGGAGGATTTGAGATGAAAGACCAGCAACTGATGTCGCTGTTGAACCAGATGACGCTTGAAGAGAAGATTGCTCAATTGCAGCAGCTTGCCGCTAATTTCTATGAAGGAGCGGAAGAGGGAGGGCAAATCACTGGCCCTATGGCATCCATGGGGATTACGGATCACATGGTCGAGAGCAGTGGTTCTGTACTTGGACTTTCGGGCGCAGCGCAAGTCATTGCGGTTCAGGAAGCTCATTTACGTAAAAATAGATTGGGTATACCACTATTGATGATGGCGGATATCGTGCATGGCTTTAAGACGATTTTTCCGGTGCCACTGGCAATTGGTTGTTCGTGGGATATGGAGCGAGCGGAGCTGAGTGCCGAGATTGCGGCTAAAGAAGCGGCAGTCTCCGGTGTGCACGTCACTTTCGCACCAATGGCGGATCTTGTACGGGATCCGCGCTGGGGAAGAGTGATGGAATCTACCGGTGAAGATCCTTATTTGAATGGTAGGTTTGCCCGTGCGTTTGTACGCGGATTTCAGGGTAGTGATTTGACGGGTGACGTTAACCGTCTGGCAGCTTGCGTTAAGCACTTTGCCGCCTATGGTCTATCCGAAGGCGGACGGGATTATAATACGGTGGATTTATCAGAACGTCAGCTACGGGAATATTATCTGCCAGCCTACCGTGCAGCGCTGGATGAGGGCGCAGAAATGGTTATGACTTCGTTCAATACGATTGACGGGATTCCGATAAGCGGAAACGTTAAGCTACTTCGTCAGCTACTGCGTGAGGAATGGGGCTTTGACGGTGTCTTGATCTCGGATTGGGGCGCGGTGAAGGAACTGATCCCGCATGGTGTCGCTGAAGATGAGGCTGAGGCAGCACTAAAAGCCATCAAAGCTAGCGTGGATATCGAGATGATGACGGAATGTTATGTGCACCAATTGCCAACTCTTGTAGCTGATGGACAGGTGGACGAAAGCATCATTGACGAAGCCGTACTTCGTATTTTGAAATTGAAGCAAAGATTGGGCTTGTTTGAGAATCCGTTACGTGGGGCAGATGTGGAGAAAGAGCGTGAGGTAATCTTCTGTGAAGATCACCGGACAGCAGCGCGAGAACTAGCGATTAAATCTTGCGTACTACTCAAGAATGATCTGGTTCTGCCGCTTGCTGCAGATCAGCGGGTTGCGCTAATAGGACCGTTTGCTAAAAGCGGAGATATTCTTGGACCGTGGTCCTGGTTGGGTTCAACAGAAGAGGCCAGCCGACTTGCCACAGTAATGAAAACTCGTGCTGGTGCGGGTAAGATTACCGTTGCAGAAGGCTCCGGAATAGATAGCTTTACAGAAGAGCAGTGGCTGGAGGCGAAAGCGGCAGCACTGGAAGCTGATGTGATTGTGCTGGCGCTCGGTGAACATTCGGAGATGAGTGGAGAAGCGGGAAGTCGTTCAGATATCCGCTTGCCGGAAGCGCAGCGTGAGCTTTTGCAACGTATGAAGACGCTGGATAAGCCTATTGTGGTGGTGTTGTTTAACGGACGACCACTGGATCTAAGTGGTGTGATCGAGAACGCGGATGCCATTCTGGAAGCTTGGTTCCCAGGAAGCGAGGGCGGTGTGGCGATTACTAGTCTTCTTTATGGGGACGAGAATCCTTCAGGAAGATTGACTATGTCTTTCCCTGTATCTGTTGGACAAATTCCAGTCTATTACAATCATTTCAATACTGGACGTCCTCTTGCACCGGGTGCGGACAAACGTTATGTCTCACAATATCTGGACATTCCTAATGAGCCGTTTCTGCCATTTGGTTTCGGTCTAAGTTATACGACATTTAGCTACAGTGAACCGATCCTTTCCGGAGAAATAATGACGAAGGATCAGCCCATTAAGGTAACTGTTACGGTGACCAATACTGGCAATGTGCAAGGAGAAGAGGTAGTGCAGCTCTACATCCGAGACATTTCAGGAGAAGTCGTCAGACCGATGAAGGAGCTGAAAGACTTCGCTAAGATCAGTCTCTCCCCGGGAGAAAGCCGGGAAGTGAGCTTTACACTTACGGAAGAACAGCTTTGTTACTATCATAGCGATTTAAGCTTTAGCAGTGATTCGGGACAATTCAAATTGTTCGTAGGTCCTAATAGCCAAGAGGTTAAAGAACGAGATTTTCGCTTAACATTAGCTTAAGTAGAATATATACGACACTGGCTGTCGTAATAGAGGAGTGCACGAATATGACTACTAATATGAATTCTAACATCCATTTAAACGCCGGGGACTTATCATTCATTTTTACAAACAGTGGGGACTTGTTCCAAGTTCTTCATGAACGGACGATGATCAATCAATTGCTGCCAAGTATTGTGGATGGCTCCTTATCCAATCTATATTTACGTATTCATAGTAATGGAAGCATTCAAGCTGTTCCTTTGCTTGGCATTCATTCTTCAAGCACTGTACGTAAGGCTGGGAACCGCTTGGTTTGGGAAGGTACTGCGGAAAATATCGAGTATCAGGTTATTTTTACTCCGACGGCTCAAGACGCTTGGTTCTGGGACGTGAAGCTTTCAGGGCAAGATGCAGATGTGGATCTCGTGTACGGACAAGATGTGGGTATTGCCGATATCGGCGCAGTTCGCAGTAATGAAGCCTACCTGTCACAGTATATTGATCATGCGGTATTCGAGGATCAAGCCAAGGGGTACGTTGTTTGCTCCAGACAGAATCAGCCACAAGGTGGTAAATTCCCATATCTGCAACAGGGCTCAATCACTAAGGTAGCAAGCTTCTCGACAGATGGTTTTCAATTCTTTGGATTGTCCTATAAAGAGACCAATCAACCGGAAAGTCTGAGTCGTGAGCAATTAAGTAATGAAATCTATCAATATGAATTTGCTTATACTGCGCTGCAATCAGAGCGGGTGAAGCTGAGCGGTGAAGCCCAATTTGTATTTTATGGATTGTTCAAGCAAGATCATCCAGAAGCGATTACCTCGTTAGAATTTACGAAGGATATTGCTGCGGCTTGGGATACGGTAAAAGATTTGCCTTTAGAAGCTGAAACGGCATTTGAGCGTTCTTTCCTCTCGAAGGAACTGGGAGCGCCGCTGGTAGCAGATTCTCTGTCAGAAAAAGAGATCGAAGTCTTGTATCCAGTTCGCTATCAAGAGGAGAAAGAGGGAGACCTACTACTGTCTTTCTTCACGGAAAATTATGAGCATGTTGTACTGAAAGAGAAGGAATTACGAGTAGAGCGGCCGCACGGTCATATTCTAATGAGTGGGGATAACGCTCGACTTAATGATAAAGTCATCACGACAACTTCTTATATGTACGGAATCTTTAACTCCCAAGTAGTCATTGGGAACACCAATTTCAACAAGCTAATGTCCAATCCTAGAAATGCCCTTAACATTCCAAAAGCTTCGGGACAAAGAATCTATGTGCAGTGGAATGGCGAATATCGCCTCTTGACCATGCCTTCGCTGTTCGAAGTTGGTTTCAACTATGCGCGTTGGTATTACAGAACAGATGGCGAATGCTTCATTATTACGAACTACACTACTGCAGATTCTCCGGAGATATTCTTGAATGTGCGTACGGAAAGCGGAAAAGCTTATCGCTATTTGGTCACTAATCAAATCACTATGAACGTTAATGAATACGAGCTTCCGTATCAATTCAAGCAAGAAGAGGGAACCGTAACCTTCTCGGCTGACAGAAGCGCACTAAGTGCAGGAGAATATTCTGATCTGCAGTATAAATTCCAAGTACAGGGTGCGGATTTTACGCTTCAAAATGAAGGTAGACTTGTCTCTCATGCTGAGCCTTCTAATGCACCGCTAGCTGTTCTGGAACTGTCGGAGAGCAGTGAGTGGACATTGAACATTCAAGGTCTTCTGGATGGTAAGGAGATTCAATCGAGCAGCCGTACAGCTGAAGAGGAAATTTCTGCATACCGCGAGTTCTATAGCGGGGTTATGAATGGCTTCCGCTTGACGCTTGGCGATGGGTCAGAAGGTGAGTTATTTAAGGTAAATGCTTTAGCTTGGTGGTATACACATAATATGCTCGTCCATTATTCTGTCCCTCACGGATTGGAACAATATGGCGGCGCTGCTTGGGGAACCCGTGATGTGTGTCAGGGACCAGTGGAATATTTTATGGCTACGCAAAAATACGAACAGGTTCGCGAAATATTGCGGACGTTATATGCTCATCAATATGAAGACGACGGTAACTGGCCACAGTGGTTCATGTTTGATAAATATACGAAGATTCAGCAAGAGGAGAGCCACGGAGATATTATTGTATGGCCACTCAAAGTGCTTGGAGACTATTTAGCGGTAACTCAAGACTACAGTATATTGCAAGAAAAGGTGCCGTATACTCGTAAGCATAGCTTTGACTTTACAGAGGAAAAAGCAACGCTGCTGGATCATGCACGGAAGGAAATTGCTTATATTAAGAATCACTTCCTGCATGATACGCATTTGTCTTCTTACGGTGATGGAGACTGGGATGATACGCTCCAGCCTGCGAATCCTCAGCTGAAGCAGTATATGGTTAGTAGCTGGACAGTGGCGCTTACCTATCAGACTCTTAATCAGTTCTCGGAAGTAATTCGTTCAGTTGATCCAGCAGGTTCGGAGGAGCTGAAAGCGATGGTGGAGGGAATCCGTGAGGACTTCAACACACATATGCTCCAATCTGAGGTAATTCCTGGCTTCTTGTATATGGAGGACCCAGAGCAGGTGAAGCTTTTGGTGCATCCAAGCGATATGGAAACAGGGATTCAGTACCGTCTGCTGCCAATGACTCGCAGTATGATCAGTGAACTGCTGACACCAGAACAAGCCGAAGCGCACTATGAAGTAATCCAAGATAAACTCTTCTGTCCAGATGGCGTACGTCTGATGAACCGTCCAGCCCAATATGTTGGCGGCGTTAGCAGTCACTTCAAACGTGCGGAGCAAGCTTCTAACTTTGGTCGGGAAATTGGACTTCAATATGTACATGCACACATTCGTTATGTAGAAGCTATGGCTAAGCTAGGTAAAACGGATCAGGTCTGGAATGGCTTAGCGGCGATTAATCCGATCGGAATCCGCGACGTGGTGCCAAATGCTGAACTACGTCAGGCTAACTCCTACTTCAGTAGCTCGGATGGTAAATTTAACACCCGTTATGAAGCGCAGGAGAATTTCGATAAACTGCGTAATAGTGACGTAGCTGTTAAAGGTGGCTGGAGAATCTACTCAAGCGGTCCTGGGATCTATATGAACCAGTTAATCTCGAATGCACTGGGGATCCGTACGGAAGGTGGAGACTTAATCGTTGACCCAATTCTGCCGGAGTCGCTGAACGGAATGCGCTTTAGCTTTGAATATGCAGGCACTAAGGTAGACTTTATTTATCACCTTACGGGCTCTGATAACAGTCGGATTACTGTTAACGGTACGGAAGTGCAAGCCGAAGGTACGCTTAATCGCTACCGTAGTGGTGGTATCCGGATCAAGCGTGAGGACTTTGATCGTCTTTGCGTGGAAGCTGGAAATGTGATAGACATTTATAAGTAACATAAACAATAGAAGGGCAATCTCGCGATAACGCGGAGATTGCCCTTTTTTCTATACCTTCTACATACGGCTCGGTGTCGGTAACCCAAGTACTTCTAGCACATCACCTAAGGTGTCTTTAAATCTCGAAGTGAGCCAGAGGCGAAATGCGATGGTAGCCGCTTCACCTTTTAAAATAGGACATATAGAATAGAAGTTATTGAAGAGTGTGGCTAAGGTATGCGCGTAAGTGCAGAGTATATTCGGCGTCAATTCTAAGCTGGCAGAATACAATGTCTCCTGCCAGAGACTAAGCTGCCTCAGCAAAGCAAGCTCTGCTTTTTCCATTTCGAGTGGGAATTGAAGCTGTGAGGCATCAGTAATTAATGGGATCGTTGATTTGCCCAAAACACTGTTGGCACGCGCATAGGTGTACATCAGATAAACCCCAGTATTGCCGGATATTTCGGTAGCCTGCTTGAAATCAAACACGATTTCCGTTCCCAGATTAAACCGCAGCAGATAATAGCGAATGGCAGCAGCTGCAATAATGTGGCTGGAAAGTCCATCTTTATCGGAACGCGAATGTTCTATGTTCTGTTCCATAAGCTTCACTAAATCGATCACCTTAATGCCAATTCCTTGGCGTCCGGACATAGCATAAGAGGATTTCCCTTCTGAAATATCTATTCCTAGCTCGGCGGCCGAGGCTGGACTAAGAGCAACAACGCCATAACTTACATGATGGAGTTTCTCTGCTTGATCGTTATAACCTAGTGCGCCTAAAGCCTGCTTAACCATCTGTTGCGGATATTCCTGTCTATAATCGATCACGTTAATGACACGGTCCGCATGTCCATAGGGCTCCTGGGTTCCAGTTAATCCAGTTGTCCATAAACCGGACGAGAATTCACTGTAGGTGAAATCTTTAGCTAGTAGACCGAATTTCCAGAGATGATAGGCGATGTCCTTGGCCGTGTACGTCAAAATCCCATTCGAACGAACTAGCACCTTATCCATATGATGATCCTCTGAATCCGCCCCAATGATAACCTCTGTCCCTTGCTTCAGCACCCAGCAGCCCGCCAGCTTACCTTCAGTCTCCTGTACAAAAACTGCTGTTTGCTTCAATAGCTCAGATGCGGATGCCCAGAATCCCTCTTTTAAAATATTGCTCTCCCATACCAGCAGGTCATAGTGAATACCGAAACGCTTCATTTCCTCTACATGTTCTCTCACAATACGTTCAGCGACAAGGTTGCCCAGCCACGCCTCATTGCCTCCGCCTTGTTCAAGGGCATGCAGGATATCCGTGCGTTTGTGTGTCATCTCTAGATTCCGTGCATATTCTTTGTTCACTTTGGCATAAAGATCCCAGCAATAATCACCGAAACGTTGATGATCACCCTCCAAAGGTACATTTAATAAACCAACGACTGTATCCGCCAGCTGGTTGCCCAGATCATCAATGTAGTTATGGACCTCTACGTTGTATCCGGTTCTTTTCATTATTCTGACCAGCGCATCACCAATACAAGCATTTCTTAGGTGACCGACATGAGCAGCTTTGTTGGGGTTAATAGAGGTGTGCTCGATGATAACCTTTTCCCCCGTGTTATCTGGCAGATCAAAGGAATGTTTAGCCCATACCTGCCAATCCATGTACAAATTAATAAATCCGGGAGCGGCTACCTCGACTTTTTGTAAAAGACCTGCGTAACTCTCTTGTAATTTAATTTCCGCTTTTACTAATTCGGCTATGGCGAGAGGGGATTTGCGCAGGGTTTTGGCTAGCTGCATAGCAATATTGCAGGAATAATCACCATGCTCTAGATTAGCTGGCTGTTCGATCAGAATAGCAACATCGTTTGGATAGGCAACTTCTAAGGTGTGGAATACTTTTTTTACACTTTGTTCAATGCTGGTTTTGATGATTTGACTTAACATTTCATACCCTCCTTTAAAAATACAAAAAAGCCCTCATCTCAAAAGAGACGAGGGCTTAAGCGCTCGCGGTACCACTCTCGTTGCTAAACAGACGTTTAGCCACCTTACAGGATAACGGTCTTCAGCCGGGACTTCCTACTTGGGTTCAGAAATCCATCTCACGGGTGCGCTTCATTAGGTGATCTGTACCGGCTTACACTTACCCGGCTCGCTGAGGACTAGAACACGTTAACTACTCTCCCGTTCATCGATGCTTGAATAATTTTAATCAGTATAACTAATATTTCAAAAAAAGCAATAGGGGGTATGCTTGGTGAAATCTGGACAATCAATTATGTTAGATCATCAGAATCTCTCGGATGTCTTGTTCTGTAAGCGTAGATAATCCTTCCTGACCTGGTTGGATCACCTCATCGATCAAGTTCCTTTTCTTCTGTTGTAGCTCATACATCTTATCTTCCACAGTGCCTTGGGTGACGAGTCGGATCACTTGCACTACTTTTTTCTGCCCGATTCGGTGAGCCCGATCCGCAGCTTGTTGCTCGACGGCAGGGTTCCACCATAGATCGTAAAGGATTACAGTATCTGCCCCAGTTAAGTTAAGTCCGGTTCCGCCAGCCTTTAAAGAGATCAGGAAAATATCTCGCTCTCCTTCATTAAACTTATTACATAAATCTACCCTTTGAGACACAGGCGTTTGACCATCTAGATAAAAATATGGAATTCCTTGATATCCGAGTTCACGTCCAATCAGACCGAGCATCTCTGTGAATTGGGAGAATACTAGTATTCGTTTACCCGAACTGCGGCATTCCTCTATGATTTCGAGCAGCTGCTCGAACTTGGCGGAGCTTCCTTCATACCCTTCCACAAATAGAGCCGGGTGACAGCATAGCTGGCGCAGACGAGTGAGACCAGCAAGGATTTTAATCCGATTATTATTACCGAAACTATCCTGGGTCAGATGCTTTAGCGCCTCTTTTTTCAAACGGGCGAGATAAGCGACATATAACTTCTTCTGCTCAGGTAAGAGCTCACAGGCTTGAAGGGATTCGATTTTCTCAGGAAGTTCTTTTAACACATCACTCTTTAAGCGCCGCAGCAAAAAGGGACGTGCCCGCTTCGCAACCGTTTCCCTCGGTAAATCGTGGAAAGCTTTCTTGCCTGGAAAGAGCCCGGGGAACACAGTGCCGAAGATGGACCAAAGATCTTCCAGCGCATTCTCCACAGGAGTCCCAGTAAGTGCAAAACGATGCCGGGCCTGCAGAGCCATCACGGCTTGGGCGGTCTGCGTAGTGTGGTTCTTTATAGTTTGCGCTTCATCGAGAATCAGGGTATGAAAAGACTTCTTAGCATACAACTGAACATCTCTACGAAGTAGCGGGTATGAGGTGATGATTACATCAGCCTTCGCTGTATTTTTTAAAATCCGACCTCGTTCTGTTAAACTTCCATCAGCAATAACAGCTTTGATCTCAGGCGTGAACTTTTTAAGCTCATTATGCCAGTTGTACGTGAGAGAAGCGGGAGCGACAATAAGAGCGGGCAGACCATTCTGACGAATATCCGGAAGCTCGGAGAGCAGAAAAGCGATACTCTGCAGCGTTTTGCCAAGTCCCATATCATCCGCTAAAATCCCCCCGAAACGGTAGTGGGCCAGCGTTTTCAGCCACTGAAATCCATACTGCTGATAATCCCGGAGCACAGGAGCTAAACTCTCTGGTATAGGAAAATCAAGGTTCTCAGGATTGTGCATGTTCGCCAGTAGCCGCCTGAAAGATCTGCTAAGCTTGACGGAGTCGCTTTTCTCGTCTGCAGAGGTCAAATGTAATCCACGAACAATCGGAAGAGAAAATGCTGCACCTTTGATCTCACCTTCTCGAATGCCCATCTCGTTCATAAAGGTGATGATTTCTTGGAGCTCCTCGCTTTCCAGCGGTAGCAGCGCCCCTTCGGGCAAGCGGTAGTATTTACGTTTATCCTGAAGTGACTTTAGAACCATAACAATCTCAGATTCGGGAATACCACCCATGTCGAATTTAAAATCAAGCCAGTCCGTTTTCTCATTCCAACTAATACTTACCTTGGGTGGTGTGGTCCCCGTGAACAATCTTTCTTTGACAGAGGTGGTCGCATATACCGTAAGCAAGGGTTCTAGCAACGGAATCGTATGATACAAAAAATCGTACTCGCCATCCTCATCGGTCATAATATAGCCACCTTCGGTTTTGGCGAAGGATTCATGCTCCATCAGCTCCAGAATTCGGGATTCCCCGTCCCCGTCTCTGATAAGAATCAAGTCTGTACCGCGAACATGGGTTTTTTCGTCTAAGGGATTGATGATGATATCACCATACTGGAACTCCAGCCCGGCGAGCAGTCGATCTCTCACACGGTCTAGATAGAGCCTCGCCGTAAGCTTATGTTGAACAATTCGATCAGCAATGGAGTCAGCGATATGGACGTTTCCCAGTTTTTTTAGACCAGGAATAACCTTGTCCATAAAAGGCTCCATTTGCTCGGGTGCAATATCGATGCCATCTCGCCGGGAGGAATCTAGCATTTTCTTCATCTCAGCTAGACGCATGCATTCCTGAGCGGAAAGCTTCAGTATTTTTCCTTCAGACAGCACAATCCCGTAGTCTTCCAGAACCAAAATCTGCTCAAACCCCTGAATATCCAGGTGGTATCCTTCGCCTTCGGCTTGCTCGAACGCAAAGTTAAGGGGAGGTGCTTCATTTGACATATGAATGCCTTCGTACAGAATCTCTCCTTGTTGCAGATATACCGACGAAACCTCTGAAAGTGCGGGCTGAACCTTCTCCCAGAAAAAAGGAGGGACAGCCAGCAGGCGATCTCCTCCCAGGTTGCCGCCATATGGAGAATGGTGAGTGACGTTATCGCGATACATTTTTTCATTTAAGACAATTTCAATAAGCTTCTGAAGAACGGCGTTATCTTCCTTCCGAAAGCTATGAATTGCAGGATCATAGATAAAATGCTTCGAGAATTCGAAGGTTTCTCCACGGTGTACGCGTTCTAGAAAACCTCTTATTTTTTGAACGATATATATACGTTTTAAGCCGACTTTTATTTCTATACCTAGCATGGTGCTGCTGTAGCTATAAGTGAATGGCTTGCAGATGAACTCTACATTTAGCGGGATTCTATTATCCACAAAAGCTCCAGTACCGCTTGGACGAGGACTATGGTTGCTGAACATGCCTAGTAGGCTGCTCACAAGATGATGATCTCTGGACATTCCTCCCATGTCTCGCGTAGAATCTGTAACCATACGTGGGGTTAAGACTCCAGTATCTTCAATAGTAGAAAGGCTAGAAGTTTCGGTACGATCTGGCCGTTCTCCAGCAGTCTCAAGGGCATCAATGCTGATCAGTACGGCTGCGATATGTTTGCAGAAAGGCCCCCCATGCGAATAAGCAGGACAAGTACACTCTGCCTTAACATCACCATCAATATCGATGACAACCATGACTTCGTAGTCAATGCCCCCTTGAACGAGCGCTTCATAACGAGATCGGGGCAGATCTGGGATGGATTCATTGCGTTCTTCAATATCAATGATATCGACGCTTCCAGACTGGTAATAAGCCAACCCTTTTTCAAAAATAGACTTGCCGCACAGCAGCTTAATTACCCGTTCTGTTACACTAAAGCCCATAACATAATTCCTTCCTCGTAACTTGTTCTTCGAAAAGTCCGAATTATTATATATTCCTTATGATAACAGAACGGGCGTGCGCATCAAATAGGGGCCGGTGCTCGACTAATCCCATGCATTATAAAATGGATTGTCAGGTTAATCTCTTCCTCGTCATTCCAGTCCTTCTCTGGCTGTAGCAGCAGGCGATTAAGCACATACCCTACAACGGATGAAATAGTGAAGCGTAGAATAGCGGGTGTAGGTAATTCAATGACTTCGCCTTTTGCCTTGAAGTGCTCAACAATTTCGATGACGCGCTCCAGCACCTTGCTTAGTATATTCTGCGCGAATTGCTCTCTGAGCACCGGTTGGAAAGGGATTTCCTGAATTAGAATCTTTAGAATTTTAAAATTCCTGCGGGCGAACTCCAGCCGATTGATGATAAACGTCCGCAGGAATTCTTCAAAATTGTCATAGGGAACATCGAGTACCCCGTTGAAATTTCGCATTACAAAAGGAGCGAGCATACGACTCATGGTGGGACCTACGATGGACAGCAGTAGATCTTTTTTGGTCTTGTAATATCGAAAAATCGTTCCCTCCGCCACGCCCGCCTTCTGGGCAATCTCACTAGTCGCAGCAGCAGAGTATCCTTTTTCGGAAAACACCTCAATCGCCGCTTGCAGAATGGAAATCTGTTTCGGTGTCAGCTTCTCGTCTTCACTTCTGGCCAGCAGCTCTTCAATCCACTGCTCTTCTATATTTTGTTCCGTAGAATCGTGTTCCTTCATTACACTTGCCCTCCAAATTTAATCCATTTCGTTCAACCGATAAAACCCTTTTGAAGCTACATTTTGCGGTGCTTGCGCAGTGCCAATACATTCAGAACCATGAATAGTAGTGAAAATCCGATCAGCACATAGACATCCAGAGCGATTGCGCTCCATCCTTTGCCGCGGATCATGATGTCCATAAGCGCTTCTGATCCATAATAAATTGGCGTTGCGTAGCCTACGCGCTGTAGCCACAGCGGAAGGGTGTCGAGCGGGAACAGTCCGCTGAGAAAGACTTGTGGCACGATAATGAGCGGGATGAACTGAATCATCTGCAACTCGTTAGCCGCAAAAGCCGACAAAAGCGTGCCAAGCGTCAGAGCTGTCATCGACAGGAGTAAAGTGATCAGCATGACGTAACCAAAGCTACCTGTCATCATAATGCCAAGAATCTGAATGGAAAACCACGAGATCAACAGCGCTTGGAATACGGTGAAAATACCGAAACCACATACATACCCGAGTACAATCTCCCATCTTTTTAAAGGAGTAGAAAGTAGGCGTTCAAGCGTGCCGGTGGTCCGCTCCCGTAGGAATGACACACCCGCAATTAGGAATACGAAAAAGAAAATAAATACGCCAATCATAATCGGACCGAAACGGTCGATTGTCTTCATATTCTCAGAACCGTAAAGATAGCTGATCTGCGGTTGTAATTGCAGTTGTTTCTCTATATTAGGAAGAAGTTTTTGTGATGACTGTTGAAGCGTCATGATTACCGCCTTATTGGCGGTAGGATTGCTGCCTTCTAACAGCACTTGGGGAATGACTGCTGAATCCCCAGCCTTTCCGTCTAAAGTGAACAAAGCGTCAATCTTTCCTTCTACTAAAGCACTTTTTCCTAGCTCTGTGCTGGCATATTCTTCGACTGTTGCGTGTTGTTCTTTTAGCGCAGCTGTCATATTTAGAGGTACACCGGACACACCGATTTTTGGCTCATAGGCGTCACCGTTGAATACCAAACTCATTAAACTTAAAACGAGGAGCGGTGCGATGAACATTAGAGCCATCGTTCTTTTGTCGTGAATAAACTGTCGTAAAATCCGTAAGGTAATCGCTCGAATTCTCATGAACGGACACCTCCATAGTATAGAAAGGCTTCCTCAATAGAGGTTGAACCGGTAGCTTGCAGCAGTCCAGCAGGCGTATCGGCGGCAAGAAGCTTGCCATCACGGATCATTCCGAGTCGATCGCATTTTTCAGCCTCATCCATGACATGCGTAGTCAGTACAATCGTGGTACCTTTCTGGTTCAGAGCTTTTAGTTCTTTCCAGACGGATAGTCGGAGTACTGGATCGATACCTACTGTTGGTTCATCAAGAATAAGTAGCGGAGGCTCATGGAGTAGCGCAATCGCCAGCGATAGGCGGCGTTTCATTCCGCCAGAGTATTGATCTACTCTTTTGCGAAGATGCTCTTGTAGATCCACCAGTTCCATAACAGCTTTGATACGCTTGCCGCGTTGCTCACCCTTTAGTCCATATAGCGCAGCAAAGAACTCCAGATTCTCCTTCGCACTGAGTTCTGTATATAGGGCATCGGACTGAGCCATATATCCAATTTGCTGCAGCATGGATAACTTAGGCATGGTGACACCAAGCACCTTCACCTCGCCAGAGGATACCTCATCAATACCTGTAAGTAGCTTCACTAGCGTTGTTTTTCCGGAGCCAGATGGCCCTAGTATGCCGAAGGTTTCCGCACGCTCCACTTGAAGCGAAATATCTTCGAGCACCTGTTTGTCCCCAAAGACTTTACCGATATGGCTCACTGAAATGACTGGAACTTCTGAACCCATGTTCATCTCCTCGATTCTGAATGGTCTAGGATACAAAATGTTGTTGCTGAATGCTCTCCACAACAATAATGAGTGAGCGCTCACTCATTATTGTGCTCCGGAATCCAGTAAATGTAAAGTGCTCAATTTTTTCTTCTTGAAATCTGTAATAAAGCGCAAAGTAGCGGCATTTTTGCACAAGATGCGAATACCTGCTCACGAACCAACTTGATGCAGAAATGAGAGCAATTCGTGATCCCGACTTCCTCTTGAGTTGGAGAAAGTGATAGGGGAGCAGAAGCTAACGTTTATCTTCTTGCCTGGAAGTCAGTTCGATTTCGGCTGGTTTCGATTTGAATGATCGATTGTCATTTTCTGTGAACAAAATAATTCACGTTATGAAAAAAAGAGGCCGTTCCAAAAGCCATGAAAATGGCTGCTTGGGTCGGTCGCTTTGTGTTTAAGTAGTTTTTTGCGTTATTACGCTTTAATATAATCCGCAAAATTCTCCAGCAAGTATAAGGAGTTAATATCTTCACGCAAATGATGCTGGACTAGCTCATCAATTTTGTCTGTTTCATGGTTTGTCATACAATCCAGGATCATATGATGCTCGCTCAAAATTTTCTCCAGCTTTTCTTGTTTTAGCATATGCAAGCGCCGATACCTTTCATAATGCACATTGGAGAACTTAATTAGCTTCCACAAAAATTCATGTCCTGCTAATGTGAATAGTGTCTTATGAAAGGTGTCATCCAAGGTAAGAAAGTGCTCAAGTGCATGATCCTGATGTATGGCGTTCCTTTGCTCTTCTAAGTTCTTCTTAAGTTCCATAATACCTTTAAGAGTAAGGCTACCGGATAGACCTTTGATAATATCTTTTTCCAGAACACTTCTTAAATAGATGATTTGCTCGACCGATTCTAAACCAATGTACGAAACAATATTCCCTTTTTTCGGATACACATCAATATAGGATTCAAGTGATAGTTGCTTTAGTACATCGCGCAAAGGCGTTCTGGATATCTGAAACCGCTCGGACAATACCGTCTCACTCAGAATGGTTCCAGGCTTTAGGGTTAGGTTAAGAATTTCATGCTTTAATAGGTTCAAAATATCTTTTTTGGTGGACATGAGGTTACGTCTCCATTGCCATTGAATTTGTAATTAGTATACATGAAGCCGGATGTTGACAGAAGAAAGTTATTTCAATTATATATTTGTGACATCTTGTATACAAGTTGTAAATAAAATATATTACATTGTTGACAATAATCATAATTTCATTCTAATATTTGAGTATATTATCTTGTATACAAGATATCGACATGTGAAATTATAGGAGGTTTTTTTTCCAGATGAACATGACATGGAGATGGTATGGAGAAGGGAATGACAACATTACGCTCGATCATATTCGGCAAATACCGGGGGTAATGGGAATTGTCTGGTCACTGCATCATAAGGTGGCAGGCGAAGTGTGGGAAATGGATGAAATTCAGAAGGTTGCGGATCAAATTACGAGCAAAGGGTTCAGTACTGCTGTAGTCGAGAGTGTAAATGTCCATGATGATATCAAGATTGGACTCCCAACGCGTGATAAATATATCGATATTTACATAGACACCATCCGGAAATTAGCCAAGGTCGGTGTTAAAGTGATCTGTTACAATTTCATGCCGATCTTTGACTGGACTCGGACGGAGCTGTACAAAGAATTGCCGGATGGCTCGAATGCTCTTTTTTATGAAAACGCGGCTATTAATGAGAACCCACGTGACATGGTGAATCGCATTTTGGAGGGTGCTGGCGAATTTACGATGCCTGGCTGGGAGCCGGAGCGACTTGCGAAGCTCGATGAGCTATTCGCCGCTTATGCAGATGTAACGGAAGAGAAGCTGTTCGAGAATTTGGTCTATTTTCTGAAGCGAATTATTCCTGTCTGTGAGGAAGTGGACATCAAAATGGCGATCCATCCCGATGATCCTGCGTGGCCGATCTTTGGCTTGCCCCGCATTGTCCGTAGCCGCGATACGATCCGCCGTTTACTCGACGCAGTAGATAGTCCGTATAATGGATTAACCTTCTGTACAGGGTCACTCGGTACGAATCCGAAAAACGATCTGCCAGCTATGATTCGGGAATTCTGTAATCGCATTCATTTTGCCCATATTCGAAATGTTAAGGTTTTTGAGAACGGTGATTTTATCGAGGTATCTCATCGTGGACGGGACGGCAGTGTGGATGTGGCAGAGGTTGTCAAAGCGTATCATGAGAATGGATATACGGGATATGTACGTCCAGATCATGGTCGTCACTTGTGGGGAGAAGAGAAGACTTGCCGCCCGGGATACGGACTGTACGATAGAGCAATGGGGATCATGTATTTACTTGGTGTATGGGACAGTCTTAACAATACAATGGAGGTGAAGTGAATGCTTCTCCTGACAAGAGAGAGTATTCAATCATGTGCAGAGGAGTGGAAGGGCGCTGACGTGGAGCTTCCACAGTTTGATTATGAACAGGTGGCGGAGAATACACGCGTTAGACCGGAATGGGTTCATTTTGGAGCAGGGAATATTTTTCGGGGATTTGTTGCGAATGCTCACCAGAAGCTGTTGGAGCTTGGAAAAGCAGATACAGGTATTATCGCCGCTACCTCCTCTGACTACGAGCTGATTGACAAGATTTATAAACCGCATGATCATTTAACACTTCTCGTGCTAATGAATGCGCGTGGCGAGTTTACGAAAAAGGTCATTAGCAGCATTACTGAGGCCATTATGGCAAACAAGAATCGTGCGCAAGATTACTGCCGTTTGGTTGAAGTATTTGAAAATCCGAGCTTGCAGATGGCCAGCTTCACTATTACAGAGAAGGGTTATACCTTGACGGATCCTAATGGAATGTACCTTGATATCGTGAAGAATGATATGGAGCAAGGGCCAGAGCAGCCTTCCCACAGCATGAGTGTTATCGCTTCTCTTGCTTACCGTCGATATCTTAAAGGTCAATATCCAATGACTTTTGTTAGTATGGATAACTGTTCGCACAATGGGGATATGCTGAAAAAAAGCGTGATTACAATCGCCAAGACATGGGCTGCAAAAGGGTATGTGGAGGAAGGTTTTGTAGCGTATCTCGAAGACGAGAGTCGCATAACCTTCCCATTGTCGATGATCGATAAAATTACACCTCGTCCGTCCAAAGCTGTTCGAGATGCCTTGCAGGAGCAAGGGATTGGCGGTATGGATATACTTATTACCTCGAGAAACGCTCATACCGCACCTTTCGTTAACGCAGAGGTCAGTGAATATCTGGTCATTGAGGATAAGTTTACGAATGGGCGCCCATTATTAGAAAAAGTGGGAATTACATTCACAGATCGTGAGACCGTGAATAGGGTGGAAACGATGAAGGTTACAACCTGTCTGAACCCCTTACACACTGCATTAGCGGTCACTGGCTGTCTGTTAGGATATAAGCAGATTTCAGATGAGATGCAGGATCAGACACTGCGTACATTGGTTGAGAGGATTGGGTACAAGGAAGGATTGCCTGTAGTTGTAGATCCTATCATTCTAGATCCACAGCAGTTCTTGGATGAAGTGCTGCAAGAGCGATTGGCGAATCCATATATTCCAGACACCCCGCAGCGAATTGCGACAGATACGTCGCAGAAGGTGGGTATTCGTTATGGGGAAACGATCAAATCCTATGTACAACGAGAAGATCTTAATCCTACTGTGTTGACGGCAATTCCATTAGCAATTGCTGCGTGGTGCCGCTATTTGATCGGAGTGGATGATGAAGGAAATCCATTTGAGCTGAGTTCCGATCCATTAATGGAGTCACTTCAAGAACATCTGCAAAGCGTGACTTTGGGAGATTTGACTTCTAATGTTCATAAGATTCTAGATAATGAGAAGATCTTTGGTGTACTGTTATATGAAATTGGCCTTGGTAGCAAGATTGAAGGTTATTTCTATGAAATGCTGAAGGGCCCAGGAGCTGTGCGGAGAACGTTGGAGAAGTATTTGAATGAAGAGTTATTGTAGATCACATTTACAAAAAGCCTCATGGAGTAAAGCCACTGCACCCCGCAGAGCTATACCCAATGAGGCTTTTTTTCGTGTCTAGTCCATTTGGTTTACCTTGGATAGAGCGGTCTAGCACGCCAATATACCTACTTTTTCAAAAAAATAATTATAGTTAATATTTCCATAACATTCCTCTGCAACAGAATTGACATTTGTAGACGAAAATGACATTAGCAGTTACCTATACGAAAAGGGTGAATCTAATTGAAAAACAGTAAATGGATTAGCGCAACGTTGGCTTCAGCACTTCTTGCAACAGTAGGCGTTGGGAGTGTATCTGCAGCCAGCATCGGCAGTAATGTGAAATCTGTAGCTACCAATCAAGTCGCTGCTAAAACAGCAGTTAAAGAAGGTACAACTACTTGGAATGTGAACGGTACGCCGATTGTGTTTAACACCATTAATAGCAGTGGTTACAAGCTTTACTCGCTGAATCAGGTAGCTGGTGAAATTGGAGCTAAGCTAGTACTGGGAGCAGGCGGGTTTGAACTTAATGACAGCAAAGGATTACATAATGTTCAACTTAAAACAGGCTCAAAGAGCTATCAAGTAGATGGTAATTCCGAATCGTTCACAGTTGCTCCAGTATTTTATAACGGTAAAACCTATGTAGAGCTTACTAAATTAGTTAATGCATTAGGTGGAGAGCTGGATGCTGATGCTGGCACGATTCTAAGCTTTGCTCGTCCTGAAGGATTGTTTGATACTTTGCACTGGACAGCTGCTGGAAGCCTTATTGCGAACAAAAGTGATGCGGAAACCGCTCAGCTTATCAAATTTACTACTGACCCAGGTAACTACGAAGTATTTTCTTCGGATGACAGTGCGGTGGATTTTGCAGTATCGCCGGATGGGCAGTGGGGAGCGTTCAATGATGAGAATGGTTTGCTGAATCTGATTAACTTGTTTAGTGGTGCTATTAAGAAGCTGGGTACTGA
Source organism: Paenibacillus sp. FSL K6-0276 (assembly GCF_037977235.1). Taxonomy (NCBI): domain Bacteria; kingdom Bacillati; phylum Bacillota; class Bacilli; order Caryophanales; family Paenibacillaceae; genus Paenibacillus; species Paenibacillus sp. FSL K6-0276. Next base: position 4,946,103 of record NZ_CP150276.1, on the reverse strand, counting down.
CAACAGTGTGAAGACGGATCTAGTTTGGTCCAAGGATGGTAAAAGTATTTACTTCATCCAAGGTGACAAGCAGGAGAAAATCGCAAAAATCGCTGTAGACACTGGTGTGGTTAAGTCCGTTTTGGCAGATAAGGTTGAGAATAAATCTGAACTGCGCATTTCCGCTGATGAGAAGAGTGCGGGTTACATCGTTAACTTAACGGGTGTGGCTAAAAATGATGCAGATAGCACAGAAGATTCCCTCACCGTAGACTTCAGCTCTGCTGGAGAGCAGCTTTACAAGCTTGATCTGATTACGAAAGATGCTAAGCCAGCTGCCCTGACCACTACACCTGATAACAAGCTGTACCCTGAAATTTTGGCTGATGGAAGCCTCGTATACCTGAGCGCAGATGCAGATGGTAATGCAGTTAACACACTGAAGGTTATAAAAGCAGACGGAACAAGCACTAACATTTCACTTGATGTTGAAGTGAATTGGTCTACTGGTGTTAACAATGGTTTGGTTGTAGCAGGTTCAGCTGCAAACGGAAGCACAGTAGTCTATTCCATTGATAATAATGGAGCAAAGACTGAGCTATTCCGCTCCACTGAAGACGTATCTGAAGTAGCTGTTTCGAATGACGGAAGCAAGCTTGCCATCGTAAGCGACGGCGTTGTACAGGTGATCCAAGGCGGTAAAGCATTGCAACTGTCTAAATAATAATTATCCCTAATCATATTTTAACGGCGTAGAGCCGAGAGGAGAAATAATACAATGAAGATTTTCAAGAAGCTAACAGTAACAGCTCTAACAGCTGTAATTGCGGTAACCGCATCTTTCGCAGGGGTTGCAGCAGCAGCCGATTCACTTAAAGGTAAAATCACAGTTAACGGTTCGACAGCACTTCTTCCATTGACCCTTCAAGCGGCAAAAGAATTCCAAAAGCTGCACCCTAAAGTGAAAATCGCAGCATCGGGTAAAGGTTCTGTCACTGGACCTCAAGCTGTAAAAAAAGGCATCGCTGATATCGGCGCTTGCGACTGGGATGCTAGCATCGACGTACCAGGCTTCAAAGCTTTTGACGGACAGGTAGCAAACAAAGTAGCTGTCATTCCTTTTGCTACAATCGTGAACAAGAATGTTGGCGTAGATAACCTTACAACAGAACAACTTAAAGGTATTTTCGCAGGCAAAATCACGAATTGGAAAGAAGTAGGCGGTGCAGATGCTGACATCGTAGTTATCACTCGCTCTTTCGGTTCCGGTACACGCGTTAACTATCAAGCTAAAGCTTTGGATGGTGGAGATATCGTTAAGAAAGCTAAGAACTACAAAGAAACAGGTTCATCCGGTGACATGAAGACTGCCGTAGGAACAACTCCTAACTCTATCGGTTATATCGACCTTGTATATGTAAGTGGCGACGTGAAAGCTGTTAAACATAACGGTGTAGCTGCTACTACAGACAACGTAATCAATGGATCTTATAAGATCTGGGCTTATGGTTACTACATGACTAAAGGCCAACCTACTGGCGCAACAAAAGAATTTATCGAATACGTACAAAGCAAGAAGTTCCAACAAGGTTCCCTGAAAAAGCTTAAATTTATTCCGATCGAAGCAATGAAGGGCTAATATCATCTAAAGATCATATTGAACGGTAACAGCGGCCAGCTCCGATCTTGATACGGGGGTGGCCGCTTACAGGAGGGAAAGTATGGGGGCACCAGTCCACGGCTTGGCAACTAGGGGAAAAGAGAGCGTAACGCAGGTTAGCGCTAACTCCAAACGTCATGGTAGACATTTGTTTAGCAACAAATTGTTTAAGTTTTATTTTCTATTCAGCATTCTCGCGCTTTGTTTCGTGCTTGGACTTGTAATTCTATTTATCGGCAAAACGGCTATGCTTCTGTTCGGCCATCTCTCGCCTGCGGACTTTTTCTTTTCCTTTAACTGGACGCCGGAAGAGGACTCTTTTGGAGCGGCTGCCTTCATTGTAAATACACTTTCACTAACTGCATTGACGCTGCTGATCGCAGTGCCTATCTCGGTAGGGATGGCAGTACTTTGTGCAGAAATTGCTCCAAAATGGATGAAGACTTTTATCCGTCCAGTACTCGATTTATTGGTGGGTATTCCTTCAATTGTTTACGGTTATCTGGGCTTGACGGTATTACTTCCTTTCCTGCGTAGAGTTAGTGGTGAGAGCTTAGGCGATGGCTTGCTAGCTGCTGCACTTGTGCTCGCATTAATGGTGCTGCCAACGATTTGCCGAATCAGTGATGATGCCATTGTCTCTGTGCCGCGCAAATATCGGGATGCTGCCTATGCTCTTGGATCTACCCGCCTACAGGTAATCATGCGTGTAGTACTGCCAGCGGCTAGCAGAGGGATTATCTCTGCTGTCATTCTGGGTATGACTCGTGCTGTGGGTGAGACGATGGCTGTAGTTATGGTTATCGGTAATACACCGCAATTGGCGAAGTCATTATTCACGCCATCATCGGTGCTGACTAGTAACATCGTTATGCAAATCTCCAATGTAGAGTTTGACTCGACTTGGAACTATGCGCTACATATGATGGCATTTCTTCTGCTAGTAATATCATTTGTATTAATTCTGATTATCCGCGTGCTGGGTAGAAAAAGGAGGGATGCAGCGTGAACGGATTCGCAAGTACAAAGCATACAGCGCGTGCTCAAAGAAACAATAAAATTGCGACCATAGGGTTTTATACGCTTGGGGCCTTAGTCATGCTGCTGATCTTCTGGATGCTCTTCACGATTCTTAGTAAAGGTCTACCGGCACTACGGCCCGATTTCTTGATTAAACAGCCTGAAGAGATTGACGCAGGTGGTGGGATTGGTCCTGTGCTGTTCAACTCGTTCTACATTTTGTTCATCTCGCTGTTTATTTCCGTTCCAATCGGTTTGGGTGCGGGAATCTATATGGCCGAATATGCTCCGGATAATAAATTTACAGGCGGACTTCGTATTTGCGTAGAAGCTCTGTCATCGGTTCCTTCGATTGTGTTCGGTATGCTCGGACTTGCGATATTTGCTGAATATTTCGATATCGGTCTGACGATTCTTGGCGGGGGCGTCAGCTTGGCGCTGCTGAATCTACCAATGCTTGCGCGGGTAACAGAGGAAGCGGTACGTGCCGTTCCTGGGGAGATGCGCGAGGCTGGATATGCGCTTGGGATGACTAAATTCCATGTGATCCGCACGGTAGTACTGCCAGTAGCAATGTCTGCAATTGTTACAGGGATTTGTCTCGTTGCTGGACGCGCCTTCGGGGAGTCAGCGGTTATTATCCTTACCGCTGGCCTCAGTACCTCAGGCGAAATGTGGGACTTCAATCTGTTCTCGCCGGGTGAAACCCTGGCAGTACACCTATGGTATGTACAATCCGAGGCGATTGTAGAAGATGCACGTCAAATTGCTGACAAGTCAGCAGCAGTACTCGTATTTGTAGTTTTGTTTATCAATTTTGTATTTCGATTTCCGCTCTGGCTCGGAAATCGCCGCAAAGGACACTAATTCGTTCACAAGGTACGTAAAAACTGTCACCCGGCAATGGATATCGGTGGGTGACAGTTTTTTTTGTTTTCTTATGATGAATTATTTAATGTAGCATTTCCTCCGGATACGTCCAAAAGAATAACCTCGCAAAACACTCGTGGCAAGGCTGAGACAATATCGCACATTTCACCATGTCTAAATTGAAAATACTCACTTTCGGCGGACGAACTGCACTCATAAGGATAGATAGTATCGACCAGAACAATCTGGGGGGCGAATTGTTTTCGTTTAAAGTCCTGCGTAACGTTTTTGGTAATCATAAACAGCCAGATTTTAAATGAGGAATCACCACGGAATTAATGAATGGAGCGAAATACTCGCACAAACACATCCTGCGCTATTTCTTTTGCGTGCTCCTGCTTCCCAGCATACGAATAGTTAAAAACATCTTTTTCGTAATGAGCCACGATTTCCTCAAAGGATAATGGATAATGGATGATGTGGTGAGTTACATGGAAATTTCCCATTTTCAAAAATAAGAAGTAGTTGAAGTGAAGGGTGCTGTGTGGTGAGATTTGAGTGGTAGTGTAGTGGGTGGAATAGTGTATCTGGCGGGTAGTGAGAAGTTAGTGGTAATAATGAGGTATGTGGTGATAGGTGTAGTAATGGTGTGAAGTTAGTGTTGAGTGTTGAGTGTTGAGTGTTGAGTATTGGTGTTAAGGGTGGCTTTAATTGCACTTTATGCAGCTATTTATCATGGTTTAGGGTTTATATTAGAATTAATTGTACTTTGTGCAACTAAAAATGGAGAAAATGACATTCTAGGAGTAAATCAGAGAATATAAGTGTACGGAATGCAGTTAAACCGAGTTGTTGAGGTAAAAGGGAAACTTTAGTTGCACAAAATGCAATTAGAGTGTTCGAGTTGGTGCAACCTTAGCGGAACGTTGCCTAAGATCTGACTGCGACGTGGGTGTATAACGTAGTAAGGGGTTTGACGAAGCTTGAGCTCCACAGAAGCCTGAACTCCATTGAAGAGTGAGCTACATCGAAACCTGAGCCTTGGGAACCCTAAGCCCTAGGCACTGCTCCTAGGCACTACTCCTAGGCTCTGTCCCCAGGGCTAGGCCCTCTCCCTGCTTCTCATCCCCTGAACGCAGAAACAGCCTCCCCGAAGGAAGGCTGTTACTCTGACGTCCCGGAAGGGATTCGAACCCCTGACCGTGCGCTTAGAAGGCGCATGCTCTATCCAGCTGAGCTACCGGGACATGACTGATGGCTGAAAAGCAAGCAGGATTTATCTTATCATATGCGATGAAGTTTTTCAAGCTGTTTTTTAAAAAGAGTACGGGGTATGCTATAATCTACAATTATTAAGTTTCGGATGAAGCTTAAGATCTTAATAACTTTTATGACGGTTAGGATTCAATTTCACATACTTAGCTATAAGGAGGTGCCCTTATTAAAGATTCAGATTCCCCCGCCACCAAAGAGAATATCGTCCTGTTCCCCAAGACATTGGACTATTATCAAATCCAGCTTACGGTGATGCTGGAAAGTGAACGATACGGGGAAGCAATGGAGCTGCTTCGTTTTTTGCTGCAGTGTCAAGGACAGGAAGAACGAAATTACGAGGAGTGGCGGTCTCTGCTGGAATGGCTGGAAACGGCTTTCCCCTATGCCTCCCAGAATGGAGATGCGGAAGGAGCCGTTCACCCCGAAGACGAAGATTTAAGGGAAGAAGATATGGCACGTCTACTGGCCAAATCAAAAATGACCGAGGATGCGGGGTACCCAGAAAAGCTGCTGCAGCGGGTAATGAATGAGCCACTGTCAGAGGCGACAATCTTAGCACTAGAGCAGCTTTCTTATCTGGAAGGCGGCGGAGTCGATGAGGCGCTGACGGCTTGGCTGCAGGGGAATAATGTTCACCCACTGCTGCAATATCGAACGCTGCAGACCCTTCGGCGGCGTGGGATGCAGGGAACGGTCAAGCTGATTCGTGGTCATGAAACAGCAATAGTAGAGATTGAAAGTGTGCCGCTACAGACGGAGGATTTTCCGCCTCAGGTTAGTCAGGTTCTGGAACGGGTAGCCGAGCAAGCAGAGGTGCACGAGCCTACGCTATATTATTTTGCACAGGAGCTTTGGGGTCAGTTCGTCATGTCGATTTATGGATCGGAGGAGTACCGAAAATTGCTGGATGGGGAAGACGCGCTGCTGGATATATGGGCAGGGGCGTTGCACCAGTTTGTATCTGAGAGCTTAAATGGTACTCGGCAAGAGGAGGAGACTCGCGGAATGTACGGCATTACAGACGGCATGCGCTTTCAATTTGAGGGGGCTTATCGTGCTCTCAAGGGTTTTGTAAAGACTTCTCTACTTGATAAATAAAGTAATGTTGTATATAATATAATGGTTATTCTGTGCGTGGATTGTATCATTTTTTGAAGTGAACTTGTGAACCTATATTTTGGAGGGAAAAGTATAATATGAAAGCAACATGGGAAAAAATAGAGAAGAACCTTGGAGTTCTTGAAGTAGAAGTTGACGCAGATCGCGTTGCAGCAGCACTTGATAAAGCTTTTAACAAAGTCGTTAAGAAAGCTAACGTACCAGGCTTCCGTAAAGGTAAAGTACCACGCCCGATCTTTGAATCCCGTTTTGGTGTAGAAAGCTTGTACCAAGATGCAATCGACATTCTTCTTCCTGAAGCTTACGGTGAAGCAGTTGAACAAACTGACATCTTCCCTGTAGACCGTCCTGAAGTTGATATTGAGCAATTTGCTAAAGGTCAATCCTTTATCTTCAAAGCGAAGATCACTGTTAAACCTGAAGTGAAGCTCGGCGATTACAAAGGTCTGGAAGTTCCAGTACAAAAAGCTGAAGTGACTGAAGAAGAGCTGAGCGCTGAGCTTGCTCGTCTGCAAGAGCGTCATGCTGAACTCGTAGTAGTTGAAGAAGCAGCAGCAGCTAACGGCGACATCGCTGTGATCGATTTTGACGGATATGTTGATGACGTACCGTTCGAAGGCGGAAAAGCTGAGCGTCATTCTCTTGAACTTGGTAGCAACTCCTTCATTCCTGGATTTGAAGAGCAAGTAGTGGGAATGGCCACTGGAGATTTCAAAGATGTAGAAGTTACTTTCCCTGAAGAATACCATGCAGAGAACCTTGCGGGTAAGAAAGCAGTATTCAAAGTGAAACTGCACGAAATCAAACGCAAACAACTTCCTGCACTGGATGATGAGTTCGCTAAAGATGTAAGTGAATTCGAAACTTTGGAAGAGTACAAAGCAGATCTGAAAGCTCAGCTCGAATCCCGTAAACAGGATGAACTGAAAGGCCTTCGCGAAAACGCAGTTGTTGATAAAGCAGCAGCAAACGCAGAAGTTGAGATCCCTGAAGCGATGATCAACAGCGAAGTTGAGAACATGGTTCGTGACTTCGACACTCGTCTTCGTCAACAAGGTATGAACATGGATATGTTCCTTAGCTTCTCCGGCCAAACTCGTGAAGACTTGCAGAACCAAATGAAAGGCGATGCTGAAAAACGCGTTCGCAACAACTTGGTACTGGAAGTTATCGCTAAACAAGAGAACATTGAAGTTTCCGAAGAAGAAGTTAACGAAGAGTTGGCTACTATGGCTGAAGCTTACAAACGTACTCCAGAAGAAATTCGCAGCATTTTGACAGCTAACGGTTCACTGGGCAGCCTGAGCGAAGAACTTTCTTTGCGCAAAACCATTGATTTCCTTGTTAGCAATAGTGTAGAAGTTGAAGCGGTAGAAGAAGCACCAGCTGCTGAAGACACTAAAGCTGAGTAAGATTTTTTAAAATTATAAGAAAGTATAAGCTTGACGTTATACTTTATCCTTATAATTCTCGCATAAACGCTTACCGTCCTTAAAAGGACGCCGAAGGCGTTTTAGCTTGACACTACCTAGAACGGCCAAGCAAGTCGGCCTCCATACAGATATGATAAGGCACGTAAGTTTCGTTACGTGCCTTATTTTTATCCTCGGCCACAGATATATGTGATTACATAGGTATCCGTATGAACGTATGGCATTAAGGGAATTGGCATGGCAACGTCACTATTGACAAACAGTGGACAGGTCTGCTGTAGTGAAAAAATGACACAGCGCCGTGAACGTGTTAAAATATTTTTGAAACGATAAGACTAATCTGTAAAGAGAAAAGAGGTTGGTGGCATGAGTCTGGTACCAATGGTTGTGGAATCAACAAGTCGTGGGGAACGTTCATACGATATCTATTCCAGATTGCTCAAGGATCGCATTATTTTCTTAAGCAGTGCGATTGACGATGATGTCGCCAATCTGGTTATTGCTCAATTGCTGTTCCTTGCAGCAGATGATCCCGAGAAGGACATTCACTTGTACCTCAACTCACCCGGTGGTTCAGTAACGGCCGGTATGGGTATATACGATACGATGCAATATATCAAACCGGATGTTTCTACCATTTGTGTAGGAATGGCGGCAAGCATGGGATCGCTCCTTCTAACAGCTGGGGCTCCGGGCAAAAGATATGCGCTGACCAACAGCGAAGTTATGATTCATCAACCGCTCGGCGGTGTTCAAGGTCAAGCGTCCGACATTTGGATTCACACCGACTGGATCCTCAAGACGAAACAGAAGTTGAATCAAATTTATGTAGATCGCACAGGTCAGCCCCTTGAAAAAATCGAACGGGACACAGACCGCGATAACTTCATGAGCGCGGAAGAAGCCAAGGAATATGGGCTTATTGACCAGGTTCTTTCTTCACCGATGAAATCTTAAAGGGGTGGTTAGATGTTTAAATTTAATGATGAAAAAGGGCAATTGAAATGTTCTTTTTGCGGCAAATCACAAGAGCAGGTTCGTAAGCTTGTAGCTGGACCGGGCGTTTATATATGTGACGAATGTATCGAGCTTTGCACGGAAATCGTGGAAGAAGAGCTTGGTCATGAGGAAGAACTCGATCTGAAGGATATTCCGAAACCAAAGGAAATTCGTGATATTTTGGATCAATATGTAATCGGTCAAGAGCAAGCGAAGAAATCGCTGTCTGTTGCGGTTTACAATCACTATAAGCGTGTGAACAGCCAAAGTAAGATCGAAGATGTTGAACTTACGAAGAGTAATATTCTTTTGCTCGGTCCAACAGGTTCGGGTAAAACTTTGCTCGCACAGACGATGGCGAAGATTATCAACGTTCCTTTTGCTATTGCAGATGCTACTTCCTTAACGGAAGCTGGTTATGTCGGCGAGGATGTTGAGAACATTCTGCTTAAGCTGATTCAAGCGGCAGATTATGATGTGGAGAAAGCCGAACGCGGCATTATCTATATTGATGAAATTGATAAAGTGGCACGTAAATCCGAGAACCCGTCCATTACTCGTGACGTATCCGGTGAAGGTGTACAACAGGCGCTTCTGAAGATTCTGGAAGGAACGGTTGCTTCTGTACCTCCACAAGGTGGACGTAAGCACCCTCACCAAGAGTTCATTCAGATCGACACGACGAACATTTTGTTCATCGTTGGCGGTGCCTTTGACGGTCTGGAGCAAATGATTAAACGCCGTATCGGTAAAAAAGTCATTGGCTTCAACGCAGCTGTTGAAGGACAAAAGGATCTCAAGCCTGGCGAATATTTGTCGATGGTATTGCCTGAAGACTTGCTCAAATTCGGACTAATCCCTGAATTTGTAGGCCGTCTGCCAGTCATCTCGACATTAGAGCCGCTTGATGAGAATACGCTTGTGCGTATCCTTTCCGAGCCTAAGAATGCTCTCACGAAACAATATATCAAGCTGCTGGAAATGGATAACGTAGCGCTGAAGTTCGAACCGTTGGCACTCGAAGCGATTGCCAAGGAAGCGATCAAACGCAATACGGGAGCCCGTGGACTGCGCGCGATTATTGAGAGCATCATGCTTGATGTGATGTATGAAGTTCCTTCACGCGATGATATTAAAGATTGTGTGATCACGGAGCAGGTTGTTCAAGAGAAGGCTTTGCCTGAATTGAACCTCAAGAAAGACAAGAAGAAAGAGGAAAGCGCGTAAGTCGCTTGCCTTAACAATACATGTCACTGTCTCCACCTTTCTTCCGCTTATCCCGCTTCACTAGCGGGGGCGAAGGGGTGGAGCTTTGGCGTTATGGGGGAGAAAAATCATGTTCTTGAGACACCAAACCCGTCCTGTCAACGTTGGCGGGCTCATTATTGGGGGAAACAACGAGGTTGCGATTCAAAGCATGTGTACAACCAAAACCGCTGATGTGGAAGCTACTGTAGCTGAAATATTGCGGCTTGAGGAAGCAGGCTGCCAACTGGTACGCGTAACTGTCAACAATGAAGAGGCGGCTGCCGCGATCAAGGAGATCAAGAAGCAGATTCATATCCCACTCGTAGCGGATATACATTTCAACTATAAGCTAGCACTGATGGCTATTGAGAACGGCATCGATAAGGTACGGATTAATCCAGGCAATATCGGTCGTCGTGAGAAGGTAGAAGCGGTAGTTAAAGCGTGTAAAGATAAAGGAATTCCGATTCGGATTGGTGTAAACGCCGGTTCTTTGGAGAATCATCTCTTGGAGAAATACGGATACCCGACTCCAGAAGCTATGGTAGAAAGTGCGCTATACCATATTGGTATTCTGGAAGAGCTGGATTTCCACGACATTATCGTATCTCTAAAAGCATCGGATGTGCCAATGGCCATCGAAGCTTACCGCCAGGCCGCGGAAGTCATTCCTTACCCGCTGCACCTGGGGATTACAGAATCCGGCACATTGTTTGCCGGTACGGTAAAGAGCTCCGCAGGTATCGGTGCACTGCTCTCAATGGGCATCGGCAGTACCTTGCGTATTTCGCTTAGCGCTGATCCAGTGGAAGAAGTTAAGGTGGCACGCGAGCTGCTTAAGACCTTCGGTCTGATCTCTAACGCAGCGACACTAATTTCTTGTCCGACGTGTGGACGACTGGATATTGATCTTTTCTCCATCGCTAATGAGGTGGAAGAATACATTTCGAAGCTTAAGGTGCCTATTAAAGTATCCGTGCTCGGCTGCGCCGTTAACGGTCCTGGTGAAGCGCGTGAGGCGGATATCGGTATTGCTGGTGCCCGTGGAGAAGGTTTGTTGTTCCGTTACGGCCAGATGATCCGTAAAGTGCCTGAAGCGGAGCTGGTGAACGAGCTGAAGAAGGAAATCGATGCGATTGTTGTGGCGTATGAGGAAACTGGTGAAATTCCAGGCCGTGCCCACGCTAACCTTGCGCCACCGGTGCAAGCGAAATAACGGCATTTTACGAAATTATGATTCAGTTGATAATAAGTGGCGAAGAACGCCCTGTTACGCTCCGGTATATCCGGTTGCGAGAACGGGGCGTTTTTTTGCGTGAAATTAATGATTAAGGGGTAACATCGAATGAATTATGAACAAGTCCATGAAGCCTTTATTGAGCAGCATCTAGCAAGCAGAACGGGTGAACGGCGGGGAAGGCTGGAGAGAGGTCATCGCCACGCCGAAAGATTATTTTTGCAGAATGTATGGTGGCCGCTGCGTGGTGATTTCAATGATCTACATCCAGAGTATGAAGTGTTAGATTGGCAGAGACAAACTTATTTTGCTGATTTTGCTTTTTTACCAGGGCCCATTAAGCTCTTGTTCGAGATCAAAGGGTATGCTGCACATGTAAGGGACATGGATAGGCTAAAGTATTGTAATGAGCTAAATCGTGAAACTTTTCTGTACGGAATGGGTTACCAAGTAATTTCATTTGCCTACGATGATGTGGAACAGCGTCCGGAGCTATGCATTACACTGCTTCGTGTGGTGTTAAGTCGCTACCTAATTATAGATGCACCGCATGGCAGTCTGCTACTTGCTGAGAGGGAAATCATGCGTTTAGTGATTCGCCAAGCGGGAACAGTCCGTCCTAAAGATGTTGCAGATTATTTTACTTTAGACCCCAAAACGGTACGTTTGATGCTGACGAGATTGTGTGAAAAGGGTTGGCTGAAACCTGTGAGAAGAGGAAACGGGGTTAGAAATGTTGGTTATGAGTTAGCTCGAGATATTCTTTTTTACTGGGATTGAGGGTAAGTGGACGTGGAGAAGTATCGAGGGGTAAAGGTGATAGACGAGTACATGAGGAGAAAAAGGCACTTTTTCAAAAATAGCTATGTCTGCATGCTTGTTATAGGGAAAAGCTCCCTATATATAGACCGATTTTGTGAAAAAAGAGGGTTTATACGGAATAACTCCCTATAAATTAACGAAAAGCATCCGATTTTGCGTGAAACCAATGGATTATAGGGAGAATTTCCCTATATGCCACTTAGTATGACTCGCCACCTCCAACTACAGGGAGTTTTTCCCTATAATTCTAAGAGGGTGAGCCGTACTAAGGAGATGGACGGTTATTTGGAGAATTTAGCAGTGCATTAACATAGTTACTGGGCGAACTTAGCGAATTCAGCGGATAAAGGTAAGTCCATATACCGAGGATCCAAGTCTAATCATGTTACTTCACCCATTTAAGTCAATATAACAGCATATTTAACCAGGTTCGATACAAGTAGCATACCAAGCTGACAAAGTGATCATTTGACGTAGATAACAAATTCAGGTCATATAGGTTACTCGGCATAGATAGCACAGTCAAGTCCTAAAGTTACTCAGCACATAGTAAATTCAGTGATGTAAAGGTGTTCTACACCAACAATTCAACAAATCCTCAATTGTGCGTTTACTAATTACCGAAACGGCTATACTACCTAATAGTAGCCAAAGGTGGAAAGGTAGACTGAACGAAACAGGAGGATGACCTATGGAATTAAGTATAGTTGTGATGATCGTGCAGCTCTTTTTCGCGCTGGTTATCGGCGTATACTTTTGGAATCTGCTGCGGGGTCAGAAGACGAACAAGACGGCGGTAGACCGAGAGTCGCGTAAGGAACTGGATAAACTACGGAAAATGCGAATGATATCACTGACCAAACCATTGTCAGAGAAGACTAGACCGGCTTCTATTGGAGATATTGTCGGACAAAAAGACGGGCTGCGCGCCCTGAAGGCCGCACTATGTAGCGCTAATCCGCAGCATGTGATTATTTATGGTCCGCCGGGAGTCGGCAAGACTGCAGCGGCGCGCGTGGTCATGGAAGAGGCGAAAAAAAATGTACTTTCCCCTTTTAAAAACGACGCCAAATTCACAGAGATTGATGCCACAACCGCTCGTTTCGATGAGCGCGGCATTGCCGACCCTTTAATCGGATCGGTGCATGACCCTATCTATCAAGGCGCCGGAGCCATGGGTGTGGCTGGTGTGCCACAGCCGAAGCCGGGAGCGGTGACGAAGGCGCATGGCGGGATTCTTTTTCTGGATGAGATAGGAGAGCTTCACCCCATTCAGATGAATAAGCTGCTTAAGGTGCTGGAGGACCGGAAGGTACTGTTAGAGAGTGCATATTATAATTCGGAGGACAATAATACTCCAGCTTATATTCATGATATTTTTCAAAATGGCTTACCCGCTGATTTCCGGTTAGTTGGGGCTACTACGCGTTCCCCGGATGAGATCTCTCCCGCGCTGCGTTCGCGCTGCATGGAGATTTATTTCCGTCCGCTATTGCCGGATGAGATTGCGGTCATTGCGCGTGACGCGATACAGAAGATCGGACTGAAGCCAAGCCCAGAAGCCGTTACTGTTGTGCAGCAATATGCAACAAATGGCCGGGAAGCAGTCAATATGATTCAGCTCGCAGCTGGATTAGCGCTAACTGAGCAAAGGGATACACTAAGTGCTGCTGAGGTGGAATGGGTAGCAGGCAGTAGCCAGCTTCCGCTCCGTACAGAGCGCAAGATTCCTTCGGCGCCGCAGATTGGATTAGTTAACGGACTTGCAGTGTATGGACCGGGAATGGGCACCTTGTTGGAGATCGAAGTATCCGCAGCGCCTGCACAGAACGGTCAAGGTAGATTGAATGTAACAGGAGTGGTAGATGAGGAAGAGATCGGTGGGGGTTCCCGCACGATTCGGAGAAAGAGTATGGCCAAAGGCTCGGTTGAGAACGTATTGACCGTACTGCGCACCATGAATCTGGAGCCGGACCGTTATGATCTGCATGTGAATTTTCCCGGTGGAACACCGATTGACGGTCCTTCAGCGGGGGTTGCGATGGCAGTAGCTATCGTTTCCGCCATTCGTGGTCTTCCCGTAGATAATACAGTAGCAATCACAGGTGAAATAGGAATACATGGCCGAGTGAAGCCTGTTGGTGGTGTAATCGCGAAGGTAGAGGCTGCTTTTCAAGCGGGAGCTACTACGGTACTTATTCCAAAAGAAAACTGGCAATCACTATTCGCAGACCTTGCCCCGCTACGCGTTATTCCTATGGAAACGGTAGAAGAAGTATTCCGTCATCTATTTGGAGCTGATACAGCTGACGTAAGGCTTCCTGCTGTAGCTGGCGAGCTATTCTCAGCAGCACCTTCACTCCTGAAGGCCGATGCCGCTGGCGAGTCTGCAAAGGGTTGAGCTTAAATCTAACCTTAAATGTGAGCTAGTGTGTTCCCGGGGCTGAACGAGCCTTGATCTCAAATTTTAAGCGTAAAGTGAGAGTTGTCGTTGTAAAATAAAGGAGGCTGCAGGCGTGTCTGCTGCTTCCTTTTTTAAAAATATAGTTTCAGACTTTACATAATCCTCAAATTTCTACGAGAAACGTTGTCGTCTTTTAAGGACAATAAGGTTGTTTCTTCTTAAATTGCAAGTACTTTGTTGGTGTTTTGGGGCTGCTTTTGTTAGAATGAATTCATATGAGATTAATTGAGAGCCATGGGAGGTGCGAAAGCGATGATGACAAATAAAACAAAAGGTCGTCGTTTTCCTTTATTACCGCTAAGAGGTCTTCTTGTGTACCCAAGCATGGTTCTTCACTTGGATGTGGGCCGTGAGAAGTCAGTTCGGGCACTAGAAAAAGCTATGGTTGAAGATAATTTAATTCTTCTTTGTTCCCAGTCGGAAGTGAATATTGAAGAGCCTGGTCAGGACGATATTTTTCGGGTCGGCACCGTCGCGAATGTGCGGCAAATGCTGAAGCTGCCAAACGGTACGATTCGTGTACTGGTTGAGGGTGTAGAACGAGCCGAAATTATTAATTATATCGATAATGATGAGTATTATGAGGTTATGGCGCGCGAGCTACCAGAAGAGGAAGATAGCGATCAAGAGTGTGACGCGCTGATGCGTACAGTACTTAATCAGTTCGAACACTATATAACGTTATCCAAAAAAGTGACACCAGAGACACTGGCTGCTGTATCCGATATTGAGGAGCCTGGTCGTCTTGCGGATGTCATTACGAGTCATTTATCGCTAAAGATTAAGGATAAGCAAGAAATTCTAGAGACGATTGATGTAAGTAAACGGCTAGAGAAACTTCTTGATATTCTTAATAATGAGCGTGAAGTGTTGGAGCTTGAACGCAAGATCAATCAACGTGTGAAGAAGCAGATGGAGAAGACGCAGAAGGAATATTATTTGCGCGAGCAAATGAAAGCGATCCAGAAAGAACTCGGCGAGAAGGAAGGTCGGGTGGGAGAAGCGGAAGAGCTGCGGACTCTAATGGAAGAGAAGAATCTGCCGGAACGCGTGAAAGAGAAGATGGAGAAGGAAATCGATCGTCTGGAAAAAATGCCAGTGAGCTCAGCGGAAGGTGGCGTAATTCGCAATTATGTGGATTGGCTGCTGGGTCTTCCTTGGAATGAACAGACAGAAGATGATCTCGATATTAAGAAGGCAGAGCAAGTATTGGATGAGGACCACTACGGTTTGGAAAAACCAAAAGAGCGGGTATTGGAATATTTAGCCGTTCAGCAGCTGGTTAAGAAGCTTAAAGGTCCAATTCTATGTCTTGTAGGGCCTCCAGGTGTGGGCAAAACCTCACTGGCTCGTTCCATCGCCCGTTCACTCAATCGTAAGTTCGTTCGCATTTCGCTTGGTGGTGTGCGTGATGAAGCAGAGATCCGTGGTCATCGCCGGACTTATGTGGGTGCGATGCCAGGTCGAATCATCCAAGGGATGAAGACGGCAGGCACGATTAATCCGGTTATCTTGTTAGATGAAATTGATAAGATGGCTGCAGATTTCCGTGGAGATCCATCCTCAGCATTGCTTGAGGTACTGGACCCAGAACAAAACAATTCGTTCAGTGACCATTTCGTAGAGCTGCCGTTCGACTTGTCGAACGTAATGTTTGTTACAACAGCGAACGTAGTGCATAACATTCCGCGTCCGTTACTCGACCGGATGGAAATGCTGTTCATTCCGGGATACACGGAATTGGAGAAATTGCAGATTGGTAGCCGCTATCTTTTGCCGAAGCAGAAGAAGAACCACGGTCTTGCAGAAGATCAACTGATCATCGAAGACGACAGTTTATTGCGTATCGTGCGTGAATATACTCGTGAATCCGGTGTGCGTAATTTGGAGCAGCAGATCGCGGCGTTATGCCGCAAAGCAGCGAAACAGATTGTGACCAAGGAAAAAGAAAGTGTAGTCATTCTGCCTGATGAGATCAAGGATTTCCTAGGTGCATCAAAATACCGTTACGGTATGGCTGAGCTTGAAGACCAGATTG
Organism: Paenibacillus sp. FSL K6-0276; assembly: GCF_037977235.1. Classification (NCBI taxonomy): domain Bacteria; kingdom Bacillati; phylum Bacillota; class Bacilli; order Caryophanales; family Paenibacillaceae; genus Paenibacillus; species Paenibacillus sp. FSL K6-0276. The sequence goes on along the minus strand of NZ_CP150276.1, from coordinate 4,929,939 downwards.
GTACAGTAACTGGGCTGGCCTGGACTGAGGTTGGTGGCGATACGCTGCTGATCGAAGTTACTGTTGTGCAGGGAACGGGTAAGCTAACACTTACTGGACAACTGGGCGATGTAATGAAGGAGTCGGCGCAGGCCGCCTTCAGTTATACACGTTCGAAGGCGGAGGAGCTGGGGCTCCAGCCCGATTTTTATGAGAAGATTGATATTCATATCCACATTCCTGAAGGTGCGATTCCGAAGGATGGTCCGTCTGCAGGGATTACAATTGCTACCGCTTTGATCTCTGCACTCACGAAGCGTTATGTTTCGAAGGATGTGGCCATGACCGGTGAGATCACCCTGCGTGGACGTGTATTGCCGATCGGTGGACTGAAAGAGAAATCTCTAGCTGCACATCGTGCTGGATATAAAAAGATCCTTCTTCCCAAAGACAATGAACGTGATCTGAAAGAAATTCCAGAGAGCGTACGTAATGATGTGGAGTTCATACCAGTATCTAACATGGATCAGGTCTTGCATCATGCGTTAGTAGAACATCATAATGAAATTAGCAGTGAGCCACCGAGTAGTGTGCATTAGAAAGGAAGTCCTATGAAAGTTAATATTGCCGAATTTATAATCAGTGCTGTTGGCCCTGATCAATACCCTGATGATGCTTTGCCAGAGGTTGCTCTGGCAGGGCGCTCCAATGTAGGGAAGTCATCCCTCATTAACCGAATGATTAACCGCAAGAATCTGGCTCGGACAAGCTCCACCCCAGGTAAGACACAGCATATGAACTATTACCGTATTAATGAGGATATCATGTATTTTGTTGACTTTCCAGGTTACGGATATGCTAAAGTGTCGAAGACGCAACGTGCGACATGGGGTAAGATGGTGGAAAAATATCTCTCTGAGCGCGATACGTTGAAACTTGTTCTGCTCATCGTGGATCTACGTCATCCGCCGACCAGCAATGATAAGATGATGTTCGATTGGTTGAAGCATTATGATCTTCCTATGTGTGTAGTAGCGACAAAGGCGGATAAGATTCCGAAGACTCGCTGGCAAAAGCATATCAAGATCATGAAGCAGGAGCTTGGCGTGCTGCCAGGGGATAACTTCATCCCATTCTCTTCGGAGATTGGGCTTGGTAAAGAAGAACTTTGGGGATTAATCGATGGGTATGTTCTCTCTTCGAAGAATGAAACTCCAGATTCTGAGGATGCTGAAATAGCCGCAAATGAACCTCAGCAAGAGGAACCTACTGAAGCTTAAGACAAGAACTCATTTACAATCAAGCAACCATTCCTGTTGGGAATGGTTGTATTTTTTTGTTGATAAATCTAAATTTTCTATGGGAAGGGACCGATAGATAACATATGATAGATATCCATTGCCACATATTACCCTTTATGGATGACGGAGCCACTGATTGGGAATCCGCTCTCGTCATGGCGCAAGACGCCTATAGAGACGGGATCACTTCCGTCATTGCCACACCACATCACGCCAACGGTCAATATATGAATAACGCCCCCGATATAAGAGAAGCAGTGGATCTGATGAATGAAAAACTTCGTCAGCATGGAAATCCACTGCTTGTTCTTCCAGGTCAGGAAATTAGAGTCTACGGAGATTTACTGGATGATCTGGAGCGGGGGCAACTGCTAAGTCTTGCAGACTCGCGGTACATTTTACTAGAAATGCCTTCTTCACGAGTCCCACGCAACATGGAAGAAATCTGTCACGAGTTGATCATTCAAGGTTTCGTTCCGGTCATCGCCCATCCGGAGCGTAATGCTGAAGTGGCTGCCGATCCTTCTAAATTAGAAAGATTGATAGATCTGGGATCACTGAGTCAGGTAACCGCACAAAGTCTTGCAGGCGTCTTCGGGAATAAGCTTCAGAAGCTATCACTGGAGTTATGTCGTAGAAATGCAGTACATGTGTTGGCCTCTGATGCACATGACAGTGTTCATCGTCCATTTGGATTAAATGCTGCTTATGTGGTTTTAGAGAAAGAATTAGGTCCTGAGATGCGCGACTATATGCGCGGTAATGCTCAGCAAATTGTGGCAAATGGTGAGGTTAATCATGGTAATTACGTACAAATCAGGAGGAATCGACACAAATTGTTTGGGATTTTTTCCCGAAAAGGCTGACTAATCTACCTAATAGTGGTAGAATGGGTTTTATTGGGTGAATCGATGCTATACGTAATAGTGTAGGCAAGGGCGAAATAGTCTAGGACTATAGTAACACAGAAATATAAATACATATAAAGAGGTGCATATTTAGTGACTTTGAAAAAGAAACTAGTAGTATCGACATTAGCGGTTAGTATGGCAGCGGTTGCAGTAGCAGGACTTCCGCTTAGCAGCAAAGGATTCGCAGATCAATTTGGGATTGTTGGAACAGCATCCGCTGCGACTAGCACGGATTTTGCTAGTTTGAAGGAGCGTGCAACGAAGCTTTATGGCACACTTACTGATGCTGATAAGCAGACGCTTCGTGATTTCCGTGCTGATCTTCAAGGTCTTACACAAGATAAGTTAGAAGCGGATTTCGCACCTGTTCTGACTCAACTTAAGCTCAGCGATGAAGATAAAGTTACTTTGTTTAATTTCTATAAAGAAGTAGTATCGTCTATCTATGCTCCGGATTTATCCGCAGTTACGGATATTCTGAAGTCCCCTAATTATCAGGCTTATCAAGCACTACTGAAGGAGATCGGTAAACAAGCTGGTATTACAGATCTTTCCGTTGAAGAGGTTTACAGTTTCATTTTTGGCGCAAACGGCGTTGAACAGAAGCTAATCACCTTGCTAAAAGGAAAATCAGAATCGGATCTGGGTGACCTTATTATTCATCCAAACAGTGAACTGGCGAATCATGTGAAGACTATTGTTCTGGATAGCACAATTGGTACAGCTAACTATTCTTTGAGAGCGTCTCTTGCAAATCTCAAAATTACTAAAGATATGATTGTAGCAACCAAGAATAATGTTGAATCTAGACTAACTAATGAAAAAGCAGCAGCTTTAGTTCTGGCGAAAGCTTACTATAACGCCTATCTTAAACCAACTACACCTAAACCAACTGATCCTAGCACTTCTGGAAATTCCAACTCTGGTTCAGATTTCACAACGAAACCTCTAACTGTGGATCAGAAATTTGCAGCTGCTAGTACTTATGATGTATCTAAACTGGTACAAGTGGTAGATGGCAAAGCAACTGTGAAATTGGTAGACACCGATACAATCAATGCCTTGGCTAATCTTGCTGCTGCAGCTAAAGCTGCCGGTAAGGAAGGTACTTCCCTTACGCTGACATTGAATCTTGGTAAGATCACTTCGCCTACTGTTGAAGTTCCACTGTCCAAAGCTATTGTTGAAGCAGCTAAGACCAATGGTATTGCAAATATCGCAGTAAACTTTAATGGCGTAACCGTAACGATTCCTGTGAGTCAGTTCAGTACAGCCATTGCGTTGACAGTAACAACTGCTAAACCAGAAGTCGTAACTTCCGTTACACAATTGAAATTGGCTTCGGATGTATACGAGTTTGGACTCAGTGTAGATGGTGTAGCGACAAGCACATTTAAACAACCAATTACCATTAAACTGCCGCTTAAGAATACTGATGGTCTTGATAAAGAATTGTTGTCCGTAGCGAAGCTTGTATACGGCAACCTGCAATTCCAAGGTGGTGTGCTTAACGGAGAGTTCATCGTAGAACCACGGGATACTTTCTCTTCCTATGCAGTGCTTGAGAATAAAGTAAACTTCTCGGATATTGCTAGTGTACAAGCATGGGCTGGCAAACAAATTCAAGTCGTGGCTGCCAAAGGCGCGATTGAAGGTGTAGGAGAAGGGAAATTCGCACCGAAGAGCAATGTAACTCGTGCAGAGTTCGCTAAGATGCTGATTCGTGCGCTTAACCTGGAGAACAATTCAGCCGTACAAAGCTTTAGTGATGTAAGTTCAACTGCTTGGTATGCACCATATGTAGCAGTTGCAGCGGAGAAAGGGATCATTACTGGCCGCAGTGCCGCTAAGTTCGATCCTAACGCAACCATCACACGTGCAGAGATGGCAACAATGATTTCCCGCGCATTGAAATCTATCAATCCAGCAGCAACAACAAATGCAACGGCAATTAGTAAATTCTCAGATGCTGCTAAGATCAGCGCATCCTTGAGAGATGGCGTGGCATTCGCAGCAGACCATAACTTGGTTATCGGAAATGCTGGTAAGTTCAATCCGAACGATACAGCTACTCGTGCTGAAGCAGCAGTAATTATCTACCGTACCATTAACTTCAAGTAAGTAAATAAAAAAGTATAGTAAACAGCCTCCTCTCATGTAGGTGAGAGGAGGCACTTTTTTGCAAATAGGGAAGTGCTCGAATATAGTATCGAAATATTTCAGAAATAGCTTGGAGGTAATTTCACTTGTCATCACAGGAATTGGATCTTCGCGATTATTTTCAGATTGTCAGGAAGAGACTATGGCTGATTGTTAGCATAGTTGTTTTAGTGTGCGGTGTTGCTGGTGTATACAGTCTGTATATTAAGAATCCGGTGTATGAAGCATCCACGAAGATTATCGTCAACCAGACACCGACTCAGTCGGCAGCAGCGCAGCTTGATTTAAACCAGATTAATACTAATATTCAATTGATTAATACGTATAAGGAAATTATTAAGACTCCAGCCATCCTTGATATTGTTACGAAGGATTATCCGCAATTCAATATTACCGCGGAAGAACTGTTGAAGAAGGTTAATGTGAGCTCCGTCAATAACACGCAGGTGATGACACTTGTCGTTCGAGATAACTCGTATCAACGAGCTGCTGAAATCGTGAATGCCATTTCACTTGTATTCAAGGATGAGATTCCTAATCTATTTAACGTGCAGAACGTATCGATTCTGAATGAGGCTAAAGTGAATCCGCTTATCGAGCCAGGACCCGTAGAACCGAATGTCTTAATGAACATGGCTATAGCTTTCATCGTTTCTTTGATGATTGGCTTAGGGATTGCTTTCCTGCTGGAATACATGGACGATACGCTGAAGACAGAAGCAGACATTGAGAAATATTTGGGTCTGCCAACGATAGCTATGATTACAAGATTAGGTCAAGAAGAAAGCAAACAAGGTGCAACACAGGCACAGACACAGACACAGACGCAATCATCCAGAAAGGCGGGGGACCTCGAACATGTCACAGCTGCCAAATAAACAACGTCATCTGATTACCGTTACGAACCCGCGCTCGCCTGTATCGGAAGCGTTTCGCGCGCTGCGCACGAATATTGATTTTTCCTCTGTGGATGAGACCATTCAAGTAATCATGGTAACTTCGTCCGGTCCGGAGGAAGGTAAATCTACGGTATCTGCTAACCTAGCGGCGGCATACGCACAGGCAGATAAGAAAGTACTCTTGATTGACGCGGATTTGCGGAAGCCCACAGCTCACAAGACTTTTTCACTTAGTAACCGTTTCGGTTTATCGTCGCTGTTGTCTCAGCAGGCTGTTCTTGAGGACACTGTCCAAGACTCTGGCGTTCCCAATCTTTCCATCATGACCTCTGGACCGATCCCGCCAAACCCTGCGGAAATGATGGCTTCCAATCGGATGAGTACTCTTTTGCAGGACTTGCGTCAGCGTTATGATGTCATTCTTATTGATACCCCACCGTTATTGGCGGTTACGGATGCGCAGATTATGGCTTCCAAGAGTGATGGTGTCATTATGGTCGTCAGCTATGGCAAGGTAAAACGCGATATTGCAGTGAAAGCTAAAACCAACCTTGATCGTGTAGGTGCTAAGATGCTTGGGGTGGTTCTCAATAATGTGAAACGTAAAGCCAGCGAAGGTTACTACTACTACTACTATGGAAATTGATTTGTTCTTTAACAATAATGTTATTTTTGGAGGCACTGAAAATGACAGCGAAATCTAGAGTGGTTCTTTTATTCTTCATTGACCTTGCGATCATCTGGTTCAGCATCGTGACATCCTATTTGTTCCGGTTCTCTAACCAACCTCTTCAGGATTATCTTGTTCAAATGCTGCAATTTGGTCTGATCGCAACGTTTGCATTTGGAGGAAGCCTGATTTATTTTGGTCTATACCGAAGAATGTGGCAGTATGCCAGCATCGGAGAGATCATATCCGTTTCAAAAGCTATTGTATCAGGTTCATTACTTTCATTTTTATTAGCGTATTTTATTTTGCCAGAACGAGTGCCCTTTGCAATAGAAGTTCGGACCATGGAGACTGTTCTATTGTTAGTAGGTGGGGTTCGATTCTTGTGGAGAGTGCTCCATAATGACCGAATCAATTCCAAAGAAACTCAGACCCATACACTAATTGTTGGTGCAGGCGATTGCGGAATATTGATTGCTAGAGAAATGATGGGACTGTCTTTTGCTCATACCAAGCTGGTGGGTTTCATTGATGATAGTGTTAATAAATATCATATGTCTATACTGGGTGTGCCAGTGTTGGGCAATCGTTACGCTATTCCTGCTATTGTGAAAGAACGTGAAATTCATGAGATCATTATCGCTATGCCTTCCGTCTCACGGACTGAGATTTCTGAAATTATTAATCTTGCGAAGAAGACAGGGGCCAAGCTTAAGATTATACCGGCACTTAACGATCTGATCGCTGGAAAAATATCGGTGAAGAAACTGCGGGATGTTAGCGTTGAAGATTTGCTAGGCCGTGAGCCGATTATAGCGGATTTGAACAGTATTCTAGGTTATGTACACCATAAGACTGTGTTAGTTACGGGAGCTGGTGGATCTATTGGTTCAGAACTATGTCGGCAGATTGCTCCATTTGGCCCGGACAAGTTGATGCTACTTGGACACGGTGAGAATAGCATTTATACGATTGAGATGGAGCTTCGCAAGATATTTCCTGATCTGAATATTGTTACCGTGATCGCGGATGTACAGGACCGCAGTCGGATGATGGACGTATTCAGTAGCCATAATCCACATGTTGTCTTTCATGCGGCAGCACATAAACACGTTCCATTGATGGAACGAAACCCTTCGGAAGCCATTAAGAACAATGTCTTCGGTACAAGGAATGTTGCAGATTGTGCAGATAAATATGGTGCGGAGAGATTTGTCATGATCTCTTCGGATAAAGCGGTTAACCCAACGAGTGTGATGGGGGCAAGTAAGCGGATTGCTGAAATGTATGTGCAAAGTCTGCATACCACAAGTAGAACGAAGTTCTCAGCAGTGCGTTTTGGGAACGTACTTGGCAGTCGTGGTAGCGTAATTCCGGCTTTTCAGCAGCAGATTGCTGTGGGTGGTCCGGTCACCGTTACTCATCCAGAAATGGTGCGTTATTTCATGACGATTCCAGAGGCCGTTCAGCTTGTAATCCAATCTGGTTCTTTTGCCAAAGGTGGAGAAGTCTTCATTCTGGATATGGGAGAACCGGTCAAGATTCTAACATTGGCTGAAGATTTGATCACCCTCTCTGGTTATGAGCCCTATAAGGATATTGATATTCAGTTCTCCGGTATTCGTGAGGGCGAGAAGTTATATGAAGAGTTGTTGACAGATGAAGAAAATTTAGGCTCTACAGATCATGGAAGAATCTTTATCGGTAGACCTAATGCGATAAGTCTGAGTCAGCTAGAACTGGAGTTTAAACGATTGGATCGAGTGCTGGCTGAAAATCCTGAAGTCATTCGTGAAGTGATCAATCAAATTGTACCAATGCAGCCTGTTGTTCAAGTTGCTATCAGCTAATTAATTCATAAAGGGGGATACATAAGTGTTTAACAAACGATGGAAAAAGATCCTTTTATGGATGCTGTCAATCATTGTAGTTCTGGGTGTAGGTGGTTTGTTCGCTGCTAATTATGCCGTCGATAAGTTGATGAATTCAATGGCAGATGGCTTTGATCTGGAGTCTGAAAGTAATGTTAGCGGAGGTCAAGATCAAGGAACTACGCCTGAAGATACAGCAGTGGATGGTGATGTCGAACCTGTAGCGTCTGCAACACCTACTGCTCCATCAACAGATGATAAGGGGAATAGTGACCAAGGTAGCAAAGATAACGGTAAAACTGGTGGAGAAACAACAGCGACTACTACTAGTGAACCAACGAAAGTTCCTTCGAGTAAAAAAGAGGGTGCCTCAACAGATGGCTATACGGCACAGGTTTCAACTGATAAAGCTAAAGAGATTCAAGAGAATGTAACCATTAAAGACAAAGCAGATGTAGCTTCGATTGTACTGGGTCAACTTAGCGTATCTGATATTAATCGCCTAAAAGATTTAGCTAAGGGTGGCTTGAATCTAGATGAGAAGCGGGAAGCACGCAGCATTATTCTAGGTAAAGTATCCGAAGAACAATACAATGAGCTTTCACAGGTTGCTAAGAAGTATGGCGTGAGTCAAGGGAAGACACGAGATCAAGTTCTTAAAGAAGAACAAACAAATGCGAAAGAAAAGGGAAGTGAATAAGCATGTCTAAAGCAACGCTACCAGTCATAGCTCTATCGTTAATAGCTTCAATAGGGTTAGCGCCCTTAACGGCATCCGCTCCTATTTCCGTATCAGCGGCGGCGGTACCAAGTGCAACAACTAAGGCTGCAAATACTACGATTAAAGTGCAGAGCATGAACGTGAATATGATTTTTGATGGAGTGAGTATTGGGACGCCTGCAGGTCAATATGTATTCATGTACAACAATACAACTTATGTTCCATTGCGGTTCATGTCATATGCCTTGCAGAAGAGTGTAAGTTGGGATGCTAAGAACGTTAAAGTTACCGTAGCAGAGCCAAGCAGCTCAGAGCTTGTTGCGATTAAAGAGTACTTGATGAATGCAACAAATGGTAACAGTTCTACAGCTGTAACAAAGAACATCGTCCTTAATCAAGTTAAGGCTAGCTATGTATTTAAAGGTTCCACCAAGGCACTGCCTGCGGGCCAATCTAGCTTTATCCTGAATGGCTCTTTATATGTGCCCTTACGGTTTTTATCGGAATCTGTAGGTAATAACATTAGCTGGGATCAGAAGACGAAGACCATTACTGCTGCTTCTAAGGCTTATCAAGAACAAGTTGGCGCTAAGGATCCCTCTGCAGTTGCGACACCAGCGCCAAAGGATACAACTGGTGCAACAGGAGGTGGTGCTGCAGGAACTGGAAAGGTATCTTATGAAACCATTACTAGTGAAACGGAAGCCAAACTTACTGCACTTAAAGAGCAAAGCGAATCGACTTTAATGAGCATTTTGAAAGAATATATCGGAGCAAAAGATGAAGCGAGTAAGAAAAGTATTAAGTCTAAAGGGGCACAACAACTATCCTCGTTTAGTGCTACCTTCAATAGTATAGTTGCCGACACTGAACAAAAACTGAACAGCAATGGTTATAGTACGGCAATTATTAGTCAGTATAGAAGTGAATTTGAAGCACAGCTTGAAATCGGGAAAAAATGGGCTGGGGGAATGGCGAATTAAGAGAGCGGTAAGGAGAATTTAATTCACAGATTCAAGGAATGAGTATTGCAGATGAACTATTAAATAAGCGTAAAAAAATAAGTAGTCGGGTGATTATTGTGAAACGTGTTTTCGATATTTTTTTAGCGACCTTCTTATTAATCTTGTTGTCTCCCTTTTTTATATTTATACCTATTTTAATAAGGTTGGATTCTCCTGGATCAGTTTTTTTCACACAACAACGAATCGGGAAAAACAATTGTATGTTTACTATATTTAAATTCAGAACAATGGCTATAAATACACCAAATCTACCTACACATTTAATTGAGTCGAAAAGTTACATAACTGCTTCTGGTAAGTGGCTTAGAAAATCAAGTCTTGATGAGATACCTCAACTAATAAATATTTTGTTGGGTCATATGAGTTTTGTAGGTCCAAGACCTGCCTTATATAATCAAGCAGGTTTGATTACTGATCGAACAAAAAGGGGAATTCACTCATTAGTGCCTGGTCTTACAGGATGGGCACAAGTAAATGGACGAGATGAGATCAGTGACTATCAAAAAGCTGATTTTGATGAGTATTATTTAAAACATCGATCCTTACGTTTTGATTTTAAAATTTTATTAATAACTATCTCTTCTGTCATTAGAGCAAGAGGTGTAAGTGGGTGAATATGGATGGAACTAACAGGAAAAGTAATATTTATCACTGGTGCTACTGGATGCGTTGGTAATCATTTACTAGATAGATTGTTGGATTTTGATTGCAAAGAAATTAGATGCTTAGTTAGAAATAAAGGTTTTTTGTCATCTTCTGATGAACGAGTCGTCATTATTCCTGGCGATCTTTCTTCAGAAGATGTAATCAACCAGGCATTAAGTAATGTTGACATTGTTATTAACTGTGCAGCTCAAGTCCATTCATATAATTCTTCTGAAGAAGATTTTATTCAAATTAATGTAATGCAAACTGATAATCTTATGAAATTAAGTATGGCAAATAATATTTCTAGGTTTATTTTAATAAGTACAGTGGCTACATATGAAGATAGTTCAATTGTTAGTGAATCATCCAAACGTATTCCAGTCAGTGTATATGGAAAATCGAAACTTGCAGCTGAAGAAATTGCTCTGGGATATTTCCGCGATTTTGGATTTCCTGTTAGTATAGTGCAATTAGGGACATTGTTTGGAAAATATGATAGAGGGAACTTTGGAGGGTTAATAAAAATTATTAAGAAGGGATTATTCCCGATACTTGGGTTTGGTGAAAATGTAAAATCATTCACTTATGTAAAGGATGCAGTTAATGGAATTGTTTCAACTATTATCACAGATAAGACTTTGGGGAAACGGTTTATTATTTCGGATTCTTTAGAAGTTTCTTTCATTAATTTAATACGACTAGTTTCAATTGAAATAAATACTAAACTTTATATTATTCGTATTCCCTATAAAATTTCATTTTCTGCTTTACTATTGATTGACAAGTTCTTCAAACGCAATCTATCGTACAAAGCTAAGGCTTTAATAAAAGAAACAAAATATGATGCTTCTTTAAGTAAAAAATTGATTGGTGACTATATTGAATTTGGTTTTGTAGATGGATTTAGAGATTGCAAACAATGGTACATAGAAAATGCAAGATAAATTACGAAGTGAATTTTTTATACTTTGGTTATTATAGATCCATTAATAGAAAGAAATTTTATTTAATTATGTTTTTTGAAATTGATAAAGTTAGGATGAGCGTAAAGTGTCAAAAAAGGTTTTATTTTGTGCAACTGTTATTTCTCATATTAAAGCATTTCATTTACCTTATCTACAGTGGTTTAGAGAACAGGGATGGGAAGTTCATGTAGCCACTAATGGATGTGAAAAGCTCGAATTAGTAGATAAACAATTTAATGTGCCTTTTGAACGATCACCATTTAAAAGTGGTAATTTGAGGGCTTTTTTTAATTTAAGAAAAATTATAAATGAAAATAAGTACAATATTATACATTGTCACACACCTGTTGGAGGTGTTGTTACTCGTTTAGCTGCTAAACCTGCTCGTGAAAATGGAACAAATATAATTTATACTGCACATGGATTCCATTTTTACAAGGGAGCTAATTTCTTGAATTGGTTAATTTATTTACCTGTAGAAAAATATTTGTCACGATATACGGATTGTTTAATAACAATAAATAATGAAGATTTCAATTGCGCGTTGAAATATAAATTTAAAGCTGAAAATATTAAGCACGTGCATGGAGTTGGGGTGAATCCATCAATTTATCGACCAATCACTATAGAAAGAAAACAAGAACTAAGAGCTAGGTATGGGTTTGATATTGAAGATTTTTTATTAATATACGCAGCAGAGTTAAATAAGAATAAGAACCAAAGGATTCTAATAGAAGAAATTATGAATCTCAAGGCAAGTATTCCTGAGATTAAGCTGCTGTTAGTTGGTGAAGGATCATCTACTCAAGAGTACAAAATTTTAGTTGAGAAGCTGGGTTTGCAGGATAATGTTAAATTCTTAGGATATAGAGAGGACTTAAGCGATATATATCCAATGTGCGACATTGCTGTAGCATCTAGTATTCGTGAAGGATTAGGACTTAATATTATTGAAAGTATGTGCTGTGCTCTGCCAATTGTGGCGTCTGTTAACCGAGGTCATCTTGAATTAGTGAGGGATTTTCAAAACGGTTTTTTATTCGATTTAAATAAAACTCAAGATTTAAGTAGATTTATAGAAAAGATTTATAATTTGAAGAATATGAAGCTTGAAATGGGTCAAATGAGTTTGGAATTTTCCAGTCCATACATACTTGAGAATGTTATGGAAGAAATGAAAGATATCTACAATATGTTTTGAAGTATGCTCATTAGCGGTTTAGTTTGATAGAGAAAATGGGGAGGTGCTTTAATTGCCAAAAATATCGGTTGTAATGGGAGTTTATAATCCGAGTAATAAAGAGATGTTGTTACAGGCTATTAATTCTATTTTAAATCAAACATATTCGGATTTTGAATTTATTATATGTGATGATGGTTCTAATAATGAATCGTTTAAGTTCTTACAATTTGTTTGTCAAAAAGATAATAGAATTATTCTTTTGAAAAACGATATAAATAAGGGCTTAGCAGCGACATTAAATAGTTGTCTTCAAATAGCAAAAGGGGAATACATTGCTAGAATGGATGCTGATGACATCTCAACGGAAAAAAGGTTTCAAAATCAAGTTGATTTCCTAGATAATAATAATGAATATGCGTTAGTAGGATGCAGTGCGGTTCTATTTGATGATAGTGGTGACTGGGGACATAGAAAAATGATCGAAAAACCAATAGATAAGAGTTTTCTATTTAACTCTCCATTTATTCATCCGAGCATAATGATCCGAAAAAGCGCTTTAATGAAAGTAGATGGATATCGAGTTTCAAAAGAGACATTACGATGCGAAGACTACGATTTATTTATGCGACTATATAGCTTAGGAATGAAGGGTTGCAACTTGAATGAAACTCTATATAGGTACAGAGAAGATTCTAGTGCCTATAAAAGGCGTAAATACAAATTTCGCATTGATGAGGCTAAGGTGAAATATAAAGGATTTAAACAACTTGGATTATTACCTTTAGGTTTAATTTATGTGTTAAAACCAATAATAGTGGGGCTAATACCTTATAAAGTTATAAATGTTTTGCGAAACGAAAGGACAACATAATGAAAATAGAGGTGGAGTGTGAAAATCTTATATTTAGTATACTTTGATTTATTCGATACATCTTCTATTGGAATTCGAAAAAAAGTATTATGGCAATTTAAAGCAATGGAGAAACAAGGATTTGAAATGGAATTAGCTTATAGAAAGGAAGATAAATTGATTTTTATTAATACCGCAGAAGTTGTATTAAAAGAATATAATATTTCAGGTTTATGGTATCGTTCTAGTATTTATAAAGCTTTAAAAATACTTCTATCCCATAATGTTTATGATGTTGTCTATATTAGGACCCCTGGCTTTGTAGACCCAGCGTTCTATAAAACCTTGAAATTATTTAAAAGAAGAGGGATTGACGTATATTTAGAAATGCCAACCTATCCTATAGGGAAAGAATATATTACGTATTGCAAACAGCTTTTTAAAAATAAAAAAATCAAAAGATTAGTTTTCCAAATAATCGGAGGACTTATACATAAGCTATTAAGTAGAAGAATTAAAAGATTTGTCTCATATATAGTCACTTTCATGTCTTATAAAAAAATATGGGGAATAGATGTTATAGAGATCGAAAATGGTGTAACAATTGAAGATATTCCTATAGTAACAAAATCAATAGAAAGAATTACTAATGCTGCAGATAATTTAGTATTATTAGGAGTTGCGAATGTTGATGTATGGCATGGATATGATAGAGTGCTTCATGGATTAGCTAATTATTATCAGAGCGATCAACGATCTAATTTGAAAAACATTAAATTTTATATTGTAGGAGAGGGAAGAGAAATTGAGAATTTAAAGTTACTAAGATCGAAGTTATCATTAGAGGAAAATGTGTGTTTTTACGGAATGCGTAGTGGTAAGGAACTAGATAATCTATTTGATGAAGCTGATTTAGGAATTTCCTCATTAGGAATGCATAGAATAGGGGTTTTACAAGGGTCTACCTTAAAGACTAAAGAATATTGTGCTAGAGGGATTCCCTTTGTATATGCGTACAATGAAAAACAGATTCCAGAGGATTTTACTTATGCTTTGAAAATACCGCATTACGAGGAAGCCTTAAATATTAATACTGTTATGAATTTTTTAGAGAGAATTGCTGAACTACCCATTGAAGAGACATTAAGAAAATTTGCTGAAGATAATTTTACTTGGGAAAAACAAATGAGTATAGTTGCAAGTAAAATCAGAGAAAGGAAATTAGATGAGTCACTTAATGGTGGATTATAACAACTTTGCGATAATTATTATATTTGGTTGTTTTTTAATTTTCGTGAGTTATTTGTTTTTGAATAAATTTATTGAAAAATTATTAATTATTATTGCAATAACAATGTGTACTTTTTTTTCCGGTGTTGGAATATTTACGAATTTCACTGATAACACAGAATATTTAATTTCATTCTTGATTTTTATGTTTTTTTTAGTAGTTCCCTTATCAATTATAGTAAAGTCTAATTTATTTGTTGCAAAGAAAAATTATGATGAAATATTTACTGACTTTAAAAGGTTGTTCATTGTTTTAGGTATTTTAGCTTTACTAACTCATTTTGCAAAATTACTATATCCTGAGTTTAGATTATTTGATATCTTTCAATTTAATAGATATCACTTTTCTAATGATACTTTTATAGTTCGATTAGAACAAAGAAATGATCCTATATATAGTTTTTTAAATTCACTTTCAATTATAATGCTTCCTTTTTATTTTATATTCCTTTATTCTCTTCGAAAAAAGCCTTTTCTTTTTATATTATTTATAATGCTATACCCTTATATTTCTTTTGTACAAACGGGTTATGTTGGGCGAACTGAGATGTTCCTGTGGCTTAGTATAATTCTAATTTATTTCTATTCTGAGAATATTATTAAAAAAAGAACATTATTCATAATAATCCTAGTAACACTAATCTTTTTAATACCAGTAATGAATTTTTTATTCTATTATCGACAAGGGATTGATGTAGGGAAATTTAGTTTTAGTGAAACTTTGAACGATTTCTTGCGACAAGAATCTATTTCCCAAAGTTATTTATACATTACTGAATTGTTTGCTGGACAATTGAATTTTCTTGAAATGATAGAAAGATGGCTCTTTAACATGGTCCCTTTTTACCCAGATAATAATTTCCCTGTGTTATCTTACATCTTCTCGACAGCTATTACTGGAATCGAGTATGGAGGAAGAAACTTTTATATACTACTTCCAAGTGCGTTTGGTGAGGGAATTATGATGCTTGGCAAATCAGGAACATGGATTTATGCCTTGTTTATTGCGATTTTTTGTGGAGTGATTATAAATGCAATGAAAAATATCAAGTTTCTAAGATATTGGAATGTTTTCTTTGTATTGAATTTTGGAATGGCATTCCGAGGTGGGTTTCAAACCTTTTTTTCTCAATATTTTTATACTACTCTTATACTATTTCTTGTGATGTTTCTGATGCGATTTATTAGTGAAAAAAATGTCTGATTTCTACTAGGAGTTGTAAGTAATTTGTTTGGTAAATTAAATATCAAGAGATTTTTATATTCAAATGTCACCAAGCTTGCAACAGGAACTTTAATTAGTCAACTTATTAATATTTCTTTTTCTCCACTGCTAAGTCGCTTGTTTACCCCAGAAGATTTTGGTGTTAGCGTTTTTTTTCAGTCAATAAGTAGTATTTTACTTGCTGTTTGTACACTTAAATTAGATAGTGCAATTATAGTTTCTAAAAGTGAAGAGAAGGCAAAGAAATTAGTTGTTATCTCATTGTTCTATACAACCCTTTTTGCAATATTAATGTATTTCTTAATGCTCATATTAAACAAAACTGATATTCATTTATTTAACTCAGGCAGTAATATTGTACTTCTAACTTTATTGCTGCTTTCAATATTACTAGGAGGTTCTAATAGCACCTTCACCAATTTGGCTAACCGAAAAATGGATTATAGAGTTATGATGTGGATACCAATAATTAACACTTTGTCAGCAACTTGCTTGAATATAATCTTAGGATTAGCAGGGATAACAGGCTACGGATTGATCTATGGAATGATTTTAGGACAACTAATCTCTACAATTGTTCTTATAAGAATATATAGAATACCTAAAATAAAGCCTGAAATAATTAAAACAACTAAAGAGTTTTCTGATTTTCCTTTATATCAAATGCCTGCAATTTTATTGAACACAATATCGGTCCAATTCCCTATTTTTGCATTTTCTTATTATTTTAATGATTCTGTAACAGGTTGGTATTCGATGTCTCAAAGGGTTTTATTGCTACCGCTTACAATTATAGGGAGTGCAATAGCTCAAGTTTACTTCAGAAAAGCCGCAATTCTTTACAATAATAATGAGAGTTTGTATTCACTAACGAAAAAATTACTAACTAATTCCTTTATAATAGCTTTTATACCTATGTTAATTATTTTAAGTGCCGGTGATAAGATTTTCGGCATTGTATTTGGAAATGAGTGGGTTGAAGCAGGGAATATTGCGAGATATTTAGTTCCCTGGTTCTTAATGGTATTCGTAGCATCACCTTTATCAAATGTACTTATTGTATTAAAGAAGCAAAAACAAAATTTAATAATGAATGTAATTATGTTATTTACAAGATTAATTGCTATAGGTATTGGGGCAACAGTATTTACAGACTATAAAAGTACAATACTACTATTTGGAATTGTTGGTTTTTTTCTTTGGTACATGTTTTCTATTTATATAGCTAATTTGACGGGAATTAAGGTTTGGACATATCTATATAAAAGTATAGCCTTTTTTACTTTATTATTTGTAATATCTTATTTCTTTAGAATTATGCTTCTATAGTGAGGAGGCTTAAATTTGATTATTGATAACAATGAAGGATTTAAGTGGTTTGATAAAAATAATACGATAACAAAGGGCTATTTTTTTTACGAAGGCATTTTTTATAAAGACAATGACTTGAATGATTTCTGCGCAGAAATTGAGGATTATGAAACATTGCTGTATATAGTAAAACGTGTGAATGGATTTTTTTCTATAGTTCTTTACAGGGGGAATGAAACTTTTGCAGTTGTAGATCGAGTGCGATCATTCCCTATTTTTTTTACTTCTAATGGTAAATCTATAAGTGACTCTGTAGAAATCCTTAAAGAAAAATATAATATTAGTACAGATGATGCTGACGAAACAGTGTTGTGTGAAATAATATCATGTGGTTATTCTCAAAATAATGACACTGTGTTTAATATGATACTTCAATTAGCAGCTGGACAAATATTAAGAGTTAATTCGAATAATGTACATCTCGAATATTATTATAAGCATACACACAAATATGTGGATTATAAATTTGAAGATGTTATCGAGAAAATTAGTAAAACAAGCAGTAATCTTTTTGATAGATTAATAGATTCTTTAGAGGGTAAAACGGTAATATTGCCCTTGAGTGGCGGCTATGATTCACGATACATAGCCGCCATGTTAAAGAAAAAGGGATATGAAAAGGTAATTTGTTATACCTACGGTCAAATAGGTAGTTATGAGGTTGAGACATCTAAATCAGTAGCGGAAATCTTGGGATTTGAGTGGCATTATATCGAATATGATAAAAAAGTATGGAATCAGCTTCTGGACAAAGATTGTATTAATTATGGGGATTATTCTCACAATTATTGTGCTATTCCTCACTTTCAGGATTATCCTGCTATTAAGAAACTCATCGAGATGGATATAATCCCTCAAAATTCAGTCGTTGTTACAGGGTTTTGTGGTGATTTACCAGCTGGAAGTTTTGTATTGGCTAAAGAAGATGAAAGTGGTCTTCAATATGAAATGGATTGGTTAGTAAATTATATTTTTAATGAACATTATAAATTTGTCAAAATACCTGAAGTTAAAGTTAATGATATAAAAAAGAAAATAAAGAAATTTCTTGTGGATATGAATGAAGAGCTGAAAGATTTCGAATCATTTACGAGTTTATATGAAGCTTGGTTTACAAATAGTAGACCTATTAGATGGGTTGTGAATTCCAACCGATTGTATGAGATCAACGGGATGGAGTGGAGAATGCCTTTATGGGATAATGAGTTTGTTGATCTTTTCTACAGTTTGAGAACAGAATTTCGCCGTAATTCTTTTATTTATGAAAATTTTTTATTTAGTAAGTTATTTATTCCACTTGGAATTGATTTTAAAAAACCTAGTTTCGTTAACTCAAAACCAAAAATAAAACACAAAAGATTTAAACAGTGGAGTAGACGGTTTGTTTATATATTATTAGTACGCATAGCGTTTATAACTGGTTGGAGTTCATGGAACTATTTTGATGTGAATAATTATAGTAAAGCAGCATTCTTACTACATAAGCAAATTAAAAATAAAAGATTATTTGATTATAAAACTATAAATTTTCATCAGATGAATGCTATTTGGTGGTCAGAAAAAAAATATGGTTCTATGAGGTTGAGGAGAATTTTATATAGAAAGAAATAACTTTCAAGGAGCGGATGATTATGAGGGAAGTTTCGGTCATTGGTCTAGGATATATAGGTTTACCAACAGCTTTGATGTTTGCAAAGAGTGGTGTAAGAGTAATAGCCACTGACTATAATGCAAAATTAGTAAATTCTTTAAAAGATGGAATGCTTAGTTTCGAAGAAAAAGGGCTAGAATTACTTTTCAGAGAAGCTCTGTCTAGTGGGATTGAATTTACAACGAAATATCATAAAACTAATATTTATATAATTGCAGTGCCAACACCGTATATTAAAGAGAGTAAAAAACTTGATCCTAAATATGTTATCTCAGCAGTTAATAGCGTATTAGATATTTGTGCAAAAGGTTCGATAATTATCATTGAATCAACAGTTTCACCTGGCTCTATCGATAAATATATCCGGCCTGAAATAGAGAGTAGAGGGTTCTGTATAGGAGAAGATGTAAATTTAGTTCATGCACCGGAAAGAATAATACCTGGAAATATGATTCATGAACTTGAATATAATTCTAGAACTATTGGTGCAGATGATTTGGAAATAGGAGAGAAAGTTAAAGATCTATATTCAAGTTTCTGCAAGAGCGAAATTGTAGTTACTGACATCAGATCTGCAGAAATGTCAAAAGTGGTGGAAAATACATATCGAGATATTAATATTGCGTTTGCAAATGAACTAGCGAAAATTTGTCGTACGGACAATATGGATGTGTATGAGATCATTAAAATTGCGAATAAACATCCAAGAGTTAATATTCTACAACCTGGTCCGGGGGTTGGTGGTCATTGTATTTCTGTAGACCCTTGGTTTTTAGTTGGGGACTATCCTGATTTAACTAATATGATACTAATGGCAAGAAAGACAAATGATGCAATGCCAACGCATGTTTTAGGAAGAGTTAGGGATATTATGAGAGCACATAGTATAAAAGATACATCAAAAGTAGGTTTATATGGATTAACCTATAAAGAAAATGTTGATGATATAAGAGAAAGTCCTACCTTACAACTTTTAGAAAAAATGGATGAGCATTTAGCGTTTGGAGTTAAAGTGTTTGATCCTTTTGTAAAAACAAGAATGGTAGAACATCAATTCATAAATTTCGAGGATTTTCTAAATGAGATAGAGATAATTGTTATTATGGTTGCTCATGATCATATAAAATATAATATGGATTCATTAAAAGGTAAGTTGATTTTAGATACTAGAAATATTTGTGATTTTGACGATGTCTATAAACTATAAAATATAAAATAGATTCCTTAATTTTATGAATTAATAGCTTATAAATTCCCTCCCCACTTCCACCAACCTAATAATTAATCACAAAATAACCCATCCTAACCGTAGCGAACCTACGGTTTTTTATTTATAATAATTATTATCTGGATTTCATAAAGCGTTCAAAAAATCTGCAAAAAGTCGTATTTTCGTGTGATATACTTAACACAGTGTTTTGAGATGTTGTGAAAGTGAATGTTATGTAAGTTATTCTTTAATATAACTGTATTACAGTAATGAATAGAGACTAGGATGGTGAACTATCGATGCACATCGTCGTCGTTGGCCTGAATTATCGTACGGCTCCCGTGGAGGTTAGGGAACAGTTTGCTTTTGCGGAGAGTGATCTTCCGGCAGCGCTTCATCAACTGATGAAGACGAAGGGTGTGCTGGAAGGGGTCGTAGTAGCCACCTGCAACCGTACGGAAATTTATGTGGTCATGGACCGCCTTCATATGGGTGGTTATTTCATCCGCGGATTTATGGAGCAGTGGTTTGGAGTGAAAAACGAGCAATTTGCACAGCATATGTATATATATGAAGACGAGCAGGCGATTGCACATTTGTTCCGCGTGACCTGCGGCCTGGATTCCATGGTGATTGGCGAGACGCAGATCCTGGGACAGGTACGGAGTTCTTTTCTCACGGCTCAGGCTGAGGGTGTGACTGGAACTTGGTTCAATCGGCTATTTAAACAAGCGGTGACGCTGGGCAAAAGAGCACATAGTGAAACGTCAATCGGCGAAAGCGCAGTATCTGTCAGTTATGCGGC
Organism: Paenibacillus sp. FSL K6-0276; assembly: GCF_037977235.1. NCBI lineage: Bacteria > Bacillati > Bacillota > Bacilli > Caryophanales > Paenibacillaceae > Paenibacillus > Paenibacillus sp. FSL K6-0276. The sequence continues at coordinate 4,909,204 of NZ_CP150276.1, read as the reverse complement.
AGTGGAGCTGGGCAAGCGTATTTTTGGCATGTTCACTGGTAAAAGAGTGCTGATTCTCGGCGCCGGCAAAATGAGCGAGCTCACCGTAAAGCATCTATATAGTAGTGGTGCGGCTGAGGTGATTGTCGCTAACCGTACGCTGTCGCGTGCGATTGAACTGGCCGGTAAGTTCTCGGGTAAGCCGAGTACGATAGAAGATGCGTTAAAAAATCTTAATGAGGTAGATATCGTGATTAGCTCGACGGGAGCAGACGGGTATGTACTTACGGCAGATCAGGTAGCTCATGCTATGAAGCGCCGCCCTTCGCGGCCGCTTTTTATGATTGATATTGCTGTACCGCGTGATATTGATCCTGCGGCGGCTGATGTGCCAGATGTTTTTTTGTATGATATTGACGATCTGGAGGGCATTGTGGAGAACAACCTGGAAATGCGCCGGAGTGAAGCTGCGAAGATTGAAGTGATGATCGGTGAGGAAATGGATGAGTTCCAACTGTGGCTTAAGACACTTGGTGTCAGACCGGTAATTCGGGCGCTTCAGGATAAGTCGAATGCGATTCATGAGGAAACGATGGAGAGTCTGTTCAATAAGCTGCCTGAGCTGGACGAGCATCAGCGCAAGGTAATCCGTCGTTTGACCAAAAGCATTGTGAACCAGATGATGCATGATCCAATCAATGTAATTAAAGAGATGTCCGGTGGCAAGCAGGGGAATGAAGCCCTTGATTATTTCTCCAAAATCTTTGCGCTACAGGAACAGATCGACTCCAATTCAGATGGCGGAGATTCCGCCCCGGTTAAGCAGTCTAGTTCCGCAGAACGTTCTGCCGGTAGCGGCGATTTTTCTGTGCCTAAGACGGTGCTTGCTCCGGCAGGTCTGTTGGGTAGGTGAGTGATATGCAACTGCTGAACGGAATATATGACGCCGCTCTGCTGCTATATGCCCTGAGCCTGCTGTTTGTTTTCTCGGATTGCCTTCATCGCAACCCGAGTGGGAAGCGGCTAGGCACGGGGCTTCTTGTTGTTGTGGGTCTTTTGCAAGCTGCTGGGCTCGGGATTCGCTTCTCTCAGGAGAAGGGGTTGCCCATTTTTACACCTTATGATTTCTTGTTCTGGTTTGCATTCAGTATTGTACTGACTTCGCTTGCAGTCGCTTTCACGCGTGGAGGCGAGTTTACGATTCTGCTGCTTAGTATGGCTGGATTCAGTGTTTTTCTGCTTAATCGGGTGTGGCTGACGGCGGGGGGGCATACGCTTGAGACTTGGAGTGCGGTGTATGGCTGGCTGACGATGCATGTGATTTTGGCCAACTTGAGTTTTGCCGCACTGACACTCGGGACGGTTTTTGCAATATTGTATTTGTTCCTGCACACCAGACTCAAAAGCAAGAAATGGAATGACCGAATTCGTCGTTTGCCGAGCTTAGAGACTACAGATAAGTATTCTTACACCGCTATCCTGGTGGGTACTCCTTTGCTAGGAATATCTCTGGTTGTGGCTGGCTTATCCATTGTATCTGAGGGGCGGACGCTATTATTTCAGGATTTAAAAGTGTTAACGACACTAATAGGCCTCGGAATTTACATATTTTATATTATCTTTAAGAAATCCGGGCGGAAAAGTGGAGTAAGTATGGCTCGCTGGGCGATTTTAGGATATGCTTTTACTATCTTGAATTTTTTGTTGAATTCTTGGTCTGGTTTTCACGGTTGGAGTGGGGAGTGAAGGGCATGACGCGTTATTTACCCATAATGCTGGATTGTGAAGGGCGACAGATTGTTGTTATTGGCGGTGGTGTCGTGGCTGAACGGAAGGTGGGTGGGCTGCTGGAAGCAGGAGCGGTGGTTATGGTGATTAGTCCCTCTTTGACAGATACACTTGTCGCTCTAGCGAAAAAGGGTCTCATGACCTGGCATGACCGGCCTTATGCTCCCGGAGATCTCCGTGGGGCCTTTCTCGTATATGCAGCCACTAACGATAGAACGGTTAATGAAGAGGTTGCGCAGGAGTCTAGGCGACTTGGCATTCATGTGAATGTGGCTAGCCATGCGGAAGCGGGGAGCTTTATCACGCCCGGAGTTGTACGGAGGGGTCGTTTGACGGTAGCTGTATCTACTTCGGGTGCTGGCCCGCTTGCGGCTGCGAAGATTAAAAGTGTGCTTGAAGAGGCGCTGGATGAGGCGTATGAGCCTTATTTGGATTTTGTACATACCATGAGAACCCGGATTAAGGAAAAAGAACCTTCTGCTGATGTTCGTGGAAGGCTTTTGCGGAAGCTTGGGGCGCTGGATGTGTTGAATGAGATGAGAAATGGTAGCTTTATAGCGTGGAGCCCGGAGGATATGGACGCTTGGATTGCTGATCATCGGGCGGAGTAAAAGTGCGCGTAGACACTGTGAAAATTAGAAAATTGGGTTAGATTAATGATATGAAGTGGAAACCGGGTTACTGGCTGGAATAGTTGGAATAGCGGTATAAGTACGGATGGTTTGGCTGAAGTGGCTGGAACGGTCGAATGAGCGGTATAAATCCCGTTGAATTGGGCTGAAGTGGCTGGAATGGTCGAATAAGCGGTATAAGTACCGTTGAATTGGGCTGAAGCGGCTGAAATGGTCGAAAGAGCGGTATAAGTACCGTTGAATTGGGCTGAAGTGGCTGGAATGGTTGAATGAGCGGTATAAGTACCGTTGAATTGATCAGAAACGACCAAAGTAGCAAAAAGAGAGGCGAAAATGCCCTTGAAATGAGCTAAAGTCGCCGAAGGAGCTAAATGAAAGGCATAAATGCCTTTGAATAGTGCAAAGTAACTTTTGGTTAGTTTGGATTACTATATACGTTCTACGGTGAAGAGTAAGCGGCAGACGTTATCAGGAGGAATGGACAATGCGTAAGATAATAGTGGGGAGTAGACAGAGCGCGCTTGCATTGACGCAAACAGGGCATGTGATTGCTGATCTGGAGCGACTTAGCGAGGAGCATGGGTTTGGATTCACTTTTGAAGTGAAAAAGATTATTACCAAAGGGGACCGCATCCTAGATGTCACCTTATCCAAGGTAGGCGGCAAAGGGCTGTTCGTGAAGGAAATCGAGCAGGCCATGCTGGAAAAAGAAATCGACATGGCGGTGCACAGCATGAAGGATATGCCCTCCGAGCTACCGGAGGGGCTGATCAACGGCGCTGTGCCGAAGCGCGTCGATCCGCGCGATGCACTGATCTCTAGCGGAGGCGTCTCGCTAGACGAGCTGCCTCCGGGTGCACGCGTAGGCACGAGCAGCCTACGCCGTTCCAGCCAGCTAGCGGCGCTGCGGCCTGATCTGGTCATTGAGCCCGTGCGCGGCAACATTGACTCGCGGCTGCGCAAGCTGGAGAGCGGCGAGTACGACGCGATCCTGCTGGCGGCAGCGGGGCTGTCGCGCATGGGCTGGCAGGATCGCGTGAGCGCCTACCTGCCGCCGGAAGTTTGCCTGCCCGCTGTGGGGCAGGGCGCACTCGGCATAGAGTGCCGCGCAGATGACGCTGACCTGCGGAAGCTGCTGGCGTTATACAACGACGCTGATACAGCGTTGACGGTGGCGGCGGAGCGCACGTTCCTTGGCGCGCTTAACGGCGGCTGCCAAGTGCCGATTGGCGCTTACGCGGTGCTTGACGCAGCCGCCGATGCTGCTACCTCTGGAGCCGAGCACAAAATGATCTCCTTAACCGGAATGGTGGGAACACCTGACGGTTCAATGATTTTGAAAGAAACTTGCACTGGGGTAGACCCGGTACAGCTTGGCGAAGAAGTCGCTAAGAAGCTGATCGCAAGAGGCGCGGAGAAGATACTGTCAGACGTTAGGGGATGAGGGGATTGACGGGGAAGGTTTATTTGGTAGGTGCAGGTCCCGGGGACGCAAAGCTGATTACTGTAAAAGGTCTCGAGTGTATCCGAAAAAGCGACGTGCTGGTGTACGATCGGCTGGCAAGTCCTAGATTGCTGAAATGCATGAAACCCGGCGGCGAGAAAATTTATGTAGGCAAGCTGCCGGATCGCCATACGATGAAGCAGGAAGAGATTAATCAATTGTTAGTTGATCTAGCTTTACAGGGGAAAACAGTGGTGCGGCTTAAGGGTGGGGACCCTACGATTTTTGGCCGAGTGGGTGAAGAAGCGGAACTGCTGCGCAAAAATGGGATCTATTATGAAATCGTACCGGGCATCACGTCGGCGATCAGTGTACCAGCTTATGCGGGTATACCTGTCACGCACCGCGATCATGCTTCTTCCTTGTCGATTATCACCGGACACGAAAGTCCGGATAAACTGGATCATTCCATTCATTGGGATAAAGTAACGAACGCCACAGGGACGTTAGTGTTCCTGATGGGTGTAGCGAAAATAGGTTATATCAGCGCACAGCTGATTAAGCACGGACGTCCGCCAGAAACACCAGTGGCGCTTGTGCGCTGGGGCACCCGCGCAGATCAGGAGACGCTGACGGGAACCCTCGCCGATATAGAGGCGAAAGTGAAGGCGGCAGATTTTCAGCCGCCGGCTGTGATCGTCGTCGGCGACGTGGTGCTGCAGCGCGAGCAGCTCAAGTGGGTTGAAGCGATGCCGTTATTCGGCAAACGCATCGTGGTGACACGGGCTCGCAGCCAAGCAAGCGAGCTGGTGGATATTATTGAGGAACTCGGCGGGGAACCCTATGAGTTCCCGGTGATCGAGATGATCATGCCAGAAGGCGCAGAGAAGAAGGCGAAGATTGCAGCGGCACTTGGCGCGCTGGAATCGTACGACTGGGTATTCTTCACTAGCGCTAATGGCGTGGAGTTTTTTTGGCGCCACTTGGCGGAGCTAGGGGCGGACATTAGGGGGCTTCACCGCGCAAAGATTGTAGCGGTGGGGCCAGGCACGGCAGCCGCGCTGGCGCAGCGCGGGGTGATTGCAGAGGAACTTCCGGCGAAGTTTCAGGCGGAAGGACTGATTGAGACTTTCGGTCCCCGGCTGCTGCCGGGGCAGAACGTGCTGTTGCCGCGCGGCGATCTGGCGCGCGACTGGCTGCCGGACAAGCTGAGAGAGCTTGGTCTCCAAGTGACAGACGTCGATACCTATGAGACGGTAGTGACTGGCGAGGATGATGACGAGCTGTTGAAGCTGCTGGAGGAGGGGCGCGTTCACGCGGTGACCTTTACCAGTTCTTCGACAGTACGGAATTTCATGCACATCCTGAAACGGATGGGACTCGAAGATCCACTTCCGCTACTGGCAAACGTAAAAATAGCATGCATCGGGCCATTAACCGAGCAGACTGCCTTGGAGGCGGGGCTGACTCCGGGACTGCTTTCTGAAGAAGCGACTATTAATAGTCTGGTGCAGGAACTCTGCCGCTGGAATGCGGAGACTCAGCTTCAAAAGAGCTTGAATTGACACTTGAACAATATCGCTCGTATTTGCATCTACACTCGAAAGTGTCACACCGCTATTTTAAGTAACATTTAAGTTGGACTCCGTGCATAGTTACTGTTGGAGCTCAGAGTATAATGACGGCTGGTTGTAAACTAACTGGTGTGTAGAGTATATGTGAGTAAACATAATGTTACTCTAAATGATACGTGTGAGATATGCTTGAGTTTTAGTTGTACAACATACACTTAAATTCCCTGAATATCAGCTGAAATCGAGTTTAGTTGTAATATGTGCAATTAAATATGCGGTACGTGAGGGGTTTTTGTTCTTTTGTAATTTATAAGTGTAGAGAATGCAACTAAAGCTCATAGTTACGACGAAACATCGAAATAGTTGTACAAACTACAACTAAGCCGCAGCTAGTTTGCGATTGGTGGTTTTGTATTTTATTTTTCAGGAGGATGAACAAATGAGCTTTCCAATTACACGTCACCGCCGTCTGCGCGGTTCTGCTGGAATTCGCGGTATGGTGCGGGAGACAGTACTGAATGTGCTGGATTTTGTACAGCCTATTTTTGTGACTTATGGAACAGGTGTGAAGAATGAGATTAGCTCGATGCCGGGTGTGTACCATTTTTCGCTGGATACTTTAAAAGCTGAAGTGGACGAGATTGCTGCACTAGGCATCCCGGCTGTGCTGTTGTTCGGGATTCCTGAGACGAAGGATGCTATTGGCTCTTCCGGTTTTGCAGAGGATGGAATTGTGCAAGAGGCTACGCGCTTGATTAAGCAGTGGTACCCCGAGCTGTTGGTCGTTGCAGATACCTGCCTTTGTGAATTTACGGATCACGGACATTGCGGAATGGTGCATACGCATACGGTGAACGGTGTTGTGCATGGTGATGTCATTAACGATGCTTCGCTGGAGTTGCTGACTCGTACGGCGGTATCCCAAGCTAAAGCTGGAGCGGATATTATCGCCCCTTCGAACATGATGGATGGATTCGTACACGCGATTCGTGCTGGGCTCGATGAGAATGGTTTTGAGCATGTGCCGATTATGTCGTATTCGGTCAAATATGCTTCGGCATTTTATGGCCCTTTCCGTGAAGCAGCGGATTCGGCACCACAGTTCGGGAATCGCAAAACGTATCAAATGGACCCTGCCAATCTGCGCGAAGCGCTCCGCGAAGCAGAATCCGATGTGCTGGAAGGCGCGGATATGTTAATGGTAAAGCCTGCTCTGGCTTATCTTGATGTGATTCGTACCATTCGCGATCAGTTCGATCTTCCCCTCGTTGCTTACAATGTGAGTGGTGAATATTCGATGGTAAAAGCAGCGGCGCTACAAGGTTGGATCGACGAGCAAGCCGTTGTGCTGGAAATGCTGACAGGCATGAAACGCGCGGGAGCGGATATTATTATTACTTATTTTGCAAAAGATGCAGCCCGCTGGCTACGTGGTTAATCTCAATCACACCGACATCGCTGCATAAGCAGCTGCCTTATACTTATGTGACCAAGAACAGAACAGGAGTGAAGATAGATGAGTAATGTGCCAATGGCGCGTAAAGAAGAAGCATCCCGCAAGGCTTTTGATGAAGCAAAACAATATATTCCTGGTGGGGTGAATAGCCCTGTGCGGGCGTTCAAATCCGTAGGTCTGACTCCGATTTATGTGGATCATGGAGAAGGCTCGCGTATTTATGATATCGACGGTAACAGCTTTATCGACTATGTGTGCTCATGGGGACCGCTGATTATGGGTCATGCGCATCCTGAGGTTGTAAAGGCATTGCAGGAGACGGCGGTAAAAGGGACAAGCTTTGGCGCACCGACGTTACTCGAAACAGAAATGGCAAAAACAGTTGTCGAACGTGTGGCATCTGTAGATATCGTACGCATGGTTAACTCCGGAACGGAAGCTACGATGAGCGCTATTCGTTTGGCACGTGGTTACACAGGACGCAGCAAAATCCTAAAGTTCGAAGGCTCCTACCACGGCCACGCAGATAGTCTGCTTATTAAGGCGGGTTCTGGTGTGGCTACATTAGGCTTGCCGGATAGTCCGGGCGTTCCCGAAGGCGTTGCAATGAATACAATTACAGTTCCATATAATGATTTGGAGTCCACTCAGGTTGCTTTTGAACGTTTTGGCAGTGAGATTGCCGCAGTGATCGTAGAGCCAATTGCCGGGAACATGGGTGTTGTACCGCCACTTCCAGGCTTCCTAGAAGGACTTCGCAAGTTAACTTCAGATCATGGATCATTGCTTATTTTTGATGAGGTAATGACAGGATTCCGTGTCAACCGTGGCTGTGCTCAAGGTTTGTTCAACATTACTCCGGATATCACTTGCTTCGGCAAAGTCATCGGTGGAGGACTTCCAGTAGGCGCTTATGGCGGCAAAAGAGAGATTATGGAGCAAATCGCTCCTACGGGACCGATCTATCAGGCTGGGACACTTAGTGGTAATCCATTAGCGATGGCAGCAGGATTCACTACGCTGAAGCTGTTGACACCGGAAGTATATGATCGTCTGGAGCAATTAGGTGCGCGTCTGGAAGCAGGGTTGAAAAAGAATTCAATCCAGACTGGTATTCCGCTGACGATTAACCGAGTAGGATCGATGGTCTGTCCATTTTTCACTGAAGGACCTGTAACTAATTTTGAGACGGCTAAGACTAGCGACACGGATCTATTCCGTCGTTACTTTGGTCATATGCTGAGCCAAGGTATTAGCGTGCCGCCTTCACAGTTTGAAGGTATGTTCGTATCTGCTGCGCATAGTGAGCAAGATATTGATGATACCATTGAGGGCCATTATAACGCCCTGAAGGCCCTTTGAGTACCGGAGCCGGAGAACGAACCGGTGGTGGAGCTTGGACTAGACGTGGAGAGTGGCTGGAAGTAACACCCGGCAAAATCATTACTGGAGCCGAGGATGCTGAGGCTGCGATTGACAAGTGGCTGCTGGAAACTGTAGGCATGCCTGAGAAGCTTCATCTGCGTCTGCGCCGCGAGGGGGGCATTCAGTGGAAGGGCGATAGGCTTCGACTGGCGCTATTCCCGGATCGTGAAGCCGGTATTGAACCGGTATGGGAAGAGCTTGAGGTGCTGTATGAGGATGATTTTTGCTTGGTTGCCCACAAACCGGCAGGCATGGCGGTTCATCCTGATGGCAGTGGCTTAGGTGTAACGCTGGATCACCTTGTAGCTGCGCATTATGTCGCTTCTGGAGAAGGTGTGGCTGTGCGCCATATTCACCGGCTGGACAAGGATACAACAGGCCCGGTGATGTATGCGAAGAATGAGTTCGCACAGCTTGTCCTAGACGAGAATATGCGTGAAAAAAGCATCTCGCGGCTATACGCCGCGATCGTAGAAGGTACAGTGCCGCCTACGCTTAAGGTGATCGACGCACCGATAGGGCGCGATCGTCATCATGCGGCGCGGAGACGGGTCTCGCCCGGCGGACAATCCGCCGTGACTCGAATCATCGAGTGCGAGCCCCTGCATGGCGGGAGCCTGGTGCATGTGCAGCTGGAGACCGGCCGGACGCATCAGATTCGCGTCCATCTCAGCCATATGGGTCATCCCTTGTATGGGGATGCGCTATATGGCGGCCCAGTCTGGGCCTCCAGCGCTGCTGGCCGCCATGCGCTTCACGGTAAGTCGTTGTCCTTCTGCCACCCTTGGAGCGGAGAACAGTTGGAAGTCAATGATCCGTGGCCAGAGGATATGCTACAGCTGCGGGAGCTGCTGTCTGAAGCGCCTTGACGGCTATGTCGTAACCCAAAGAACCGTATAATCAGCAAAAGCTGGTTCTACGGTTCTTTTTTACATCTAATTTTCGTAGAGTGAGTAAATTTCTATTTTTTTTCAAAATATAAGAAATTATAAGTTTCACATTATACATTATCCTTATATTTCTACGAGAAACGGTTGTCATCTTTGAAGGACGACAACGTCGTTTTTTCTTGGAAAGAAACATCTATCCATGTTCTAATAGCAAAAGCAGCATATAATACTTTGTTCATGCGGAGCAGGGTATATTTGCACAAGGAGAGTTCGATCATCCCTTTCAGTTCACATTTTTTGCATCCTGTCCGGTTAGTGCTACCAAAGTTGTCATGCCTTCCTGTTTGAAGCATATACATGTGGGGAGTAACATTTTGGGCTTATGCTCTGGGCCTGTCTCAGGGTTAGATTATGCCAAGAAGGAGGACATATCCCGTGTTTGATCAGTCCCACGGCTTGCGGTTTGATATTTATGAACGCATTCACCTATCGGAAGAGCTTCCGGGAATAGCTGAGCTGGAGGAGGTTGAACTACTTCCGGAAATCCAGGTGATTCAGCGGGAGGATCGTGCCGAGTTATATGGTCAGCTGTTGCTTACCGGACTCTACCGGAGTGAGGATGACCGAACCCAGCGTCTGGAGCACGCCATTCCCGTTGAAATCACTGTTCCGCTTACACGCGTCAGCTCGATTGAAGATATTGGGGTGGAGATCGAGAATTTTGATATTGATCTGCTCACGATGCGTACTGTGAATATAACTGGCGTACTATCGCTGCGGGGAATCGGTGGTGCGGAACCTCAACCACAACCGGCCTGGCAGCAGGAAGAGTATACAGTTGCCTATTCCCCTCTCGAAGATGACAGGGTGATAGAAGCATCTGCAGAGAACCAAGAACACGAAAGTGATGCGCTTTATGAAAATTCACAGTGGACCTTTGGTGAGGGTGCATCGGAGGTTGCCGTAGAAGAACATGAGCATGCCGAAGCGAATGCAGGAGCATCAGAGGCCCCACTGGTCTCGAGCGGAGCTGGTTATTCGTCCCCTATAGTTAATTTCTCATCCGCTCATGAGAAGGACAAGGGCGCGAAAGCTCGGACGCATAGTCTGGATTCGCAATCAGAGGATTCCAAAGCAGGAATAGCGGATTACTGGTTTAAAGCTGAGTCACAGAATGAGGAAGCTGAGGTATCTCAGCTGAATCAAGTTAGCCAGGCGAGCGAAGTGGATCAGGAACAAGAAGCTGAATATACTTTTGCCTCTAGAGAGCCCGTTGTTCCAGCAGCTATTGCTGATGCAGACCAAGATATCGCTGTATTCGCTTCAGAAAACGAGGCAAACAATAAGCTTCACGCACAAGAAGAGAATGCTCAGCCGATTAGTGAGAATGCGAACGAAGTCTTTGTTTCTCAGGAGACTGTGCCACAGCCAGAGGAGAAGCAAGATCTTAAGATTGCTCTAGGAAGCAAGAAAGAAGCAGAGGTTCCGGTAAAAGAACATCTCACCTTCTCTTCATTACTCAGCTCTAGTCGTTCCCGTAAAGAACAGGAAGCTCTCCAGTCTGAAGGAAATGCATCTGCTGCAGCGATTATTCCAGAGGCTGGAAATAATACGGAGTGGAAGAGCAGATTCATTACCGGAGCAGATGGCACTAACTTGTTCCGTAAGGTTCGCCTTTGCATCGTGCAGCGTGAAGAAACGCTGGATACGATCGCAGAGAAGTATCAGCTAAGTGCACGGGAACTGGGGATGTATAATCGTTTGTCTGGGCAGAGTGTAGAGGAAGGGCAAGTGTTGTACATTCCGTAATAGAAATGCAATGCTTAGACACATGAATAGGTGAATCCCGATCTGATAGAAGATCGGGATTTTTGTCATGTGACCGTAGAACATTAGAACACTGGGCCTCTACTACAAGCGGCGTGTTGAAATAAATGAAATTTCGGTATAAGTACGCCATAAGTCGAAGTTCAGCGTCAAAGTCCTGCTGTAAAGGCTTATCCAGGTTGACTAGGGATGACTCAAAATGTATTATGGAGTAAGCAATATCTAAGTAAAGACTGGGAACGGGAAGAGTAGGCGGTCAGCCCTTCAGAGAGCGGAATGCAAGTGCTGTGACATTCCGTAGGATACAGCCACCGAAGTCGCCCCGGAGTCGCCCTTCTGAGCTTGTCTTCATAGGTATGAAAGATAAGTTAGGATGTGGCCGGTAGCAGCCGTTATCTGTATGAGTGTCGCGCTAAGCTTCTGAACCGTAGGGTGAGAGAAGTGTAGGTTTATTTTTCATTGGCGCGAAACAAAGGTGGTACCGCGAAAGAATGGCCTTTCGTCCTTTGAGACGAGGGGTCTTTTTGTTTTCTCAAAATATAAGAATGTATAAGTTTCACTCCGTACATCGTTCTTATTTTTTACGAGAAACAGTTGTCATGGGTAAAGAACGAGACAACGTTGTTTCTTATTAAGAAACTACAAGTAACCAAGTGGAGGTATCAGAGAATGGCTGACCAAAACAATCTATCAGGGACAGAGTTGCCGAATCTGCAAGATACAGCGGCAGATGCTGCCGCTGCGAATGACTCTAAGAACGAAATGCCAACAACGTATGATCCGAAATCGGCAGAAACCAAGTGGTATTCCTACTGGACAGAAGGTGGGTATTTCCGTGCAGGCGGGCGTCCAGATGCGAAAGCATATAGCATTGTAATCCCACCACCAAATGTAACGGGAATGCTGCACATTGGGCATGCGCTCGATTTCACGCTTCAGGATATCCTGATTCGTACGAAACGGATGCAGGGCTTCGACACGCTTTGGCTACCGGGTACGGACCATGCCGGTATCGCAACACAGACGAAGGTAGAGCAAAAGCTGCGCGAGCAGGGAATTTCTAGACATGATCTCGGACGTGAGAAGTTTCTAGAGCAGGTGTGGGACTGGAAAGATAAATATGCCAACACCATTCATGAACAGTGGGCTAAAATGGGGCTTTCCCTTGACTATTCCCGCGAACGTTTTACCTTGGATGAAGGTTTGTCGAAAGCTGTACGCGAGGTATTCGTTAAGCTCTACAATAAAGGCTTGATCTACCGCGGCAAACGCATTATTAACTGGGACCCTGCTGCCCGCACGGCATTGTCGGATATCGAGGTTGAATATAAGGAAGTTAACGGACACTTGTATCACCTGCGTTACCCGCTCAAAGACGGTAGCGGATTTATTACAGTAGCGACTACACGTCCGGAGACGATGCTGGGCGATACGGCGGTTGCTGTTCATCCGGAAGACGATCGTTATAAAGATCTGATCGGCAAAACGTTGATCCTGCCGATTATCGGTCGTGAGATTCCAATTATCGCTGATGATTATGTAGACAAAGAGTTTGGTAGTGGTGCAGTTAAGATTACTCCGGCTCATGACCCGAATGACTTCGAGATGGGTCAACGTCACAACTTACCGCAGATCAACGTAATGGATGAGAGCGGTACGATGAATGAGGAAGCAGGACCTTACCAAGGTCAAGACCGGAGTGTATGCCGTAAGGCTATCACGGCTGACCTGAAGGAACAAGGTGTACTGATCTCTATTGAAGATCATGTGCATCAAGTGGGACACAGCGAACGCTCTGGAGCCGTTGTTGAGCCATACTTGTCCACACAATGGTTCGTGAAGATGCAGCCCCTCGCCGAAGCTGCGATCAATGCACAGAAGGATGGTAACGGGGTTAACTTTGTACCGGACCGTTTCGAGAGAACTTACCTGAATTGGATCGAGAACGTACGCGATTGGTGTATTTCCCGCCAGCTGTGGTGGGGACATCGTATTCCAGCTTGGTATTCCGAGTCTACTGGTGAAGTGGTTGTGGCGAATGACGAGGAAGAAGCGCGCCGGATCAGCGGCTTAACTGATTTGAAACAGGACGAGGATGTACTGGATACTTGGTTCAGCTCCAATCTGTGGCCGTTCGCCACTCTAGGGTGGCCGGATGAGAACAGTGCAGATTTCAAACGCTACTATCCGAACGATGTGCTCGTAACGGGCTACGATATTATTTATTTCTGGGTAGCGCGGATGATCTTCTCAGCCCTCGAATTTACCGGAGAGAAACCATTCTCCGATGTATTGATGCATGGATTAGTACGGGATTCCGAAGGCCAAAAAATGTCCAAGTCGCTCGGAAACGGCGTAGACCCGCTTGAAGTCATCGAGAAGTATGGCGCAGATGCAATGCGCTACATGATTTCTACCGGAAGCACAGCTGGACAGGATCTGCGTTTCCGCTGGGAAAAGGTTGAGCAGGCGCGTAATTTTGCCAATAAGATCTGGAATGCGTCACGCTTTGCCCTCATGAATTTGGAAGGTGTAAGCTTTGAGAATATTGACATTACTGGTGAGTTAAGTACTGCTGATCGCTGGATTCTGCACCGTCTGAACGAAACTTCTCGTGAAATTACGCGTCTAATTGACTCGTACGAGTTCGGTGAGACCGGCCGCCAATTGTACAATTTCATCTGGGACGATCTGTGTGACTGGTATATTGAGTTCGCGAAGCTGTCACTTTACGGATCAGACGTCGCAGCCAAAGCTAAGACACAGTCTGTACTTGCCTATGTACTAGATCGCACAATGCGTCTGATTCATCCGTTTATGCCGTTTATTTCGGAAGAAATCTGGCAGCACCTGCCACATGAAGGGGAGACGATTACCCTGGCTGCATGGCCAGAGTATGATGCTGCTCTGGAGAACCCGCAGGCGGTAGCGGAAATGAACCTGTTGATGGATGTAATCCGGGCCGTTCGTAATATCCGTGCTGAAGTGAATGTACCGATGAGCAAAAAGGTTGAATTGATCATCAAAGCGGGTAATGAAGAGACGCTGAGTATTATCACTCGTAACGACAACTATATTGGACGCTTCTGCAATACGTCTTCTTTCGAAGCTGGCCTGAATCCGGAAACGCCGGATAAGGTAATGTCCGCTGTAGTAACAGGAGCAGAACTGCTTCTGCCATTGTCGGGACTCATTGATATTGAACAAGAAATCGCTCGTCTGGAAAAAGAAGTACAGACGCTGAACAGCGAAGTAGAACGCGTAGAGAAAAAGTTGAGCAATCAAGGCTTCGTGGCCAAGGCTCCTGCTAAAGTTATCGAAGAGGAACGGGCGAAGCAGGCAGATTATTCTGCTAAACGTGAGAAAGTACTTGCCCGCATCGCAGAGCTGAGAGGATAAGAGACATGGATGACCTAAATCGGGGCGGAAACACCGCCCCTCTTGCGACATACACCGAAGCGGTTGATTGGATCAAGAGCCTAATCCCTTTTGGGATCCGGCCAGGTTTAGATAGAATTGAGATGTTGATGGACAAGCTGGGAAATCCGCACCGTCGACTGAAATTTATTCATGTGGCGGGTACGAACGGCAAAGGTTCTACTTGTGCTTTTTTATCTAGTGCACTTATTCAAAGCGGCTATTCTGTTGGCACCTTTACGTCTCCGTATATTACAAAGTTCACAAACAGGTTCCAATTTAATAATACGGACATCTCTGAAGAAACTCTTATCGAGCTTGTTAACCAACTACGCCCATTGGTCCAAGAAATTGCGGAAACGGAGTTTGGCTCACCTACGATGTTCGAGGTAACTACAGCTGTGGCCATTCTATTTTTTGCGGGCGTCTCTTGTCCTGATGTTGTCGTATGGGAGACCGGGCTTGGGGGAAGGCTGGATGTAACGAATATCGTTACTCCGATTGTTTCTGTGATTACTAATGTCGGTCATGATCACATGGATATTTTGGGAGATACGCTAGAAAAGATAGCAATGGAGAAAGCCGGAATTATCAAGCAAGGTGTTCCTGTTGTTAGCTGCGTAACTCAGCCTGAAGTCGTGGCGGTTCTGAAAGAGAAAGCAGCGACTTGCCGCTCTACTCTCTATCTTGCGGGAGAAGATTTTAGTTATGAAGCTAGTGGAATCCGTGAGGGCGTGCAGACTTTTCATTTTAAGGGTCCCTTCCGTTCGCTTGAAGCTCAGATCGTAATGAAAGGCGAGCACCAGATTAGCAACGCGGCAGGAGCCATGATGGTACTTGAGGTTCTGCGCCAGTATATGGCCTTTATGCTTGAGGATGAAGATGTTCTTGAAGGTTTGCGACATGCATTCTGGGCTGGAAGGCTGGAAGAGGTAAGTACGTCTCCAAGGATTGTACTGGACGGAGCACATAATCCGGAAGGCGCGGAGAGTCTTGCTAAAAGTCTGCCTCAGCTCTATCAATATGGTAAATTAAATTTACTTATGGGAATGCTGTCAAATAAGCATCATGAATCCTACTTTAAGCATATACTGCCTATAGTGGATACGCTCATCCTGACCGAACCGGATTTCCAGAACAAAATGGACGCGGAGAATCTGAAGGTTATCGCAGAAAGTTTGCGGGAGAAATATGCCAAGGAGAACTTGGCAATCATAATAGAACATAATTGGGGAAAAGCGCTGCAGCTACTGAAGTCGATTACAGCGGAGGATGACCTTGCCGTCGTATCTGGTACGCTGTATTTAATCTCTGACGTACGCGGTACACTTTTGCAGCAACCCGATACTGAAAAAGGCTGGTGACGACTGTTGGATACTACTGAACGTGTGCATTTTATAGGGATCGGCGGCTACGGTATGAGCGCGATTGCCCGAGTAATGCTAGAAATGGGATATACAGTTACGGGCTCCGATGTGGCTGCCCAAGAATTAACGGATAAATTGATTGCCAAAGGTGCCAAAATTTATATTGGGCATACGGCGGAACAAGTAAAAGGTGCGGATCTAGTCGTATACTCTACGGCTTTGTCTAGCGATAATGTGGAATGGGTGGAAGCAGAGCGTCTTAAGATTCCGATTCTACATCGCTCACAAATGCTGGCTCGTTTATTGAACGAACGTAAAGGGGTAGCCGTTGCCGGAGCGCATGGTAAAACAACCACCTCCTCCATGATTGCACTTGTGATGGAAGAGTGTGAAGTGGACCCTACGTATATTATCGGCGGAGAGATTATGAACGTCGGCACGAATGCTAAGGCAGGACAAGGCGACTATGTAGTTGCAGAAGCGGATGAGAGCGATGGCTCTTTCTTGCACTACCATCCTTGGCTTGGAATTGTTACGAATGTGGAAGCAGATCACCTGGAGAATTACGGCGGAGATTTTAACCGTCTCAAGGCTGCTTACGTACAATTTATGAACCAGACCCGTGAAGATGGCACTGCAATTGTGTGTGCAGATGACGAAAACGTGATTTCTTTATTGCCTGAAGTGTCAGGTAAGGTGATTACTTACGGCATTAAGTCGAAGACTGCAGATTATATTGCCACTGATATTGTTCTGGGCGATCGTCAGGTATCTTATACGATGAACCATAATGGAGAAGTACTTGGACGTATTGAACTTTCAGTTCCCGGACAGTACAATCTTTATAATTCAATGGCTGCGGTAATCGCTTGTTTGAAATCAGGGATCTCCTTTGAAAAGATCGCTGAAGCGATTGTGAAATTCCACGGTGCGAAGCGCCGTTTTCAAGTGCTCGGAGAAGTCGATGACATTCTGGTCATCGATGATTATGCGCATCACCCAACTGAAATTCAAGCGACAATCAGTGCTGCTAAGGCAACGGGAAAACGGATTATTGCCGTATTCCAGCCTCAGCGGTATACACGTACGTTCTTCCTGTTAGATGCTTTCAGCCGCGCCTTTAGCGAAGCAGATGAAGTAATCATTACCGACATCTACTCTCCTGCAGGTGAGAAGCAGATTGAGGGTGTTACATCCGCGAAGCTGGTTGAGCTTATTGTGCAGAACAGTAATGCTGGCGCAAGACATCTTCCAACCAAAGAAGATGTGCTTGCTGATCTGACACCTCGTATTGCCCCAGGCGACCTCGTGATTACGATGGGCGCAGGCGATATCTGGAAGGTCGGATACGCACTGGCTGACGGTTTGAAGAAGCATTAATACAATGCAGATCGAGGCCAATCCGAGAATATTCATATTCTCTCTTCAATAGCACTTCCCCCAAGTTTCGTTCAGATAATCTATGTGTTTATCTGAAGGAGCTTAGGGGGAAGTGTTTTTTTGTATGGTAGAGCATTTGCCGATATCGTCATAGAATGCTATAGTGCTGTCAGTAGAGGATTAACTTTTTTCCTGATACGGGCATAATACGGGAGACCAAGTACTGAGAGATCTGACATATAAAATAGAGCAACAACTTGGCCATAGTGATCTGATCGGAAGATTTGGTGGAGAAGAGTTCGCAGTGCTCCTGCATAGCGCCGATGAAAAAAGTAGTGATCTTATTGCTGAAGGAATGCGCGAAGCCGTTATAGGATCAATTATTCATGGCATACCGCTACATTACACAATCAGCATTGGAGTCATCACGATAGAATCGGGCGAACTTTTTTCTCTGAACAATCTCTACAAGCTTTGTGATAATGCATTGTATCAGGCTAAGAAAAAGGGTCGGAACTGCGTCGTTAGAAGCTACGAAAATATTGAAGTGTCGTCCTTTCGTCAGTAGACGAGGATGGCACTTTTTTGTTTGCATAACGAATAGTACATAATACCTAACGATCATGGATTTTATGTATAAAAAAATTCATGATCATGTATAACTGGAAAAAGAGTTTTTTGGATTCAATTATCAGAAAAATGGCGATTTATAAAGGTTTGTCGCAATGATTTTCGAATGAAGTATGAAAACACATAAAAAATTTAAAGGTTCCCCTATAAATCGACAAAAATTTTATATGAAATGAGTTACTATTGAACTGCATCTAAAGTTGCAGTGATAGAAAGAGTGGATTTATTACAAATATACAAGGAGCCAGAGTCATGCGAGAAAGAATGCTGTTCCTATCAGCCCAGAATCAAAGCGCAGAGGATCTAGAAGGAGAAATGAGAACAGGGAGTATTCTCGAGATTTTGCTTGGAAAATTTGATATTGATTTACTGACGTATGCCAGTACCCACAAGGATATGTCTACAATTGATGGGACTGCACTAACGGTTCATTACATAAATGGGAACATTGCCTCATGGAGGTCCGTGCTGCGTCCCTTACATAAAATGCGGAATTTCACTAATCGGAGTCATGCTGATAAAGACATGAAGAGCATCATTATGGAACTTTGTAGATCGAATAATTACAGACATATATTTATATCACATAGCTTGCTGGGGAATTGCATTGATATGGTTCGTAATCTGCTTCCTGATGCAAGTGTTATTACAGATACGTATCGTTTTGAGAGCGGGTTTGCCGTTGGAAAAGAAAATGGGAAGCCGAGCAACATTAATCCTTATCATAAACTAAATGAGGCTTTGGTTCGGCGAAATAAGCGGAGACTAATGAATAAAACGGGTGTACTCTTGGCAACCTCGGAATGGGATGCCCTTTCATTCAAATCTCTATCCTTTGCGGATGCTCGTAAGGTCCATGTCGTTCCTCATTTCATAAAAATGAACGAATACAATGCTTTTACTGAGCCTGTAGCGAAAGAAAATTCAATGGTTCTGCACTGGAATATGAACACCAGACAAGGAATTAAAGCCGCTCAAAGCTTCTTTAAGAAGAGCTACCCATTGATTAAGGAACAAGTGCCTGATATCAAGTGTTACATCACCAGTCAAGAGGTTCATCCGGAAGTGATGACGCTCGTAAGGGAGGATGTATCGGTAGTTATCACTGGACCTTTGAAACCATCTGCAGATTATATACGTCGAGCTAAAGCGGTTCTAGTGCCTATCCGTGAAGGCTGCGAAGTCTCCAGGAACATTCTGGAATCATGGGCTCTCAAAACACCGGTGGTTACTAGTTCTACAATATGCGAGCGATTGAACTGTGAGCATAACCGAAATATTTTGCTTGCTAATACCTCTGTTGATGTTGTTGCTAGTGTAATAACACTACTAAAGAATCCTGAAATGGCTACTATTATTGCTGATCGGGCGCATCG
Source organism: Paenibacillus sp. FSL K6-0276 (assembly GCF_037977235.1). Lineage (NCBI taxonomy): Bacteria > Bacillati > Bacillota > Bacilli > Caryophanales > Paenibacillaceae > Paenibacillus > Paenibacillus sp. FSL K6-0276. Next base: position 4,890,019 of record NZ_CP150276.1, on the reverse strand, counting down.
CACGTTGTTGAAGGATTACGAAGTGAATTATGTAAAGAGTAAGATTCTTAGTCTGGTATAAAAGGTATGCCCGAGAAGGCTCTACCTGCTATAAATAAAATAACCCGCGAGGACGGTTCACGGTCCTACGCGGGTTATTTTATTCTTGTATGATTTTACAGCAGGTTACGGCGCAATTCTCCTGGAGATTTCGGAGACAGCATTCCAAGGGGAATATCGAATACTGTACGAGCTCCGCTCTGTCCTTCTTGACTCATACGCTGAGCGGCTCTGGCATATGCCACGAGAACACTAGCTGTAAATTCTGGATTGCTCTCCAGCTTCAGGCCGAATTCAACAATCTGCTTCGTGCCTTCCCCTGTTACACCGCTACGAATAACAAATCCGCCATGCGGAATGCCACTATGTTCAGCAGCTAGTTCTTCTTCAGAGATGAAGGTAACCGTAGTATCATAATCGGCAAAATAGTTCGGCATAGTTACGATTTCTTCGCGAATACGCGCCTCGTCTGCACCTGCCTCAGCAACTACAAAACACTCTCTAAGATGCTTCTCACGAGTGGTAAGCTCTGGAGTTTCTCCAGCGCGAATGGCATCAATAACCTCTTGTACTGGAACGGTATATTGTACACCAGCCTTAACGCCATCCACTCTGCGAATCGCATCGGAGTGGCCTTGGCTGACTCCTTTGCCCCAGAAGGTATATTCTTTACCTTGCGGAAGAATCGCTTCAGCCAGCAGGCGGTTCATTGAGAATAGACCTGGATCCCAGCCAGTGGAAATTACGCTGAGCGTTCCACCTTGTTTAGCTGCGGCATCAACGGCTTCGTAGAATTCAGGGATTTTGGCATGAGTGTCAAAGCTGTCCACGGTATTAAACATCCGGGCAATGGCTGGCGTTTGTTCTGGCAGATCGGTAGCCGATCCTCCGCATAGAATCATAACATCCACTTTTTCCTTATATTGTTCGACGGCAGAGATGTGCTCGAACTTCACACCGGCTTCTCCGGCTTCCAGTTGTCCAGGTTCTCTGCGCGTAAAGATCGCAACTAGCTCGATATCTTCACTTTGGTTAATAGCTTTACGTACACCTTTACCTAAATTACCGTAGCCCACAATAGCTGCTTGAATTTTTTGTTTCAGAAAAAGCCCTCCTAATCAGTAGTGAACTAAAGCCCATTCCTAGTTTCCCTAGTATAGTGTAGGCTTTTAGCTCTTTTTATATAGTATATAAAAGTTACATGTAATGTAAACTGAATCTGCATAATCTTTCACTATTCCTATAGCTTAAAAATAGCATATCTCTCTATTGTCTATCATATATTTACTTATAGATTAGATGAGGTGAGGTGTAACTGTTGAATAACGGAAGAATGACATTCCGATTTGACGTGAACAAGGACGAGCCTAAACCAAAGCCTAAGGTGGTGGAGCGCTGGTCAAATGGCGGACTAGGCACAGCTGAGGAGTATGCTGAGGAACTGCGACAAGAGGTAGGCCCAGCACAGCAAACATGGATTTATGAGCCGGATTTTCGTTCTACGCGTGAGGCACCACCGGAAGATTCCTACGACTATTACTCGGGAACTGTAGATCCACGTCAGGAAGAATGGGACGAACGGGATAAAGATTTTCGATATACACAGCAATCGTATCTTCTTTCAGATATGGTTTCAGATAGCAGAGATAAATTAGAGAATATATCCACTGGCAGTTACGGAGGTTCCTATCATACCCGGCGTCCTTCTTATTGGTGGAAGTTAGCTCTTTCTGTTACGGGAGCCATCGGTACAGGCCTGCTGCTTGGATATGCTGCACTTTCCTTTTTTTATGGAGGGAATATGGAGAGTAGTTCTGGAAATGGGATTGCGGACACGATGGCTACTTCAGAGCAGACTAGTGGAACTAAAGATCCGGCTGGTGTTGGTACATCGGGATTGCCGGTTACAGGGACTGAAAATGCCGGGAAGAATAGTATCCCTGTTCAAGTAGCCGCGCAAAGCTATTATCTGCTGCAGTACGGAGTATTCAGTACGCCCGCAGGTGCCGAACAGGCTCGTCAAGAGCTGTTAACCGCAGGCTTGGCTGCGGGTTTGGACCCTGCTGACGGCAATCGTGTGTATGCTGGAATGTCATCAGACCGTGAACAGGCCAAGCTGCTAAGCAGCGGTCTAAAGAATCAAGGGATTGAGTTGTATGTGAGAGAGGTGGCACTTCCCGGGGCAGAACGGCTTGTCTATTCCGGAAATGCAGAGGCTGTGAAGAACTATTTCTCTGTGAGTGGGCAACTGCTTAGTGAACTAAGCAGTCAATCCGCTTCTTTATTAAGCGCTGGTCAAACGGGTACGGCAGCAAATACCTCCGCTGTGAGTGATCTTCATTTGCAATGGAGTGAAGCCGTCAAAGTGATGGAGCAAGGCGTATCTCCAGAAGCAAAGAGCATTTGTGCAGCGCTAGAGAAATCTATGAGCCAAGGAATTTCAGCATGGAGTGAATATAACAAGAACAAGGCGCAGGGCCTCCTTTGGGAAGTGCAAGAATCGATGTTGAGCTTCTTGACTAGCCAGAAACAGCTGCTATCTGCAATGAATTGAATGATAGACAGGTGATTGAAAAGACAGCAAGCCTCCTATTTTGGGGGCTTGCTGTTTGGCGCGATAGAGGAAATTATCCCTATATAACATTAACTATAATTGATACAGAGGGCGGTATCGCTCCGCAACTTTTAGTGCAAATGGTGGTAAACATTACCGTAAGGGATTTTACGTTTGTATTGATCACAATTTCACCGTATAATAATTAGGGTGTCAAAAAATGGCGAGGGAAGACTGAGATGAAGAAGAAAAATGTAGGAACACTGCTGTTATTTCTAATTCTAGGCTGGCTGGCTGGAGCCTGGATCGCCAAGCTACTGCAGCCGGTAAAGGCTCTTTCTTTTCTAACAACATCGACTGTGCTTAAGTGGTCTCCGCGAGCCGATTTGGATATCATAACCTATGACATCACTATTCATTTGAAATTGTGCATGCTAAGTCTCGTCGGTATTATTACAGCTGTATGGCTGTACCGAAGACTGTAACTCTCGTTACTGATCAAGAAGGGACGTTTACAACGTGGACAACTCACAACTCATTATTTTAGCCTCAGGTTCACCGCGTCGACGAGAGCTTTTGTCTTTACTGGGCTTGCCTTTTGAGGTTATTACCAGCGAAGCTGACGAGAGCACACCACCGGACTTTACACCGGAGCAGATCGTGCGCAGTCTGGCTTTGCGTAAAGCAGAGGCCGTAGTAGCTGCAGCAGGAGAGCGTAACGCAGTAATCGTCGGAAGTGACACGATTGTTGTGCTAGATAATACTGTGCTAGGCAAACCGGTGGACGAGCTGGACAGCAAAACGATGCTTACTAGACTTCAGGGCCGGAATCATAAGGTATATACTGGTGTCGCCTGTATCGGGCTTCCGCAAGGGAAGACTATAGTGGAGCACCGTGTTACTTCCGTAACGATGAGAGCAATGACTGACGAAGAAATTGCTGCTTATATAGCTACGGGAGAGCCCGCTGATAAGGCTGGCTCTTATGCGATACAAGGGCTTGGCTCCATCTTGGTGGAACGAATTGAAGGCTGTTATTTCAATGTTGTCGGATTGCCGCTGTCGCTTCTTGGCGAGATGCTGTCCGAGTTCGGTATAACTGTATTGAACCGGTAGGAAGCTTGGGAAAGAGGGATAGGGATGGAGTCGCAACCAGTTATGCTGCGGGACCTCCCCCATGAAGAACGACCAAGAGAGCGCATGATGCATTATGGGGCGGAATCATTAAGTCAAGCGGAGTTGTTAGCCATTCTGCTGCGTACGGGAACACGCCGTGAATCGGCTATTCATATTGCACAGCAGATGCTGGGGAAGATCGGTGGCCTGCGTGGGCTAGTTGACCTTAGCATCGAAGAACTGACCGAAATCAAAGGTATTGGCCCTGCCAAGGCCGTGCAACTAAAAGCAGGCATCGAACTTGGAAGGCGCCTTGCGAACTCCAGGTTTACTATGCCGGTCATTATCCGCTGTCCTGGGGACGCTGCGGAGATTCTGACTGAGCAGTTGCGTTATTTGCAGAAGGAGCATTTTGTCTGCCTGTTTCTGAATACGAAGAATCACGTGATTGGACAAGAAACGTTGTCTATGGGCAGTCTTAACGCTTCGATTGTTCATCCTCGTGAGGTATTCCGAGCAGCTATAAAATGTAGTAGTGCTTCTATCATATGCGCACATAATCATCCTAGTGGTGATCCAACGCCTAGTCCGGAGGATATCTCCTTGACCTCAAGACTGCTTCAGGCAGGCGAGATTGTCGGAATAGACGTGTTAGATCATCTAATTATCGGTGATAGCAGCTTTGTAAGCTTGAAAGAAAAAGGACACATGTAATATAAATGTGAAGATTCACTTAGGAAAAGGAGAATTAGCATGTTGGGTAGTTTTACGAAAGATTTAGGAATTGACTTGGGGACAGCAAATACGCTTGTCTATGTACGCGGTAAGGGGATCGTTGTAAGAGAGCCTTCCGTTGTTGCCATTAACACTGACACTAAGACGATTGAAGCCGTGGGTGAATCCGCTAAAAAAATGATCGGCCGTACACCGGGAAACATCCGTGCGATCCGTCCGATGAAGGATGGCGTAATCGCTGATTTTGACACAACGGCTACGATGATTAAATATTTTATCCGTCAAGCACAAAAACAGCGTTCTATGTTCCAACGTCACCCTAATGTAATGGTCTGCGTACCATCCGGCATTACTGCTGTAGAGCAACGTGCCGTAGAAGATGCTACTAGACAAGCTGGTGCTCGCGAAGCTTACATTATCGAGGAACCTTTTGCTGCAGCGATCGGTGCAGATCTACCGGTATGGGAGCCAACAGGAAGTATGGTTGTTGATATCGGCGGAGGTACCACTGAAGTTGCTGTAATTTCACTCGGTGGTATTGTTACTAGTCGTTCCGTACGTGTTGCGGGTGATGAAGCGGATGAGTCTATCATTCAGTACATCAAACGTCAATACAATCTGATGATTGGTGAACGTACTTCGGAACAGCTTAAAATGGATGTGGGTTCTGCCCTGCCACTTGAGAAGGCTGAGACTATGGAAATTCGCGGACGCGATCTCGTAACAGGTCTACCAAAGACGCTTACAATCACTTCTGATGAGATCTGTGAAGCATTGTCCGACACAGTGAATTCTATTATTGAAGCTGTTAAAGTAACTTTGGAAAAATGTCCACCGGAGCTTGCAGCAGATATTATGGATCGCGGGATTGTCTTGACAGGTGGAGGCGCCTTGCTTCGTAACTTAGACAAACTGCTTGCGCGCGAGACTGGAATGCCAGTTATTGTTGCTGAGAATCCTCTTGATTGCGTAGCTATTGGAACAGGAAAGGCGCTTGATAATATCCATTTGTTCAAGAGTCGCAGCAGTTCCAGTCTTCGCTCTAAGAGATAAGCCTATGTATTGCCACTTGTGTAAGTCAACCCCTGTTATGGGAGAAATACTGTTGTTAGAGGGTGTTGAAACTGTTTAAACTCTTAAGCAATAAACGTCTGTTTATTCTGTTGATTACACTGGTGCTGTTCATTGTGGTGATGGGCTTCAGCTTGGGAACAAGGAAATCTTTGTCCTGGCCGGAGAATTTCCTTAGAGATACGACTGGTTTCGTGCAAAAAATGTTCTACAAGCCCGCTGGATATGTAGCGGGCTTGTTTGAAGATATCGGAAATCTGAAAGATCTTGCTGAGGAAAATGAGCAGCTGAAAATTCTAGCCGCCCAATATGCGCGTGATAAAGCCCAGTATAATTTCATCAAGGCACGGAATGATGACTTGGAAAAACAATGGAAGTTCACTGAGGAACAGAAGAAATTGTATAAATATGAATATCATATTGCTCAGGTAATTAGTCAGACTACAGAACCAAGCAATAGTACGATTGTAATCGATTTAGGCTCCAAAGATGGTGTTAGACCGAATATGTCCGTGATTTCTGTTGATGGTTTGGTGGGCGTTATTAGTCAAGTCAGCAATTTCACTTCTACTGTGAAGCTGATGACCATGATGGATACGAATGACCCTAATTCTCAGCCGCCAATTGCGGCAACCGCTATTTCCAAAGAAGGCAAAACCTTTGGTATGATTGAAAGCTATGATCCTAAGACAAACAAGTTATTGATGAACAAGATCCCGCCAGGTGATCCTATTGCGCCGAAGGATGTTATAGTTTCTTCCGGTATTGGGGGATTGTATCCGCGAGGATTGACCATCGGTACAGTTGAAAGCGTTGAGGTTGGTGAATTTGGATTAACCTCCACAGCAGTAATTAAGCCTTCAGCAGAATTTCAAGACTGGAAGCAGCTGATTGTTGTTTTTACGGAGGAGCGTGCTGAATAGTGAATATGCGCAGATCTGTTCTTGTTCTGTTACTGTTCCTCTTGTTTATTCTGGAGGGAACCATTCTGCCTTGGCTGATTCCAGATGTTTGGCAGATGCGAATTATTCCGAATCTAGTGTTTGTTGTACTATTGTTCGTGGCTGTATATCACCATCGTCATACAGCACTTATACTGGGTCTAACTTTCGGAATATTACATGATATCGTTTTTTATGGCAGAATTCTAGGAGCACATTCTTTTGCGATGGGTCTGTCGGCTTATTTAATCGGCCTTCTGTTTCAGATTCCGCGTGCTCCACTGCCTCTTATGATGACTGTGATTCTGCTCGGAAGCTTGCTAGAGGATAGTGTGTTATTTGGTATTTATAGTGTATTCAATCTCAATCAGGAACCTTATAGCTGGGCGATTTTGAATCATATGCTGCCAACGATGCTCTTTCATTTTGCTATTGCTCTGATCCTCTACATACCGTTACGACGCCAGCTTGAGCTGATCAAGAAAGAGAAGAGTACGGAAGAAGCGGCATAAAGAGGCTTCTATTTTCTTTCTTTATAAAGCAGGAATTTAAGGGGCCCGGCACGAATGAATGAGGATAGGGGGCCAGGCATATGACAGTAAAATCCAAGCATGTAAGGATTAAGGGCATCAAGGATGGCCTGATATTCCTGCTAGACGACAAGTGTCCCTTCGAAGATCTTCTGAGCGAGCTTCGCTATAAGCTGGAGCACAGCCATCAAAATATTTTGACTGGACCGATTGTCCATGTGGATATTAAGCTGGGCAATCGTCCTGTAACTGAGGAAGATAAGGAAGCTGTGCTGGAGATTCTGAAGGGACAGGGAAACCTACTGATTCGTTCCATAGAGGCGCTTCCAGTGCCCGGCAGTGAGGATAATGACGCGTTGTTTCTAATGAGTGGGATTCTTCGTTCCGGTCAGGTGCTGCACCATGATGGAAATCTTTTATATCTGGGGGATGTGAACCCAGGAGGGACCATAACCTGTTCAGGCGATATCTATATTCTAGGATCACTTAGAGGTATGGCGCATGCTGGAGTAGATGGTAATGAAGAAGCGATTATCGCTGCTTCATTAATGTCTCCAACACAACTGCGAATTGCTGATATTATCAGTCGTCCTCCCGATGAGTGGGAAACCCGAGAAAGCAGTATGGAGTTTGCATATTTAACGAACGGAGCTATGCAAATCGATAAAATTCATAATTTAGTCAAAGTACGTCAGGATTTAAATGTGTTTAAAGGGGTGTAGCCTCCATGGGAGAAGCGATAGTCGTAACCTCGGGCAAAGGCGGAGTTGGCAAAACAACCACAACAGCCAATATTGGAACCGCACTTGCACTGCAGGGTAAAAAAGTATGTCTCGTCGATACCGACATTGGACTGCGTAATCTGGATGTAGTAATGGGGCTTGAGAATCGTATAATTTATGATCTTGTGGATGTAGCGGAGGGTCGTTGTCGCCTAAATCAAGCACTCGTTAAAGACAAACGCTTCGATGAGTTGTACATGTTGCCTGCAGCTCAAACGAAGGATAAAACGTCCGTCACTCCTGAACAAGTAAAAGATATCATTCTTGAACTGAAGAAGGAATATGAGTATATTCTGATTGATTGTCCGGCAGGGATTGAACATGGCTTCCGGAATGCGATCGCCGGTGCGGATAAAGCGATCGTGGTTACCACACCTGAGCATGCTGCTGTACGGGATGCGGATCGTATTATCGGACTGCTCGAACAGTCGCATGTGGAATCGCCAAAATTGGTGGTAAACCGTATTCGTCCAGGTCTAGTAAAGTCTGGGGATATGCTTGATATTGAGGATATTTTACAGGTGTTGAATATTGATCTCATCGGAATTGTTCCGGATGATGAATTAGTCATTAAAGCCGCTAATAGCGGAGAGCCTACAGTTATGAATCCTGATTCTTCAGCAGCTATTGCCTACCGCAATATTGCACGTCGAATTCTAGGTGATGCTGTACCGCTGATGCAGCTTGATCGGAAACCGGGAGCATTTAAGAAATTCAAGAAATTTTTCGGTATGGCTTAATTTTGCACCAAGCAATCTTACTATAGAAGCATAAACGGTCCCACCACTAGAGAAATCTAAGGGTGGGATTTATTTTTTTGGAAATATAAGAACGTATGAACGTTTCTGGCATTTAAGTGCTCCACCTTGGACGGGCTTGTTCTAAAGAGACTTCCGTGCTTCATAAAATGGAAGTAAAACAAGCCCGTCCGGAGGGATAAATATGGATCTGAAATCAGATATCAAGAATCGCCGCAAGGAGCGTATTCGTAGTTTGCTGGAGGAAATCCCGGATATAGAAACAGCGGGGGTACCTCCGTTATTCGTTATGCCCGAAAAGAGTACGAGCTTCAAGGAGTGGGGAACCGGATTTAAGAAGAATGAGGAGCAATCATCTATTGAGCCTGATCCAGAAGTAATGTGGAAAGAGAGACGCGGGGGCTGGGAGGAACCTGGCGGAGGCGGTTCTAATTTTTCTGCCGGTTTTATTCGACGGGTTGTGGCCAGTGTGCTTGTGTTTGGAGCGGTTTGGGGGATTTTTGCGGTTCACGAGCCATGGTCCTATAAGGTTCAAGCCTTTATTAGTGATGCCTTGAGCAATGACATGGATTTCACAGCAGTGCGGGTCTGGTACGAGGAGAATTTTAACGGTGCACCGGCGTTCATTCCGATATTTGGTGACAAAGATGAACCTGCTCAAAAGGCAGCAGCTCATCATGAGCTTAGCGCTCCGGTAATTGGGAGCATTGTTCAGCCTTTTGCGTCCACGCTAAAAGGTGTGGAAATTATGCCTCAAATCGATTCAACTATAAATGTGACGGTGAAGAGTATAGACATGGGGCGCGTTCTTTCCATCTCTAAAGAATTGGACGGTGGCATTCGAATTGCGGTCCAACATGCTGGTGGAATCTCTGCAGAATACGGACATTTAAGCGGCACCAAACTGGAGATTGATGACTGGATTCAAAGCGGAGATGCACTCGGCTGGATGATGGAGAAAGAGGGCTCCGCAGCTCCAACACTGTTTTTTGCAGTGATGAAAGACAAGACTTATATTGATCCTACAGAAGTGATATCGTTTGATTAGGATCTTAGGGATTGATCTGTCACTACATCCATTGTTCGTAATCATTATGCTGTTCTCTGTACTCACGGGACAATTTCTGGAGTTGCTTACTTTATTTACGATTGTCCTCATTCATGAATTAGGACATGTCGTAGCGGCCCTTCTTGTTGGTGTTACAGTCAAGTCGGTTCAACTTCTTCCGTTTGGCGGAGTTGCGGTTATTGAAGATCATGGGCGGCTTACAGCTAGTCGTGAGATTGGAATTGCACTTGCCGGTCCGCTGCAAAATGGAATCATGATTGTTATTGCTCTTGGGCTTCAGCAAGCAGGCTATGGCAATCAGGAGTTTTTAACCTATTTTATAAATGCCAATGCCATTATCGCGCTCTTTAATCTATTGCCTGTTCTACCACTTGATGGAGGAAAAGTACTTCAGGCTACGGTTAGTCTATTCCTCCCTTATTACTATACTTTGCTGTGGAGTGGACGAGTGAGTGTTGCTGCAAGCATTCTTGTGATTGTTTATGCGCTATTGCCCCTTGGAGCGGGTGGAGGTCTGAGGCTGAATATGGTCATGATCGGGGCTTTTCTGCTGTATTCAAATTTCACGGATCATCGGAATTTACCGTACCGATTCGTTGCTTTTTTGATGAATAGAGAGGCTGTCTATGAGTATCATTTACGGACAGGAAGTGTGGCTCGTCCAATTGTTGCCTTATCTGCGAAACCTTTAGATGCTATATTGCGTCTATTTAAACGTAATCAATATCATTTTATCTATGTGTTAAACGGCAAAGGCAATGTTGTTGCTGTTGTGCCGGAACAGCGCTTAATATCTACCTACTTCGGAATATAGTGTATTAATGCAGAGAATGAGAAGAGATGAATGAATGAACGAAACCAGAGGTGAAGCCATGAAACAGATGATCGTTCACTGCACGCAGCACATTACCCGAATGGCTCTTCTGGAGAACGGAAGGCTTGTGGAGTACGCGGCTGAACGCGATCAGCAGCAAGGGTTGGTCGGAAGTTATTATAAAGGCCGTGTGATTAACGTACTCCCAGGTATGCAGGCTGCTTTTGTTGACATTGGGCAGAAGAAGAATGCTTTTTTATATGTTGATGATGTATTGCACCCTCATTTGGATAAACAGCCGGATGTGAAGCCCTCAATTGAGACGCTTTTGCAGCCTGGTCAGGATATTGTTGTACAAGTAAGAAAAGAGCCAAGTGGGGGCAAAGGTGCGCGTGTAACGACCCATTATACATTGCCTGGCCGCTGGATGGTGTATATGCCTTTTGCAGATTACGTGGGTGTTTCTAAAAAAATAAGTCGCGATGCAGAACGTAGCCGTCTCAAAGGCATTGGTGAACGTCTGCGAATGAAAGAAGAGGGGCTTATTATGCGGACCGTTTCTCAGGATGAGCCACATGAAGCGGTGGAAGGTGATCTTTCATTTCTACGCGCACAATGGGATAACATTACACGTCGGGCGCAAACCGCAGAAGCCCCAGCTCTATTGCATCGTGATCTTAGTATTGTTCAGCGCTTTATAAGAGATGCATTTAATCCACAGCGAGATCAGTTGATTATCGATTCTCCAGCTGCAGTTAGAGAAGCCACGGCATTTCTGGATGACATGGCGCCTGAAGGGTACAAGCCTGTAAGTTTGTATAATGGACCAGAGTCCATTTTCACAGCTTATGGAGTTCAGGATCAACTGCATAAGAGCTTCAGCCGCAAGATCACGCTGGAGGGCGGAGCAACAATGATCTGGGATGAGACGGAGGCACTCACCGTTATTGATGTCAATACCGCGCAATACATTGGAGGAGCATCGCTTGAAGAGACGGTAACGAATACTAATTTGCTTGCAGCAGAGGAGATTGGTCGTCTGATCCGTTTACGAGATACAGGTGGAATCATTATTGTCGACTTTATTGATATGGAGCAAGAAGTACACCGTAAAATGGTTACCGAGCGGCTTGAGAAAGTGATCTGCAAGGATCGAACCAAAACACATATTCTGGGTTGGACAAGACTTGGACTACTCGAGATGACCCGGAAGAAGGCAAGACATGATTCAGCCAGCTTCGCACCTATCCTTTGTCAGTGCTGTGGCGGTACCGGAAAAGTTGGAGAATGGATGGAATGAGTTGACGATAGGCGATAAGTATGATAATATCTTCAAGTATGTGTTTGATTGATTTGATCCTGCACATGCTGTAACCGCTCCGATCGGGTACATAAGTGCAGTTCCCACGGGAATCTGCCACCTAGACTAGGCGAGTCTGAGACATGAGGAGGTGCAAGTAAAATGTATGCAATTATCGAAACTGGCGGTAAACAATACAAAGTCCAAGAGGGCGATGTTTTGTTCATTGAGAAGTTGGAAGCTGAAGACGGCGCAAGTGTAACTTTTGACCGTGTATTGGCTGTTTCTAACGAAGGTGGTCTGACTGCAGGAACTCCGCTCGTAAGCGGCGCGTCTGTAACAGCTAAAGTCGAGAAACATGGTAAAGGCGCTAAGGTTGTAGTTTACAAATACAAACCTAAGAAGAACTACCACAAGAAACAAGGCCATCGTCAACCGTACACGAAAGTAACTATCGAGAAGATTCAAGCGTAAGAAGGTGCGTGAATGATTAGCGTACGGATTACACGATCTTCGGATCTAGGGACTATCGTTGGCTTTGAGGTAAAAGGGCACGCGGGTTATGCAAAGCGTGGCGAAGATATCGTATGTGCCGGAGTTTCCGCCGTAACGGTTGGAACCGTCAATTCGATTGAGACTTTGACCGGAATCTCCATGGATACGTCCATGAAGAACGGATTCTTAAGTGGAACATTAAGTTCCATTGATGATTTCGATACTTCCGCGAAGGTGCAATTGCTGCTTGAATCCATGGTCGTGATGCTAAATGATATCGCAGAATCATACGGGAAGTATATTCAGATACAGCAAGTAAATATTTAAAGAGGGAGGTTGACAACATGTTGAAATTGAATCTTCAATTGTTCGCATCGAAAAAAGGTGTAGGTTCCACAAGAAACGGACGTGATTCCCACTCCAAACGTCTTGGCGTGAAACGTGCTGACGGTCAAGCAGTAACCGGCGGCAACATCTTGGTTCGTCAACGCGGAACAAAAATTCACCCAGGCACTAACGTAGGCATCGGTAAGGATGATACGTTGTTCGCATTGGTTGATGGCGTAGTGAAGTTCGAACGTTGGGGCCGCGATCGCAAAAAAGTGAGCGTGTACCCAGTTGATGTCGCTCCGGTAGCAGCGGCACTGGAAGCGTAAGCTGACGGAACCATATTTGCAAGTAGAAGCCTCCGGCATGAGTGCCGGAGGCTTTTTTGTAGAATATTCAGAATCGTTTGTGATACCTCTTTGAGCACTCTAGAAACGTATACCTTCAGAGTTTTAAGAAAGCATAAAGATCCTTAGACATATGTGGAATTCTCGTTGTTATCTCTGGTGAACTACAGGGAACTGCTGTGTTATACTAGGAAATGGTAATTGATGAGGACAATAATCTAAACGAAGTCATGAATTTTGCGAACTGAGGGACGGGGAGAAAGAATGAAATCCTGGAAAAGTGCAATCTGGGCAGTCATGTTATCCGTAATGCTTCCTTTAGGACTCGTGTATTGGCATACCTCCCTTTTGACGTGTCTGTTGCTTGGAATTTGGGTAGCGGTAACGGTTGCTTTCAGTTTAATTTGGAATCAGCGTCATTGGGAGCGGGAACTGCGCATACAAGAGAACACTCTGCAACAGGCGGCGATTCGGACACTGAATCATCATCGTCATGATTGGATGAACGATTTGCAGATTCTTTACGGATATATTCAGCTTGGAAAGCCTGATAAATCTGTGGAGTGTGTGGAAAGAATAAAGGAACGCATAGCGCTTGATAGTCGTATCGCTAAGCTGGGCATTCCTTCATTGGTCTTCTATATCCAATCTTTCCGAACGTACAGGACTAGTCTGGAACTGGAAGTTCAGGTGGAGGAAGGATTGCAGCTGGAGGACAAGCTAAATCGGGAAGCAGGAGATGAGCTGACTTCAGTGATTATGCAGACCGTACGGGCTTATCAATATAACGGACTGGCTCCCCAGGGTGAAACGCGCAAGCTGCGTCTTGGCTTTATTCAGGATGGAGGAGACATTCTTATCTCCTTCGAAGGTGAGGGAGAGCATGGCAATCCCGAGCAGCTCAAAGGGCAAATTTATAATATAGTACAAGGAAAAATCATGAAGGCGGAGCAGTTTAAGCCCAGCAGGGCTTATGTAGAGCTGCGTTTGCCGCTTGAAATGTGAGGAAGGTGAACATTTATGTTCGTAGATAAAGCTAAGATTTATGTTAAAGGCGGTGACGGCGGGGATGGTCTCGTTGCGTTTCGTCGGGAGAAGTATGTACCAGAGGGTGGTCCTGCCGGTGGTGACGGAGGCCGAGGTGGCGACGTTATTTTCCGTGTAGATGAGGGACTGCGTACGCTGATGGATTTCCGTTATCAGCGCCATTTTAAAGCTGACAAAGGAATTAAAGGACGGAACAAGAGTCAACATGGAGCAAATGCTGATCATATGATCGTGCGAATTCCACCAGGAACCATTCTGATTGACGATGATACGAAAGAAATCATTGCCGATATGACTCGTCATGGACAGCAGGTCGTTGTTGCTCGTGGTGGCCGTGGTGGCCGTGGTAACACTCGATTTGCAACAGCTGCTAATACTGCGCCAGAGCTTGCAGAGAACGGTGAAGAAGGCCAAGAGCGTTATGTGGTTATGGAACTTAAGGTAATGGCTGATGTAGGTCTTGTAGGATTCCCGAGCGTGGGTAAATCCACATTGCTGTCAGTTGTATCTGCAGCCCAACCAAAGATTGGTGCATACCACTTCACAACGATTACACCGAATTTGGGCGTAGTAGATGTTGGGGATGGACGAAGCTTTGTAATGGCAGATCTGCCGGGATTAATCGAGGGTGCCAGCGAAGGAATAGGTCTCGGACACGAATTCCTGCGCCACGTTGAACGTACGCGCATCATCATTCATGTGGTGGATATGTCTGGCTCCGAGGGCCGTGATCCTTTCGAGGATTGGGTTCTAATTAATGACGAACTGAAGCAATACAATGCTAATCTAATTGATCGTCCACAGATCGTGGCAGCGAACAAGATGGATATGCCTGAATCAGAGGGAAACTTGATCTCTTTTCGGGAACGCATAGCTGAACTGCGTCCTGATCTTGAGATTATGCCAATTTCATCGCTCACCCGCCAGGGTGTGCAGGAGCTATTATATCGTGCGACGGATATTCTCGACAGTATTCCGGTGGCTCCGATCGTTGAAGAAGTGGCAGAAACAACTGAACGTAAGGTATATAAGCTGGAAGCTGAAGAGGATGACTCATTTACCATTACACGTGATAATGAGGCGTTTGTTGTTAGCAGCCCTCGTATCGAGCGTATGCTGAAACGTATGCAGCTAAGCACACATGATGCGATCCTGAAGCTGGCACGGACACTGCGTCATATGGGTGTGGATGCAGAGCTTCGTAAACGTGGTGCTGTAGAGGGAACGATTGTCCGTATTGCTGATTTCGAATTCGAATTCGTTGAGAACAGCAGTTACTATTAATATTTAGCTGATTACGAAGCGCGGCTTGTGTTCTCCTGTATAGGAAGACACAAGTCGCGCTTTTTTTATTTCCATATCGAGCATTAATTTTTTTCATGAAAAGAACCCAAAACACGATATATATCGTATACAATAAATATCGAAATACACAATTTCCCATCCGGGAACGCATACGTTATTCATATATCATAGATGATGAAAGAGGGAATAGCAGATGGCCATTATAGAAGTGGTGAAGTACGACGGTCCACCGGGGATTTTCGCATGGAAATATCCTAACCAAGAGCTAGGGACATGGACACAGCTAATTGTTAATGAATCTCAGGAAGCGATCCTATTCAAGGGCGGACAAGCGCTTGATTCCTTTACGGCAGGGCGACACACCCTAAGCACCGCCAATATTCCTATTTTATCTAATATCGTTAATCTTCCTTTCGGTGGGAAGTCACCATTTACAGCAGAAGTATGGTACGTGAACAAGACCAATTCGATGAATGTTAAATGGGGAACAAGTGCACCTTTACAACTCCAGGATCCTAAATACAAAATTATGATCTCTGTTCGCTCCTTTGGACAGTTTGGTGTAAAGGTTGATAATCCTCGGAAATTTTTGTTGCAGCTAGTTGGAACGCTTCCACAGTTTGATCAGGATACGCTAGTAAATTATTTCCGTGGCTTGCTTATGTCGAATATAAATGAGCTGATCTCTTCTTACCTTGTGCATAAGCAAATCAGCATCTTGGAGATTAATGCCTATGTTGCAGAGATCTCAAAGCATATCCAGGGGCGATTAGCATCGACCTTTCTAGACAATGGCATTGAGTTGAATAATTTCTTTATTGATTCGATTAATATTCCAGATGATGATCCGGCAACGATTCGTTTGAAGGAAGCTTTGGCTAAAAAAGCAGAAATGGATATTATCGGCTTCAACTACCAGCAGGAGCGGGGCTTTAATACGATGGAAAAAGCAGCAGGCAATCCTGGCAATCTTGGAGTAGGCATGATGAACACCGGGATGGGGCTTGGACTTGGTATGGGATTCGCTGGACCGGCTATGGATATGGTTAACCGCATGACCAGAGGGATGAATTTTGATTCAGGGACTACAGTTGTGCGCCAAGAGCGCTCCTGTTCTAAGTGTGGAGTTATGAATCCAGTAGAAGGAAGGTTCTGCAGTGGCTGTGGGCATGCTCTTGAGAGCATTCAGCAAAGTACACCGTCTGGTAATAAGATCAATTGTTTGGAATGTGGACATGAGCTGAAAGCTGGAGCCAAGTTCTGTCCTGGCTGCGGAAATCCTTATCGTGCTTGTCCAACCTGTGGAGCGGATAATCCTGAGGGTGCGACTTCCTGTGTCTCTTGTGGAAAAGAAATGCCTAAAGCATGTGGTAAATGTGGAGAAATGGTAGCGCCAGGGGTGAAATTCTGCCCTCACTGTGGTGACAGCTTGGTTATGAAATGCGGAGGCTGCGGGCATGAGCTGAAGCCTGGACAGAAATTCTGTGCAGAGTGTGGAACGAAAGCAGGCTGAAGGAGGACATAATGAACAAGGGTAAAAGATATATTCGGATCATCACCATTATTTATGTAGCAGCTATAATACTAACAGTGTTCTCCTTTATAGGGTTAGGCTTCTCTGAATCGCAGTTTCGATTCGTGACTTCACTAGCTGCTGTTCTACTGGCGGAGAGTGTGGTATACGGCTATTGTATTTTTTGGCTCCGTACTGCAGGCAGTGTAAAGCGGACATCGCCAGTTCTTCTCAGTGGTGCATTCATCACGGGAATCTATGCGGCTGTCGTATTCGTATCAGCTATTGTCTTCGATTGGCTACTGGAGTTGCCGCCCTTGTGGTATGCTGTCGAACAGCTGCTGATTCTTTTGATTGGTGGAATCGCTCTGGCGGTGATCGGGATTTATGGATGGAATGCCGGAACTGAAGAACAGCAAGTGAAGAGGTCCTTGCAAGCATTTCGGCAGCATCAGAGCGAATTAAATGAAATCAGTGAGCTGGCAAGTAGCTGGAAGAATCCAGAATCTGAACAGCTTGAGAAGGTGCTTAATAAGTTGCGAGATCAATTCAAGTTCAGTGATCCTGTATCAGATTCGTCTTTATATGCTACTGAGGATATCATGCAGCAGCAGATCTCCCTGTTGCATGATCATGTGAAACTTCTGCTCACGGCAAAAGAGCCACATGAGAATTGGCAAGCTGAAATCAACGAAATGGCCGAAAGTATTAAAGCTACACTTGAGCGGCGAAATCGTGAATTAACGGCACTTAAATAGGAGGAAATAACTACATGAACAGATTGAACATACAAGAGCCGTCACCGACCCCAGCGGGGAGTGCAGCGGTTCCTCTGATTAAATTAGATCGGACTGGGTTTGATTATGTCATTCTTGCGGCGGCATATCTATTCATGCCCATTGGGTTCGTCCTTGCATTGTTACGTTTGATACTAACTCATTATAAAAATCATCGGAAACCTACTAACCTGAATCTAATAATGCATGTATTTTTCGGAGGATTTGTCGAGCTTTCTATTGCTATGTTTGTGGATACCATGAGTGGAAACACTGGAACTTCCGATTTATTAACTATCCAGATTTTCCTTGCAGTCATATTTTTGATTCCGGCTTTTATTCTTGCGAGTGTGACAGCGAAGGCTAAATATACACTTTCTAAGCTTAACACTGCTTATATAGAGCTGATTCAGACTAAAAACATCCGGTATGTTGGGAGTATAGCTGAACGAATAGGTCAAAGCGAAAGCGATGTACGGAGGGATGTCCAGTACCTAAAGAATAAAGGATTACTGGATATTGATATTGTACTTTTCGAGGGGCGTCAGATGCCAGATCCATCCATGGCAGCACCTAATCTTGTTCATTCTGGAAGGACTTCAGGGTTCGGAGGAACAGAGAGAACTCAAGCTTCGGGGCAGCAGATTCCTACTCAGTCTGGGTCCCAGCCGCAGCTACCTAAGTCCATCCGTTGTCCGGGATGCGGAGCTCAGAACACGGTTCAGCCTAGTCAGTCAAAGAGCTGTGATTACTGTGGTACAACTATCGCTTATAGCTGATTTGAGCTTAGGCAGAGTTGTGATTTCAATTACTACGTTAAAAAAATATTGCTTTTTACGACTTTAATTCGATATAATGTCCACTAAGAAAACACAAAAGTCTTTGAGGTGAGGACGTTCGTGAAAGAACGCTATTATTTGGTCCGTGAGGACATATTACCTGATGCCGTACTTAAGACTATGCAGGTTAAACAATTGCTTGAGGCCGGGGATGCGAAGACCGTACACGAAGGTGTAGAACAGGTAGGATTAAGCCGAAGTGCTTTTTATAAATACAAGGATGGCATTCACCTGATTCATCAGCTCGAACGTGAGCGAATTGTTACGATCTCCATGGATTTGGAACACGAATCTGGGATGCTCTCCAAGGTTCTAGGATCTGTGGCGGGGCATGGGGCTAACGTATTGACGATTCACCAGAGTATTCCGCTACAAGGACGGGCGAATGTGGTGATCTCCGTGGAAATCTCACATTTGAATGAGGAGCTCGGGGAGATGCTTGATAGTCTGAAGGATATTCCGGGAGTGAAGCGCGCCCTAATCGTTGGACAGGGGTAGAGAAACCATATACGTAAAACTTTTAGGAGGATACAGATGAAGCCGGTTAAAGTAGGATTGCTGGGTCTGGGAACAGTTGGTACAGGTGTAGTTCGTATCGTGGAAGGAAATCAGGAGGATTTGAGCAGTCAAGTAGGCTCTCCAATACTCATTGAGCGCATAGCGGTGAATAATTCCAATAAGCCACGTGATATTGATGTCGATCCTGCCAAAATAACGACAGATCCATGGGAAGTTATTCGTGATCCTGAGATTGATGTAATCGTTGAAGTGATGGGTGGTATCGATGGAACAAAGGAATATATTCTTGAAGCTTTGGAGCGCGGTAAGCATGTCGTAACTGCGAACAAGGATTTGATGGCGCTGCACGGCTCAGAGATACTGGCTAAGGCGCAAGAAAAGCAATGTGATGTCTTTTATGAGGCTAGTGTTGCAGGTGGTATTCCGATTATTCGGACGCTTATCGAAGGCTTTTCTTCAGATAAGATCATGAAGATTATAGGTATTGTGAATGGAACGACTAATTACATACTAACCAAAATGAGTCAAGAAGGCGCATCCTATAATGATGTGTTAAAAGAAGCGCAGGATCTAGGATATGCAGAGGCCGATCCAACTTCTGATGTTGAAGGTCTGGATGCTGCTCGCAAAATGGCGATTCTCGGAACCTTAGGCTTCCGCACTAATGTGGAGCTACATGACGTCAGTGTGAGTGGGATTTCAGAAGTGAGTAAAGCTGATATTGCTTTTGCAAAGCGTCTCGGATACGAAATTAAGCTGCTAGGCATCGCTGAACGTCAGGATGAGGAATTCAGTATCAGTGTTCAACCGACCTTGATTCGAGCAAGTCATCCACTTGCTTCCGTAAATGGTGTCTTCAATGCAGTTTATGTGTACGGTGAGGCAGTAGGAGAGACGATGTTCTATGGTGCGGGCGCGGGTGCAATGCCAACAGCAACTTCGGTGGTAGCTGACTTGGTAGCTATTATTAAGAACCTAAAGCTGGGTGTCAATGGATTGAAGCAAAAAGTACCTTATAAGCAGAAGAAGCTTAAGAGTGATGAGGATATCTTTTATAAGAACTTTCTTCTATTACACGTTGATGATAAAGCAGGCGTATTGGCCAAGATTACTCAGGTATTTGCCGAGTATGACGTGAGTCTTGATTCGGTAGTTCAGCAAGCCAATCCAAACAATCCTGACGCGGAGATAATTATTGTTACCCATAACGCCAGCAAAGCAAGTATGAACAAAGTGCTGCACCATTTTCAGGAACTCAAAGTCATCCACCGGATTAAGAGCCATTATCGTGTGGAAGGTTAGAACTATAAATGGATTAATGCTTTCTATATTCAAACAACAAGTAAGGAGATTGCGCCTGTTATGAGTACTTACGGAAGAGCTAGGATTAAAGTACCTGCTAGTACTGCCAATCTTGGTCCGGGCTTCGATACCTTGGGCATGGCTTTGTCTATGTATGCCTGGATTGAGATGGAGGAAGCAGAGGAGACTGTTTTTCATCTTTATGGTGACGAGATGAAGGGGCTGGCTCAGGATAAGAGTAATTTGCTCTATCAGGTCGCCCAAATGGTATTTGCAGAAGCCGGAGTTACGGTGCCTGAATTGTCGATATCGATGTATTCCGAGATTCCGCTTACGCGTGGACTCGGCAGCAGTGCCTCAGCCATCATTGGTGCCATGGTCGCAGCTAATACTATGATCGGATCTCCGCTGGATGATACCAAGCTATTTGATATGGCTACCCAGCTTGAGAAGCATCCTGACAATGTAGGGGCTTCCTTGTTTGGGGGTATCATTACCGCAGTGTGGGATGGTGAGCATGCTGATTATGTTCGCCTTGAGCCGCCGCAAGATCTGGAGGTTCTTGTGGTGATTCCCGAATTCGAACTGGCGACAACGAAAGCGCGAGGTGTGCTTCCAACAGAAATCTCGGTGAGCGACGCCGTATACAACATCAGTAGAACCTCTCTACTGACGGCTGCGCTGGCAAGTGGTCGTCTTGACCTAATTAGCAGGGCGATGCAGGATCGACTGCACCAGCCGTATCGTGCACCTCTTGTACCGGGCATGGAGAAGCTGCTCTCTGAAGCTCCAAAACATGGTGCCCTTGGAATCGCGCTTAGCGGTGCCGGCCCTACCTTGCTTTGTTTAGTTGATCGTCATGAGGCTCGTAAGCGTGAGCTTGAGGCTTTCCTAATGAATACGATGCAAGAACATGGCATCCCTTCTCAGACATGCTGGCTGATGCCTTGTACTTCAGGTGTTACGTCAGAGCTGCTTGAAAGAAACGAGATGCAAAACGTATCATTTTTGGATATGATAAAAGGAGAAGTACGGTCATGAAATCAATAGCGGTATTGCCGCAGGGCTCGGTATCCCACGAAGCGCTGCTGCATTTGTTTAACGGTGAGCCTGTAAAAGTTGTGCATCACAAATTAATTTCCGATGTGTTTCTCTCTACGGCTGGTGGCACCACCGATTACAGCGTTATCCCGATTGAGAATACCATTGAAGGTTCAGTTAGTCTCCATATTGATTGGCTCATCAATGAAGTCGATCTGCCAATGCAGGCTGAATGGATCTTTCCATCGATACAGAATCTCATCGGTCACCCACTGGAATTCACAGATACTAACGACAATAAGGATTTCACAAAAATGCTAAAAATCCTTTCGCATCCTGTTGCAATGGCACAATGCATGCAATTTGTTCGTAAGCATGCACCTTGGGCAGAACTGGAGTCGGTCGGAAGTACCTCTGAAGCTGTAGAAATCGTTAAGAACAACCCTGGCAAGGGCTGGGCTGCGATTGGTACATCTCTTGGCGCCGCAACTCATGGGCTGGAGATTGTAGATCGGGAAATTACAGATCACAACAACAACTACACACGATTTGTCCTTGTCGGCCCGCAGAATGTTGATCTTCCACGGAGCAGCAATGGCGTAAAGACGAGTGTCCTAGTAACGCTGCCGGAGGATTTTCCAGGTGCCTTGCATCAGGTCCTCGCTGCCTTTTCTTGGCGGAAACTGAATTTATCGCGTATTGAATCACGACCAACGAAAAAGAAGTTGGGTACTTATTATTTTTATATTGATGTGCTGGAACCGATAGAATCGGTCCTGCTGCCAGGGGCTATTGAAGAGATTAACGCTTTAGGCTGTCAGGTACGGATTCTGGGCTCGTATCCCACATACACCTATGAGGAAGAGAAAGCGGAGGTGCAGTAAATTAATGGCTGAACAATGGATCTATCTGGATGGACAACACGTAACTAAGGAAAATGCAAAGGTATCCGTTTTTGATCACGGTTTTTTGTATGGAGACGGCATATTTGAAGGTATTCGTATCTATAACGGCAATATTTTTAAATGTAAAGAGCATTTGGACAGACTATATGATTCGGCGAAGTCGATCATGCTGGACATTCCGCTCACTTATGATGAGATGCTGGGAGCTATGGCTGAAACGATTCGTCTTAACGACATGCGTAACGGTTATATTCGACTGATCGTATCCCGTGGTCCTGGTAACTTAGGTCTTGATCCACGTCGTTGTCCTAAAGCCAGCGTAATTATTATCGTTGAACAATTGGCTATTTACCCAGAACAAGCGTACATTAATGGGCTTCGTGCAGTTTCTGTATCCCAGCGTCGTAACATTCCGGATGCACTGAATCCGAAGATTAAATCGCTTAACTATCTCAATAATATCCTAGTGAAAATTCAATCGAATCTGGCGGAAGCCGATGAAGCGATCATGATGAATGCTCAAGGATATGTTACTGAGGGATCCGGAGATAATATTTTTATCATCAAAAATGGTGTAGTCTTTACTCCTCCTTGCTATCTGGGAGCGCTTGAAGGAATCACACGTCTGGCGATCATCGAGCTATGCGAGAAATTGGGTCTTAAGTTAAAAGAAGAACCTTTCACGATGCACGATGTTTACATAGCGGACGAGGTATTCTTTACTGGAACAGCCGCTGAAGTTATTGCAGCGCGTGAAATTGACGGACGCATCATCGGAGAAGGACATGCAGGTCCTATTACGTTGAAGCTTCTTGAAGAGTTCCGCAATGTTGTTGATAAAGATGGCTACAAGGTCTGGGAATAACAGTTGATCATACAATGTACTCTCTATATGCTAGTCGTGTAGAGTATGCTAAATAGCACTGAACATGCGTCAAAAGTCCTTTCATGCATACATGAAGAAGATACCCGGGAGTCTACGGGAGATCTTTTCATGTCACATGAAAGGATTTTTTTTATTTCGGGGATGTCATTCGCCCATGGGCTGCATAAGATGTAGTAACGAAGGAGGCGGCTGTACCGCATATAACTTTGTAAGAGAGCAATGTTCCATCAAAAGGGTGTTTGCTTTCAAAGTCAGTTTTGCTGTGTAGCTGTAAGAAAGCAATACTCCACAAAACTTTTAGGAGGTTAATGCTACGTGAAAATACACATAGTCAAACAAGGCGATAGTCTGTATTCATTATCACAAAAGTACGGAGTGCCGTTACAAAAAATTATTGAAGCTAATCCGCAAATCAGCAATCCAAATGTACTGGCGGTTGGTGAAAAAGTAAAAATACCTACGGCTCCTGTATCCGTACCAGAAAACAGTGAAGTTTACTACAAGCACACAGTCAAGCAAGGAGATACCTTGTGGAAATTATCTAAGGCATGGGGAATCCCTTTAAAGGATATGGTTGAAGCAAATCCCCAGTTAAAGAATCCGAATGTACTGATGTTAGGAGAAGTAGTCAATATTCCTAAAAAAGCATCAAATTCTTCCCCATTACAGCCTGGCTACATGCCTTCTAATGCTTCTGAGAAAACACAAGTGGGTGGGAAGGAATATACGGGTCCAAAAGAACAGCCAGCAGCTGAGGTAGTTCCTGCACCTAAAGCGGAGACTAAACCCGAAATCAAACCAGAAACTAAACCAGAAGCAAA
Source organism: Paenibacillus sp. FSL K6-0276 (assembly GCF_037977235.1). NCBI lineage: Bacteria > Bacillati > Bacillota > Bacilli > Caryophanales > Paenibacillaceae > Paenibacillus > Paenibacillus sp. FSL K6-0276. Next base: position 4,866,187 of record NZ_CP150276.1, on the reverse strand, counting down.
AGCAGAAAATAAACCAGCACCTAAATCATCGCCAAATATCTCGCCTTTATACAATTCTGCACCACACCCATCGATGAACATCGCCCCTATTAATACTCAAAATGCTGCACCTAATCCTGCGCCGAATATGCAGATGGAAGTTGCTCCTGTGCAAGAAATTGAAATGCAGAGCTTATTTGTTCAGATTACAGTTCCAAATCAAGAGCCCTTAGCACATCATGAGGCACCAAAAGCTGAGATGAAGCCAGTGGCTTGCAAAGAGGAAAAGGCAGATTCTTGTGACAATATGGGATATCCAGGCCTAGGAGGAAATCCTTATCTCTATGATTCTTATCAAAATAGCCCTAATATGAACATGAATTGGGCACCAAGTTATGTTCAACCAGCGTCATATGGACCTGAATACATGTCTCCATACTACTTTTCAGAAAATATGTATTCACCTAATATGAGTCCAGAACAATGGAATCCGAATGCTGCACCTAACGTGAGTCCAGAACAATGGAATCCGAATGCTTGCCCTAATATGAGTCCGGAACAATGGAATCCGAATGCTTGCCCTAATATAAGTCCGGAACAATGGAATCCGAATGCAGCGCCTAACGTGAGTCCAGAACAATGGAATCCGAATGCTTGGCCTAATATGAGTCCGGAACAATGGAATCCGAATGCTTGGCCTAATATGAATCCGGAACAATGGAATCCGAACGCTGCTCCTAACTATATGGAGGCTAATGTTTCTGGAATGAACCCGGGTGCGGAATTCTCCGCGTATGGGATGCCGCAATATGGAGGACAGTCATCGAACCTTCCATGGCCTACTTGTGGGTGTGGAGGAATGCATGTTCAACCTTATTCATATGAAATGCCCGTATATAATACCTATCCTGCATATGGAAACCCAAATGCATTTTCCGCTTATGGAGCAGGTACACCTAATCAAGGAGTAGTTCCAACTTCTCCTCTTGGAGCATTTGGTGGACCGGTAATGTCGAATATTCCGTCTAATCCGCAGTATCCTGGTATAGGTAATTATTCGCAACATAATCGGGTTCCTGAAATTCAAGAGCCTGAAACGTTCGTACAGGAATTAACCTCTGGCGGATCTCTCAAGAGTAAGGGAAGTGCAACGAAGGAATCGGCATCAAAAGCAAAGACCTCGAGTCAAAACAGCAGTAAGAAAAACAAAACAGTTGTGAAATCTCAACGTTCAACTGCGGGTGGTCGTGCAGAAAGTACTAAGAAACGTAGAAATCCATGGATTTCTAATTAATGCAGTTCTAATTTAAAACTCATTCTTTCTTTAGCGTGTAGATTCTGATTATTAGAATCTGCACGTTTTTTATGTGGAGATGTGAGGGAGATTGAGCAAGATGTAGGAATGAGACGAAAGTACTTATCCTTGAATTTTTTAAATTTAGGGGTTGTTTTTATACTGAGACATATGTTATATTATAAATCCAGTCGCGAAGAGGTAATATAAACTATCGATTGGTCAATATTAATCCGAATGAGATTACAAAAGACTTTGAAAAAAAGTGTTGCGATTCATCGGAAAGCATGATATAGTATAAGAGTTGCTGCTGAGACATTAAACGGCGCCAACGAGAACTTGATCTTTGAAAACTGAACAACGAGTGAGTAGGAAATCACGAAAGTGAAATCCAAAATTAGAGAATTAATTTTCTCGTCAGATGTTTCAAAATGAGCATATCGCTCTTTTCAATACTAATTGGAGAGTTTGATCCTGGCTCAGGACGAACGCTGGCGGCGTGCCTAATACATGCAAGTCGAGCGGAGTTACTTTGAAAGCTTGCTTTCAAAGTAACTTAGCGGCGGACGGGTGAGTAACACGTAGGCAACCTGCCCCTTAGACTGGGATAACTACCGGAAACGGTAGCTAATACCGGATAATTTCTTTTTTCTCCTGAAGAAAGAATGAAAGACGGAGCAATCTGTCACTGAGGGATGGGCCTGCGGCGCATTAGCTAGTTGGTGGGGTAACGGCCCACCAAGGCGACGATGCGTAGCCGACCTGAGAGGGTGAACGGCCACACTGGGACTGAGACACGGCCCAGACTCCTACGGGAGGCAGCAGTAGGGAATCTTCCGCAATGGGCGAAAGCCTGACGGAGCAACGCCGCGTGAGTGATGAAGGTTTTCGGATCGTAAAGCTCTGTTGCCAGGGAAGAACGTCCGGTAGAGTAACTGCTACCGGAGTGACGGTACCTGAGAAGAAAGCCCCGGCTAACTACGTGCCAGCAGCCGCGGTAATACGTAGGGGGCAAGCGTTGTCCGGAATTATTGGGCGTAAAGCGCGCGCAGGCGGCTATTTAAGTCTGGTGTTTAAACCTTGGGCTCAACCTAAGGTCGCACTGGAAACTGGGTGGCTTGAGTACAGAAGAGGAAAGTGGAATTCCACGTGTAGCGGTGAAATGCGTAGATATGTGGAGGAACACCAGTGGCGAAGGCGACTTTCTGGGCTGTAACTGACGCTGAGGCGCGAAAGCGTGGGGAGCAAACAGGATTAGATACCCTGGTAGTCCACGCCGTAAACGATGAGTGCTAGGTGTTAGGGGTTTCGATACCCTTGGTGCCGAAGTTAACACAGTAAGCACTCCGCCTGGGGAGTACGGTCGCAAGACTGAAACTCAAAGGAATTGACGGGGACCCGCACAAGCAGTGGAGTATGTGGTTTAATTCGAAGCAACGCGAAGAACCTTACCAGGTCTTGACATCCCTCTGAATCCACTAGAGATAGTGGCGGCCTTCGGGACAGAGGAGACAGGTGGTGCATGGTTGTCGTCAGCTCGTGTCGTGAGATGTTGGGTTAAGTCCCGCAACGAGCGCAACCCTTAACTTTAGTTGCCAGCAAGTAATGTTGGGCACTCTAGAGTGACTGCCGGTGACAAACCGGAGGAAGGTGGGGATGACGTCAAATCATCATGCCCCTTATGACCTGGGCTACACACGTACTACAATGGCCGGTACAACGGGAAGCGAAACCGCGAGGTGAAGCCAATCCCATCAAAGCCGGTCTCAGTTCGGATTGCAGGCTGCAACTCGCCTGCATGAAGTCGGAATTGCTAGTAATCGCGGATCAGCATGCCGCGGTGAATACGTTCCCGGGTCTTGTACACACCGCCCGTCACACCACGAGAGTTTACAACACCCGAAGTCGGTGGGGTAACCCGCAAGGGAGCCAGCCGCCGAAGGTGGGGTAGATGATTGGGGTGAAGTCGTAACAAGGTAGCCGTATCGGAAGGTGCGGCTGGATCACCTCCTTTCTATGGAGAATCGTTTCCTGCAATGGAAACATTCAAATCGGAAGTTAAACTTCCAAAATACTCACTCGTTGCTCAGTTTTGAGAGTTTAAGCTCTCATCTTTAAACTTGATCCTTGAAAACTGGATACCGAAACGAATTTGCGTTTTAGAACATCTTTTAGCAACTTGTGCAAACAAGTAAATGTTATTAGTGAATACAATGGAATCCGAAAGAAGTAAAGTGTGTTGAATTCATTCAATGTGCAATATTTCTCATACGGAGAAAATTGAGGTTAAGCTAATAAGAGCACACGGAGGATGCCTAGGCGCCAGGAGCCGACGAAGGACGTGGCGAACAACGAAACTGCCTCGGGGAGCTGTAAGCAAGCTTTGATCCGGGGGTGTCCGAATGGGGAAACCCAGCTGTGGTAATTCGCAGTTACTCATCTCTGAACACATAGGAGATGTAGAGGCAGACCAGGGGAACTGAAACATCTAAGTACCCTGAGGAAGAGAAAACAATAGTGATTCCGTCAGTAGCGGCGAGCGAACGCGGAACAGCCTAAACCTAAGAGCTTGCTCTTAGGGGTTGTGGGACGTCTCACATGGAGTTACAAAGGAATATGGTAGGTGAAGAGGTCTGGAAAGGCCCGCGATAGAGGTAAAAGCCCTGTAACCTAAACTGTGTTCTCTCCGAGACGGATCCCGAGTAGTGCGGGGCACGTGAAACCCCGTATGAATCCAGCAGGACCATCTGCTAAGGCTAAATACTACCTGGCGACCGATAGTGAAACAGTACCGTGAGGGAAAGGTGAAAAGCACCCCGGAAGGGGAGTGAAATAGAACCTGAAACCGTGTGCTTACAAAAAGTCAGAGCCCTATCTATGGGTGATGGCGTGCCTTTTGTAGAATGAACCGGCGAGTTACGTTTAACATGCAAGGTTAAGTCGAGAAGACGGAGCCGCAGCGAAAGCGAGTCTGAATAGGGCGATTTAGTATGTGGACGTAGACCCGAAACCGTGTGATCTACCCCTGTCCAGGGTGAAGGTGCGGTAACACGCACTGGAGGCCCGAACCCACGCATGTTGAAAAATGCGGGGATGAGGTGGGGGTAGCGGAGAAATTCCAATCGAACTCGGAGATAGCTGGTTCTCCCCGAAATAGCTTTAGGGCTAGCCTCGGTATAAGAGTAGTGGAGGTAGAGCACTGATTGGTTGCGGGGCCCGCAAGGGTTACCAAGATCAGTCAAACTCCGAATGCCATATACTTATTGCCGGGAGTCAGACAGTGAGTGCTAAGATCCATTGTCAAAAGGGAAACAGCCCAGACCATCAGCTAAGGTCCCCAAGTGTGTGTTAAGTGGGAAAGGATGTGGAGTTGCACAGACAACCAGGATGTTGGCTTAGAAGCAGCCACCATTGAAAGAGTGCGTAATAGCTCACTGGTCGAGTGACTCTGCGCCGAAAATGTAACGGGGCTAAACACACCACCGAAGCTATGGCTAGATACGTATGTATCTGGGGTAGGGGAGCGTTGTATGTGGGTTGAAGGTGTACCGTAAGGAGCGCTGGACAGCATACAAGTGAGAATGCCGGTATGAGTAACGAAAAGATCAGTGAGAATCTGATCCGCCGAAAGCCCAAGGTTTCCTGAGGAAGGCTCGTCCGCTCAGGGTAAGTCGGGACCTAAGGCGAGGCCGAAAGGCGTAGTCGAAGGACAACAGTTTGAAATTACTGTACCACCGTAATCCGCTATGAGCGATGGGGTGACGCAGGAGGGTAGTGACGCGGACTGATGGATATGTCCGTCTAAGCAGTGAGGCTGATGTGTAGGCAAATCCGCACATCATTAAGGCTGGGCTGTGATGGGGAGCGAAAATTATAGTAGCGAAGGTCATGATCTCACACTGCCAAGAAAAGCCTCTAGCCAGGAGAAGGTGCCCGTACCGCAAACCGACACAGGTAGGCGAGAAGAGAATTCTAAGGCGCGCGGAAGAACTCTCGTTAAGGAACTCGGCAAAATGACCCCGTAACTTCGGGAGAAGGGGTGCCCCGGTAGTGTGAATAGCACGAGGGGGCCGCAGTGAAAAGGCCCAAGCGACTGTTTAGCAAAAACACAGGTCTGTGCGAAGCCGCAAGGCGAAGTATACGGGCTGACGCCTGCCCGGTGCTGGAAGGTTAAGGGGAGTGGTTAGGGGTAACCCGAAGCTATGAACCGAAGCCCCAGTAAACGGCGGCCGTAACTATAACGGTCCTAAGGTAGCGAAATTCCTTGTCAGGTAAATTCTGACCCGCACGAATGGCGTAACGACTTGGGCGCTGTCTCAACGAGAGATCCGGTGAAATTTTAATACCTGTGAAGATGCAGGTTACCCGCGACAAGACGGAAAGACCCCATGGAGCTTTACTGCAGCTTGATATTGAATTTGGGTACGATCTGTACAGGATAGGTGGGAGCCGTAGAAATCGGAGCGCAAGCTTCGGTGGAGGCGCCGTTGGGATACCACCCTGATCGTATCTAGGTTCTAACCTAGTACCCTTACCGGGTACGGGGACCGTGTCAGGCGGGCAGTTTGACTGGGGCGGTCGCCTCCTAAAGAGTAACGGAGGCGTTCCAAGGTTCCCTCAGAATGGTTGGAAATCATTCGAAGAGTGCAAAGGCATAAGGGAGCTTGACTGCGAGACCTACAAGTCGAGCAGGGACGAAAGTCGGACTTAGTGATCCGGTGGTACCGCATGGAAGGGCCATCGCTCAACGGATAAAAGCTACCCTGGGGATAACAGGCTTATCTCCCCCAAGAGTCCACATCGACGGGGAGGTTTGGCACCTCGATGTCGGCTCATCGCATCCTGGGGCTGAAGTAGGTCCCAAGGGTTGGGCTGTTCGCCCATTAAAGCGGTACGCGAGCTGGGTTCAGAACGTCGTGAGACAGTTCGGTCCCTATCTGTCGTGGGCGCAGGAAATTTGAGAGGAGCTGTCCTTAGTACGAGAGGACCGGGATGGACGTACCGCTGGTGCACCAGTTGTTTCGCCAGAAGCATGGCTGGGTAGCTACGTACGGACGGGATAAGCGCTGAAAGCATCTAAGCGTGAAGCCCCCCTCAAGATGAGATTTCCCAATTAGTAAGACCCCTTGAAGACGACGAGGTAGATAGGTTGGAGGTGGAAGTGCAGTAATGCATGGAGCTGACCAATACTAATCGGTCGAGGGCTTATCCTATACTTAAAACGCAAATTCGATTCGGATTCAGTTTTCAGGAATCAAGTTCTAACCCATATGGTCCTAGTGGCTGTATGATGATGAATTTGTTTTCAGCATTTGGCGATGCTGAGACCTGAATAATGCATTTGTACCGCAAATGCCCGTTTGGTGGCGATAGCGGAGGGGTTCCACGCGTACCCATCCCGAACACGACCGTTAAGCCCTCCAGCGCCGATGGTACTTGGACCGAAGGGTCCTGGGAGAGTAGGACGTTGCCAAGCACGCAAGACCACTGTTGAGTATTCGATAGTGGTCTTTTTGTTGTACAAAGAATTTGCTTGTAAAGGTTTAAAGAAAACAATGAGAACCAAATCTATTTAATAGTGTATTAAATGGAGGGTGTTTTGTGATAATGTGGGTTAATAGAGTTACTTCTTATGAGACTATTTTTAGCCAGTCACAATAATAGATCTTTCATGGGGGATAATGATCTTGATTATATGGATCAATGGTGCTTTTGGTGCGGGGAAGACAGAAACTGCATATGAATTACATCGCAGACTTCCTAATTCTTTTGTATACGATCCAGAGAATGTAGGGTATTACATAAGAGCAAACATTCCTGATGTGATGACAAAAGGTGACTTTCAGGACCATTACCTTTGGCGTGAATTTAACCATTCCATGTTAAAATATATAGCCAGCGAATATAGTGGGACGATTATCGTACCTATGACCATAGTCAACCCAGATTATTGGATGGAGATTGCGGGTAAGCTAATAAAAGAGGGATTAGAGGTTCATCATTTTACTTTGTGTGCCTCACGAGAGACGCTGCTTAAGAGATTGAGTGGTAGAGGTGAAGGGAATGACTCATGGACCGTTCAACAGATCGACAGATGCATCACAGGACTGAATAAGGACGTATTTAAAGACCATTTAGACACGAACAACCTGACTACACTTGAAGTCGTAGAGGCTATAGCCCTTAAGCTGGATATCACTTAATGCCAACTTAGGGTAGGTGTGAAATTTGTTTAATATATGTATTGCTATACTTCGGATTACATGATATAATATTTTTTGTTGTCAAAAGATTTTGTTTTCAATATGGCCCGTTGGTCAAGGGGTTAAGACACCTCCCTTTCACGGAGGTAACATGGGTTCGAATCCCATACGGGTCACCATTTCTTTATTGAAGCTGAATTCAGCTACATAAGAAATAGTTGCATTACATTCATGATTATGTTATGATAATTGAGTTGCTTCTTTACATGGAGGCTTAGCTCAGCTGGGAGAGCATCTGCCTTACAAGCAGAGGGTCGGGGGTTCGATCCCCTCAGCCTCCACCATGAAGCTTTCGAATTGTAACTGATAGCTGAATATCTTTTAATGACGCGGGGTGGAGCAGCCCGGTAGCTCGTCGGGCTCATAACCCGAAGGCCGCAGGTTCAAATCCTGCCCCCGCAACCAAATTTCATCAAGCAATTATTCTTCTGGAACCGTGGTGTAGTTGGCCTAACATGCCTGCCTGTCACGCAGGAGATCGCGGGTTCGAATCCCGTCGGTTCCGCCATTTTCTTGCTTATGAGCCATTAGCTCAGTTGGTAGAGCACCTGACTTTTAATCAGGGTGTCGAAGGTTCGAGTCCTTCATGGCTCACTTCTTAAGTGAGTCGGACATTAATACATACCGTGTGCGGACGTGGCTCAGCGGTAGAGCATCGCCTTGCCAAGGCGAGGGTCGCGGGTTCGATTCCCGTCGTCCGCTCCATATAAATTTTGCGCCCTTAGCTCAGCTGGATAGAGCGTTTGACTACGAATCAAAAGGCCGGGAGTTCGAATCTCTCAGGGCGCACCATCTTTTAACTTTATACTTTGCCGGCGTGGCGGAATGGCAGACGCGCTCGACTCAAAATCGAGAGGGAAACCGTGGAGGTTCGAGTCCTCTCGCCGGTATCAATTACCAAGTGAAGCTCTTATGCGTTATAAAGCTAAGAGCTTTTACTTTTCAATTTTTGTAAGGTAGATCATTATATCGTGGACTCTTAGCTCAGCTGGTAGAGCAGTTGACTCTTAATCAATTGGTCCAGGGTTCGAATCCCTGAGAGTCCATCCTAAAGGAAACGGCAAATATGCCGTTTTTTTTTATAAGAGTTATTCGGGTTCAATCATAGTCTACAAAGAAAAGCCACGAGGTACGATATTAGCGTACTTCGTGGCTTTTGATATTTATGGAAGGACATTACCGGCAGCGCGGTAGATTTCATACCATTCTGGTCTAGTGAGTGTAATATCGGATGCTTTAGCAATATCCCGCAAGCGCTGCGTATTGGTTGTACCTACTACGGGCTGCATATTTGCTGGATGTCTGAGAATCCAAGCGATGGCAATGGCCGTATTAGTCACTTCTTTTTCAGCCGCCAAGCGGTTAATAACCTCGTTCAATTCAGGGAACTTGTCGTTGTCCAAGAATACACCTTCAAAGAAGCCGTATTGGAAAGGCGACCATGGCTGAATGGTCATGTCATGTAGGCGGCTATACTCCAAAATCCCGCCATCATGGACAACTGAACTGGAGTTAGTCATATTCACATTGAAGCCGGTATCAATCATACCAGTGACCATAATGCTCAACTGCAGTTGGTTGAATAGTAGCGGTTGCTTTACATTTTTCTTGAGGAGTTCGATTTGCAGCGGGTTCTGGTTGCTGACACCAAAATGCTTGACCAATCCCTTGCTCTCCAGTATGTCAAAAGCCTCAGCCACCTCTTCTGGTTCGAACAGCGTGTCGGGACGGTGAAGCAGGAGCACATCGATATAATCGGTCTTCAAGCGTTTTAGGCTGCCCTCCACGGACTGTAAGATATGCTCTTTGGAGAAATCAAAATAGCCCTTACGGATCCCGCATTTGGTTTGGATAAGCATTTTATCGCGCATACCAGGATTATTCTCCAGTACCCCAGCAAATACTTCCTCGGCTTTTCCGTCCGCGTAGATGTCGGCATGATCAAAGAAGTCTATTCCGAGCTCTAACGCACTATGTACATGTGTATCAGCCTCTTTTGCAGACAAATCCGCAATCCGCATACAGCCAAGCGAAATTTGGGATACATCAAGTGCACCGTTCGATACACTAATTTTCTTAACCATGGTGATTCACTCCTTCGATTGTAAGTAGAACTTGCAGTATTCTATCAAACCATATCACAAAGTGGGAGGCTAAGCCAATATGCCTTACGACGTATAGATATGCTGTTGGCAAAGCACAAAAAAGAGGCTGTCACATCAGTAGAAATTACTACTTTTGAGGACACCCTCTTTTTTGTATACGTTAATATTTAATATAGGGAAGTGCTCATTATCATTTAGTACATATTCGGAATGTCGACATTCGGATCAATGTCAGCTTCGTAGTCGACTCCATCTGTTCTAAAGCCAAACAGATGGAAGAAATCTTGGCGGTAGCCTTCAAGATCAGCCAGTTCACCTGCATTGTCGGTTGTCAGCTCGTCCCAACGTTTCATAACCTCAGTCTGAACATCCTCACGCATTTCCCAGTCGTCAATTCGGATCAAACAGCTTCCGTCAGCAGTAGCCTCGCCCCCACTGTAAAGATGCTCAGAGAACAAGCGGTACATTTGTTCAATACAGTTCTCATGTAGCTCTTTTTCCTTCATCACTTCGTAAAGTGCAGAGATATAAAGAGGTACTACAGGAATCGCCGAGCTGGACTGAGTTACAAGCGCCTTATTAACGGATACAAATGCACGTCCGCCTTTTGGTGCAAGAAGGTCATTCATTTGGATCGCAGTCTGTTCCAGATCGTGTTTGGCTTGGCCAATCGTTCCATCACGGTAGATAGGGTGAGTGATTTCAGGACCAATATAGGAGTAAGCAACAGTAGTGGCACCATCTGCAAGCACGCCAGCTTCTTGGAGCTGATCGATCCACATTCTCCAGTCTTCGCCACCCATAACAGCGATCGTCTGACGTACTTCTTCTTCTGTAGCAGGCTCAATAGTAGTCATAGATACTTCACCTGTGTGGAAGTTCAAGGTTTTATTCGAATACGCAGTTCCAACTGGCTTAATGACCGAGGAGAAGGTTTCTCCTGTTACCGGATGGGTACGGCGAGGTGAAGCGACACTATAAATAACTAAATCGACAGTGCCATATTCAGCTTTTATTAATTCAATGGTCTTTTCTTTAATAGCATCAGAGAAGGCATCGCCAACAATGCTGTGTGATTTAAGTCCAAGCTCTGCTGCTTGTTGTTCAAAGGCAGCGGAGTTATACCAGCCTGCAGAAGCTGTGCGCTGACCTTCCGCAGCCTTATCGAAGAAAACACCAATGGTATTGGCGCCAGCACCAAAAGCAGCTGAAATTCTAGAAGCTAGTCCGTATCCGGTAGAGGCACCAATGACAAGTACATTCGCAGGTCCCTCAATTTTCTTTTGTGCTTTTACATATTCAATTTGTTGTTCTATTTGTTTGGCGCATCCCTCTGGATGGGCTGTTGTACATATAAATCCGCGTGTTTTAGGTTGAATAATCATCAAGGAATTCCCCTTTGTATAAAAATTTAAGTCTTCTGCTACTTCAGAGAAAGTATAGCAAACAATATTTACTAATACAAAGAATTTAGGATATTCGGTAGCGTATTGCTGACTTCCATCTTTATATATGAATATTTAAACCGTATAAGTTATGATAGAAAGAATAATTTTGTATCCACAATTAGGAGAAGGAGGTTTGTCTTATGCTAGTCATTAATCAAAATGAAATTGCTGAGCTATTATCTATGGAATCTTGTATCACAGTTATGAAATCCGTTTTGAAGGACTTGTCCACAGGACAAGCCGTACAGAGCTTAAGACAAGTACTCCCGTTACAGAAAAGCAATCTGATTGGCTTAATGCCGGGATATTTGCAGGGTGAAGAGGTGGCAGGTGCCAAAATCATCAGTGTGTTTCCTAGCAATCATGGGTCGGATCTACCTTCCCATCAAGGTCTTGTTACTCTATTCGATTCTTCTACCGGCGTTCTGAAAGCTGTAGTAGACGGACAAATAATCACGTCAATCCGCACGGCTGCTGTTAGCGCAGTAGCAACTCGTTATTTGGCCAGAGAAGATGCAGAGGTGCTTGCCATTCTTGGCACTGGAGAACAAGCTAAAAGCCATCTGGAAGCTATGCTGTTGGTTCGATCCATTCGCGAGGTTAGAGTTTGGAGTAGGACAATTGCAAAGGCTAGAGATTTCCAAGCAGAAATGAGCAGTAAATGGAATGTGGAGATCGTTGTTGCAGAGTCTGTTCAAGAGACAGTTCATGCGGCAGATATCATTTGTACCGTAACAGCATCTACAGAGCCTGTGCTCAAAGGAGAATGGCTGAAGGCAGGAGTACATATCAATGCGGTGGGAGCCTGCAGACCAGCAGATCGTGAGCTGGATTCGGAGACAGTCCAATTAGCGAAGTTATATGTAGATCGATTGGAGTCGGCGCATAATGAATCCGGGGATTATTTAATTCCGCTGAAGGAAGGCGTGATCACTTCAGGCCATATCATCGGTGAAATCGGTGAGCTGATCAGCGGCAGTATTGTGGGCAGAACCACAGCTGGTGAGATTACTCTTTTTAAAGGACTTGGGCTTGCGATAGAGGATTTAGCAGCAGCAAATTTCATTTATAATGAAGCTGTTAGATTACATAAAGGTATCGAAATTGCATTCTAAGGAGCAATCTCATGATGAGCACATATGAAGGTTTGTATGATTTCAAGTTGACGGAGCAAGAGGAAGAGCGGGCCGTGCGTTTGCATGAGCAGAATATTAATATTGATTTGCTGTTCCAAGGACCTTTATCTCCAAGTGCTATTCCAGAGTCTATGTCCGGAAAAATCAAAGAGCTGTGTGAGCCCTATAAAGATGAGCCGATGGTATACAGCAGCATGCCAGCTAAAATGATCACAAAGCTATCAGCCAGCGGTGAGATTCCCGAGTATAAAGAGGAATGGTATAAGTCAGGAATTACGGCGGGTAATCGGGAACTTCATTTAGAATCCTTAGAAAGCATGATCACTAGCATGGCTGAAGTCCAGCTTCAGTTCGACTCTGCAGATTGGTTAGTTAAAGCTTTAACCGCAGAGGACATACGTGCAGCCAAGCGCAATGGTCATAAGGCGGGTATTATCACGGCGCAAGAAACAGATGGTTTAGGCAGAAACTTAGAACTATTAGATGTGTTACATAATTTTGGATTAAGAATTCTACAATTAACGTACAACAATCAGAATCAGATCGGTGCAGGCTGTGCAGAACATTCGAACGCTGGTATTACGAATTTTGGCAAAAGATTCATTGAGCGCTTGAACAAGCTCGGGATCATTGTAGATACGGGACATTGCGGAAAACAGACTACGCTTGATGCTTGCAACTATTCTAAAACTCCGGTCATTGCTTCACACACGGGTGTAGAGGCTATTTATTCGCATATGCGCTGCAAAAGTGATGAGGAAATCATTGCGATAGCCAAGACGGGTGGGGTCATCGGTATTTTTGCTATGCCGTGGTTTGTTCATGAAGATCCTAATCATACGACCATTGATCATGTGTTGGATCATATTGAATATGTGATTCGGCTTGTAGGAGTGGATCATGTCGGAGTTGGAACCGATTGGCCGATGAGCGACGTGCTTTGGTCATTGGTTCATTTTAAAGAACATATTGCACCTAAGCTAGGGTTCGCCAAAGGAGACGGACCTTCTACTGAAACCGTTGCTGGGCTTGAAAAATACAGTTATTTTATCAACTTTACTAGAGGTCTGGTGGCTCGCGGTTATGCGGATGAGGATATTGCAAAGATCATAGGTGGAAACTGGCTGCGCGTATTTGAAGAAATTTGGGGATAGGGGATAAATAGATGTCAACTTACTTAAACACAACCACATTTAACTTCTACTGTTCTGGCATTTATACAGGGAAAATTCATTTTACGGAACAACAAATCATGCTTGCTAAGGTCGATCCGCGCAGACGAACACAAATGCAGGACAACGTGCTAGATAGCCAGTTCAAGACTGTACTTCCTCTTCAAAAAATCCTCGAACACATCGATGCTTATGCTACAGCGGAATGGGTCAATGATGAGGTAGTTCTGAGTAATAGCGATCTCTATCAAAAGCATATTCAGTATCAGGCTGTAATTGATGGCCGCGAGCTTACTTCACAAGTATGGGCGTTGCGAAAAGAGACGGCATTGGATATTGTGACTTTGGACGGGGAGATTGTCGCTTTTCTTACGCCGAATCGGTATGGCATAGAACTTATTGTTAAAGAAGGCTATGAGAAGCTGACACCTTTAGTTGTCTATGATGATCCTCTTTTGTCCAAGCCAGAGTACGGTGTGAATGATTTGGGTACTTATCTGATTCCGATGAGCGACGATGTGAAGCTGGCTACGGATGTGTTTCTTCCAGAGGGTATTAAGCCGGGAACCAAGCTGCCAACGATTCTGGTGAGAACCTGTTATGACCGTAACGGAAAAAAAGAGATTTTTATGAGATGGGCCAATAAAGGCTATGCGGTAGTGTCACAGGACGTGAGAGGTCGGGCGGATTCGGAAGGGGAATTAATTCCTTTTTATAATGAACGGGATGACGGCTATGATACGATCGACTGGATTATTACACAGGAATGGTCAGACGGAAATGTTGGCATGTGGGGCGCTTCCTATCTTGGGTTTGTTGTTGTGTCGGCGGCAACTAGTGGGCACCCGAATCTGAAGGCCGTTGTGGATGAAGTGAATGTTGGATCACCATTTATAGATACGGCGCGTAAGGGTGGAACGCTTTGCTCTTGGCCACTCTTGTCTTGGACGCTTGCGCAATCTGTAGGTACCCGGACAGATTTTGATATTTTTAGTGGGATTACGGTGAACCCAGAAGCAGCAGTCGATGCGAGACCGATTAAGGAGATTCCTCAGCAATTGATCGGCAAAGCATCAGGTCCATGGGATCTGTGGAGCCAGCATCCGGAGTATGATGATTTCTGGAGAAACTGTACCTTTACTGAGCGTGGTGATCAGGTGCAGGTACCCATGTATGTAATTTCAGGCTGGTATGACGGTGACAGCCCTGGCGTATCGGAGACATGGAGAATGCTGACTGAACATGATGTTCCGAATCGTAAAATCCGACTAGGTGCATGGGAGCATGGGCCAAACAGGGCTAGAGACTATGAGGGGCTAAGCTTCGGCAACGATGCGGTAGTCTATGATTACGATGTTTCTGTACTGCGCTGGTTCGACCGCTTTCTCAAAGGCATTCCAAATGGGATAGATCAGGAGCCTAGAGCCTCTTATTATGTCGTTGGTGAGAATCAGTGGAGAACGTCGGAGGAGTGGACACCTGCTGAAGCAGTGACTTCACCTTTCTATCTTTCCAGTGGTGGTCGGGCTAATTCAGGACAAGGAGATGGGAAGCTGCTCACAGCACCAGAAGAGCGTTCTCCAGAAGATACTTACGTCTATAACCCAAATGATCCTATGAATGATAGCGGTGAGCGAGAGCCTGAAAATTTACGGAAGTACGAGCTACGGAATGATATTCTTGTGTACACTAGTGAGGTGTTGACGGAAGAGTTGACTATAGCTGGAGAATTGTCTGCTGTCATCTATGCCGCTAGCACAGGTAAGGATACAGATTGGGTGGTTACGCTTAGTGATGTGAATGAACAAGGAGACTCTATCCGGTTATCTAATTATATTGTCAGAGCTAAATATCGTCATGGGTTTGATGCACCAGAACTGCTGACTCCAGGTCAAGTGGAGAAATACGATATTTTCATGCCGAATATTGCTCACAGATTTGCGGTGGGACACCGAATTCGTTTCTCGATTACCTCGTCCAGTAAATTCGTTGCTTTCCCTAATACGAATACTGGTGGTAACCCGTATGAAGATGCAGAAGCGATTACGGTTCTGCAGACCGTTTACCATAATAGTGAGTATCCAAGCCATGTGAAGCTGCCGGTGATTCCTAACGCGACAAGATAAAATATCGATTATTCACAGAAAAGCGCATAAATGATCCCTCCTCAGGTCACAATAGGGAAAAACCAGAATGAAGGGATTAACGTGTCGCGCATAAAAAAACAACTTTGGCAGCGATGGAGACGTTGGAAAAAGGCGCTTTGGGTAGGAGCCGCTTGTTTAGCTCTTACTGTACTGGCTTGGCGCAGTATGCAGGTACCTGAGGAAATCAGTGGACTGCTGACGAATTCTAGTTGGGCGGATAGTGCAGAAAGCGAGTTGGCCGCAGCTGTGTTTAAAGTAGGCGTGGACAACGGTGAGGAGAATGAGAAGGACAATTTAAATAACGAACAACTGTTGCAGACGATCACCCAAAGCGGTCTCAGTAGAACCGTTCATTTAAAAATATCGTATGTATCTGGTGAAGAAATTCAGACATTGCCTGGCGTAAAGAACCCGCTTCAGCTTAAGAAAATAATCAACGAACACCCTGCATGGAGCGGTTGGATCAGCAACGAGGGAGATTTATGGCTGGAACAAAAAGTGAATGATCTATCGACCCTAACGAAAAAAGAAGCCTATATCGGTGTCGATGCATTTGGAAATTTGACTTTATTTAAAGGGCCGCCGGTACAGGAAAAGGTTCTGAAGACCTTTTTTCAAATGGATATGGGTTCCTTGAAATCCTCTCTGCCCGAAAGTATTTGGAAAGAGCTTCATGATGGAATCCGTGTTCAGGATATTGAAGAATACAACAGTGTGTTGTCCACCTTCAGTGACTATGCGCGTGAGGCTTCTGAGCATGTCATGAAGAACAAGCAATAACATCTAAAGCATATGAGCTGTCCTAAAGTCATTTTTAATGGCTAAGGGCAGCTTTTTTTTTGCAAATATAAGAAAGTATAAGGTTCTCGTTGTAGGCCTAAAGTTGTCATTTCGCTTCAGAGGGTAAACTTTTTTTCTCCCGGGAGGGGTATTTTTGCTATAATGGTTAGAAGGAATACATATGTTCGCTTCATGGCGGCGTAATGGATGAAAAAGGTGGAATAAACTGCCTGTTATAGAGGAGAGATCGTGCTTGCGCATTTTGGGAATCGATCCAGGGCTGGCGATTGTCGGTTTTGGCTTTGTGGATAAGGAAGGTCATAAATTGACTCCAGTCCAATATGGTTGTATTCAGACAGAGGCTCATACGCCTGAGGAAGAACGTCTGCTGCATGTCTATGAAGGCATGGGTCAGCTCATTGATAAATATAAACCTGATGCTGTAGCGATAGAGAAGTTATTCTTCGCACGCAATGTAACAACAGCATTGCCGGTAGCGCAGGCCCGCGGAGTGACAATATTAGCTGCAGTGCAGCGCGGTCTACCCGTCTCGGAATATACACCTATGATGGTGAAGCAGGCTGTTGTTGGTTATGGTAAGGCAGAGAAGCGGCAGGTACAGGAAATGGTGAAGCTGCTATTGAAATTATCGGCGATCCCTAAACCGGATGATGTAGCGGATGCACTGGCGGTAGCGGTTTGTCATGCCCATTCGAGCAGTCTTAATTCTAAATTAAATGAGGTATTGCGAAAATGATAGATTTCTTAAGAGGACCCGTCGTTCATTTGGAGTCGGAATATGTGGTATTAGATGTGCAGGGGGTAGGATACCGGGTGTTCTGCCCAAATCCTTATGCTTTTGCTAAAGTAGAAGGACCCGTAACGATCTATATTCATTACCAAACACGTGAGGATGCTACACTATTGTTCGGATTCCCGACTCGGGAGGAGCAAAGATTGTTCCGTAAGTTGATTGAGGTATCTGGCATCGGTCCGAAGGTAGCGCTCGGAATACTGACAGGTGGAACACCGGATCAGTTGATCTCAGCAATCTATCAAGAGAATATAACCTTCCTAACGAAACTGCCGGGCATTGGTAAGAAGACGGCACAACGGATGATCCTCGATTTGAAGGACAAGCTGGACGGACTAAGCATGGCTTCGATGCAAACGGGATTATTTGCAGTTCCAATGGAAGAAAGGGCGGATGGATTAGCTTGGCAAGAGGCTAGGGATGCCCTTAAGGGACTTGGTTATACCGAAAGTGAATTGGACCGCGTGTGGCTCGCTATGAAGAAAGAGGGAGCAGAGACAGGGACTGTAGATGTGCTGATGAAGAAAGCACTTGGGCTGTTATATATTGCTAAGTAAAGCCGAACACATCCTGAAGAAAGGGAGCGATAGGAATGGATGACCGGATTATATCCGCAAATTTGATGATGGACGAGCAGGCCGTAGAATTAAGCTTACGCCCTCGTTATCTGGGAGAATATATCGGACAGACTCAGGTAAAAGAAAACCTGAAAATATATATCGAAGCGGCCAAAATGAGAAGCGAAGCGCTGGATCATGTGCTGCTGTACGGACCTCCAGGTCTTGGTAAAACAACACTCGCAAATATTATCGCTAATGAGCTGGGTGTGAATTTACGAACTACGTCCGGTCCTGCTATTGAGCGGCCGGGGGATTTAGCCGCCCTGCTGACGAATCTGCAGGAAGGCGATGTGCTGTTCATCGATGAGATTCACCGCTTGCACCGGACAGTGGAGGAGGTTATGTATCCGGCGATGGAGGACTTCGCGCTGGATATCATGATCGGCAAAGGGCCGAGTGCCCGTTCAGTACGATTGGATCTACCGCCATTCACACTTATAGGCGCTACAACCCGCGCTGGTCTTTTGTCTGCACCATTGCGCGATCGTTTTGGAGTGGTCAGCCGCTTGGAGTTCTATACCATAGATGAGCTGAGCTACATTGTGGCTCGAAATGCTGATCTTTTAGGGATTGAGATTGTCGGAGATGCGGCGGAAGAGATAGCGCTTCGTTCCCGAGGAACGCCGCGGATTGCGAACCGCCTATTGAAGCGGGTTCGTGATTTTGCCCAAGTGCGCGGAGATGGAATTATAACCCCTGAAATTTCTGGGGAAGCACTGAAGATGCTTCAGGTGGATCCGCGTGGGCTGGACAGCATCGACCACAAGATGTTAAGAGCAATGATTTCAAGCTTTCGTGGCGGTCCTGTGGGTCTGGATACGATTGCTGCTACAATTGGTGAGGAAAGTCAGACGATTGAGGACGTTTATGAGCCGTATCTGCTGCAGATTGGATTCTTGCAGCGGAGTCCGCGTGGAAGAATTGTAACCCCGGCCGCTTATCATCACTTAGGCCTTCCGCTCCCTCCGGAGCAGCACTGAGTCAGTTACTACATTCAAAAAGGAGGATGCTGGATGAAGCATACGAAGATGAAATGGAGAGGAATGGCTCCACTAAGCAAAGGATTGCTAGCAGCTGCACTTGCTGTAGGAAGTTTCCTGATTCCTGCAGGTGCCAGTCATGCCGACTCTAATAGCACGGTAAGAGTTGCCCTTTTTGCTGATATTGGTAGTAAATATAAATCCACCGTGCCAGTAGTAACACTGCAATCGACACAAAGCTTCACTTTGTTGTCAGACCAACCAGGGAGCGCTCCTTTGTTATCAGTACCTGCCCAGAGCAGAATTCGTGTTAGTGTGGATGGTTATAGAGTAAAGGTGATGGAGACTTCAAGCTGGAAGACCGCTGCTGATGCGGCTAAGAAGCTTCAGTCTACCTCTGATAAGCCACAGATTTTTATGATTTCTAGAAATGGAACCAATGTGTATCAGTTATACACAGGTGTTTATGCCAGTGAAGCTGCTGCGAAAGATGGGCTTGCGCGTGTAGTAAAGGCAGGACTGGCCATTCCTGCTGATCAAACCCCTGCGGTAAAAGGCAATAAGCGTATATCAGCTGGCCGTTATTCTTCGGAGCAAGAAGCCGATGTGGCGCTAAACAGTATTACAGCTGCTGGTTTCGATGCCTGGAAGGTGTTTCTGTCAGGAAGTGATGGCAGTGCTCAGTTTGAGGTATGGGTAGGCGAAGCTGCAAACGACAAAGATTTGGCTGCTGTTCAGACAGCAGTGTCTGCAGCATTGCCACTGGTTCTAACCGCGGCAACTTCACCCGGGTTAATGATGCGTCTGGATGCTGGGCTGGACCTTAGCAGCGAGACACAGGCTAATCATTATATGGTTTCCGGAAATGATGCTAAATTTTTGGCAGTTGGTAGTGAGGCTGGGATTCAGCTCGAAGAAAGATCCAAGCGTACCTACCGTGGAAATATGGAGCTAAGTAATTTGAGAGGTTCCCTAGCTGTTATCAACGAAGTGCCACTGGAACAATATTTGTATGCAGTGGTTGGAGGAGAGGTTTCCTCTAGCTGGCCTGATGAAGCCCTAAAGGCTCAAGCTGTGGCCGCTCGCAGCTATGCGATGGCGCAAGGCAACCGTTTTGAAGTAGCAAATGTAGTAGATTCTACATTGAGTCAGGTATATAACGGAATTGGATCAGAGGCTCCAGTCATTATTAAGGCGGTGGATGCTACTGCCGGTGAAGTATTGATGAGTGGTGGTAAAGTTATTGAGGCTGTGTTCTCCTCGAACAGTGGTGGTGTAACGTCTGATCCATCGGAGGTATGGGGCAATGGTGGAGCTGCATTTGCCAGTGTTCCCAGCAAAGAGGATGTCGCAGCTACCAAGACCGCTAAGAAGTGGTATTATTTACTGCTCGCTAATGGCACCTCTGGGTATGCACGTGAGGATAATATTAAATTGACAGGTAATAAAACTGCAGCGGGACTGGATATAGCAACCGCTACAACTAAAGATGTCAATATACGCCCTCTTCCTGCTGTTGAGAGTAGTGTAAGTGCAGTAGGTAAGCTGAATCCTGGCGAGAATGCAGTTGTTCTGGATAAAGTATATGAGTCCGGCAGCTATAGCTGGATTAAAGGGCCTTATACCTCTGCCGACCTTCTAAAAAGCTTGCAGGGTAAAACAACTAGCTCGCTTCCTTCCAGCATCCTTAATTTGCAGGTCACTCAGCGCGGCCCTTCTGGAAGAGCGATTCAGGTGAAAGCAAATGGTCAGGCTCTGGATGTGAAATATCCTGATATGTTCCGTTCTGCGTTCAATGGATTGCCAAGTACATTGTTTGATATTGTACCATCCGGAAGTTATACTGTATTAGGCGCTGACGGTGCTACCAGCACGATTGGAAGTTCACAGAGCGCAGGTGTACTCTCTGCATCAGGTAAAGTTAATGTGAACGGTAGTGGAACTGTAGTGATGGGCGGGGATTCATCGGCCAGAGCGATTACTAACAGTTCGGGCTTTCTGTTCATTGGCCAAGGATACGGTCATGGTCTAGGCATGTCGCAATGGGGCGTGAAAGGCATGGCTGACAGCGGGTATGATTACAAGCAGATATTGCAACACTATTATCAGAACGTTACTATAGTTAAGGAATGAAGACAGACCATGAATGTAGATGCATATGATTTTCATTTGCCGGAAGAATTAATTGCCCAGACACCACTCTCTGACCGTAGCTCTTCTAGACTGCTCTTAGTAAATAAGGAGGATGGGGAGCTGGCTCACCGGCATTTTACCGATATTATTAATTATTTTCTACCGGGAGATACTCTCGTTCTGAATGATACAAGAGTCATTCCTGCCAGATTGTTTGGGGTTAAAGAAGATACAGGAGCTAAAGCTGAAGTGCTTCTCCTTAAGAATCTGGGAGACGATCGCTGGGAGGCCCTTGTTAAGCCAGGCAAGAAGCTTAAGACAGGAGCGGTAATCATCTTTAGTGATGAGCTTCGTGCTGTTATTGAGGACGAGGCTGATATGGGTGGCCGAACGCTTCGGTTCATTTATCAGGGTATTTTCCAGGAGATTCTGGACAGGCTGGGAACAATGCCACTGCCTCCTTATATTAAGGAAACACTCGATGATCGGGAACGATATCAGACCGTTTATGCTAAGCATGAGGGATCGGCTGCTGCTCCTACAGCAGGGCTTCATTTTACCAATGAACTGTTGGAACAGATCGAAGCCAAGGGTGTAAATATTGCTTATATCACACTTCATGTAGGTCTCGGTACTTTTCGTCCGATGTCTGTTGAGAAGGTTGAAGAGCATGTTATGCATTCTGAGTATTTCGTAATGTCCCAAGAAACAGCAGATACCATAAACGCTACCAAGGAGCAAGGTGGCCGCATTATTGCAGTGGGAACGACTTCTTGTCGGACACTTGAAACAGTCGGAAGACAATGTGAAGGCGGTCCGCTTGTGGAATGCAGTGGTTGGACGGATATTTTCATCTATCCGGGGTATAAGTTTAGTGTAGTCAATGCGTTAATTACTAATTTTCATTTGCCAAAGTCTACTTTGGTAATGTTGGTTAGTGCTTTGGCAGGTCGGGAACATATTCTAGCTGCTTATGAAGAAGCGATAGAGCAGAAGTACCGGTTTTTTAGCTTTGGAGATGCAATGTTTATTTACTAAGGGTAAGAGGATGGGTTAACTTATGGCAGCAATTACTTATGAGCACATCAAAACGTGCAAACAATCCGGAGCAAGACTTGGAAGAGTCCACACTCCACATGGTGTGATTGAGACACCTGCATTTATGCCAGTCGGCACACAAGCCACAGTCAAGACAATGAGTCCTGAAGAACTGAAAGAGATGGATGCTCATATTATTTTGAGCAATACGTACCATCTGTTTCTGAGACCAGGCCATGATATTGTTCGTGAAGCAGGCGGACTACACAAGTTCATGAACTGGGACCGTCCAATTCTGACGGACAGTGGCGGATTTCAAGTATTCTCGCTCAGTGACATGCGCAAGATTACGGAAGAAGGCGTTCATTTCCGTTCACATCTAAATGGGGACAAGAAGTTCCTGTCTCCGGAAGTAGCAATGGAAGTTCAGAACGCACTTGGCTCTGATATCATGATGGCATTCGATGAATGTCCTCCATTCCCAGCTGAATATGATTACGTGAAAAAGTCACTGGAGCGCACATCGCGTTGGGCAGAACGCTGCCTGAAAAGTCATGCTCGTCCTGAAGACCAAGGTCTCTTTGCTATCGTGCAAGGCGGTATGTATGAGGATCTTCGCCGTCAGAGCGCGGCAGATTTGACTTCCATGGATTTCCCGGGGTATGCTATTGGAGGGCTCAGCGTCGGAGAGTCCAAGCAGCTAATGTATGAAGTGCTGGATTATACAGTTCCCCTGCTGCCACAAGGAAAACCTCGCTATTTGATGGGCGTTGGTTCACCGGATGCGCTGTTGGAAGGATCAATCCGGGGAGTGGATATGTTCGACTGTGTTCTGCCTACCCGTATTGCTCGTAATGGAACAACGATGACCAGTCAGGGAAGACTCGTTGTACGCAACGCAAAGTATGCTCGCGATTTTGGGCCGCTTGATCCGGAGTGCAATTGCTATACTTGCCGGAATTATTCCCGCGCTTATTTGCGCCATCTAATCAAAGCCGATGAAACATTCGGACTTAGATTGACGACATACCATAACTTGCACTTCCTGTTGGATTTGATGCGTAAAGTGCGCGAAGCCATCAAGGAAGATCGGCTGCTTGATTTTCGCGATGAGTTTTTTGCAAAATACGGATTATATGATAATCTTAAAGGCTTCTAAAGCTTCGTTGAGGTCCATGTTTTAATGTGCTTTGAAAGGGGGGAGAAATATGTTTCAATATGCAGCAGCAACAGGCGGAGGTAGTATACTGGGTCTTGTAGGTCCATTCGTACTTATGTTTGTGGTATTCTACTTCTTGCTGATTCGTCCGCAACAGAAGAAGACCAAAACACGTAATTCAATGTTGAAGTCTCTGAAAAAGGGCGATAAAATCGTTACTATTGGTGGTCTTCACGGTACGATCATGGAGATTTCCGATGATATCGTGGTTCTACGGGTCAATGATGTAACTAAGCTGACCTTTGATCGCGGTTCCATTAGTCACTCCGTTGCGACGGACGTGGAGGAGAAAGTATAGTTTTGTTATTAATAAGTACATAAAAAGCGGTGTCTTCTCGTTAAGAGAGAGACACCGCTTTTTTGACTTTCATCTTTCATGGTTATCTATTAGTTTAACGCATATCCGTTATTCGGCTGCGAACCGTGAGCGATTCTTCACGTCCTCGTAAGGTTAATTTGGCGAGTTGTACACCAACTGTAGAAGCTAGGACTGCTAGAAGGGTGCCGCCTATCATATCTGTCAACCAATGAATGCCCAGATAGAATATACCAAAGACGATTACGACTGCGGAAATACTCGTAATGACCATCCACCGGCGGTTTCCTGAACGGAATGCCAGTAGTGCCATCGTAACAGAAATGGACGTATGTAGACTTGGGAAGCAGTTGTTGAGACCGGATAGAGGTCGGTACTCCTGCTCAAACTTCGGAAATACATCCAGCATAGTAAACTTAACGCCTGCAGGTACGTAGGACCATACCTCATTCACAGGGAAGTATAGATAGAATGGAATCGCCACGGCATAGTTAATGATAATAGCATAGCAGGTTGCATACAGCATCACACGGTTCTTATCTAACAGATAGACACCTAATGAAGCTGCTAATACAGATTGAAGCATAAAAATGTAGAAGAAGACTATGACAGGTGTTAACCATGGACTATAGAAGATATCCTGAACAGCTTGGACAAAATGCCCCTCTAGTCCAAATACAAATGACGTATAATCTGAGGCAAGATGCATTTTTTCTTCAATTTGCAGTTCGTATTTATTCAAGACCAGTACACCAAACATTCCTGCCATCAGTAGCAAAAACTTATATGATCGCAGCATCTCTTTCCCAATTTCAACTACTGCCATGATTGGATTACGACGAGCGCCAACCCATATTAAAATCACTACTAATGCAACTGTGTACAAAACAATATGGTTCATTGATTGGTAAAACAAAGCAATCGAAGCCTCCTTGATTCTCTTTATGAAGTCAGATGATCACAGTTTAACATATTTTCAAGGAATGTTTCGAATTTAATGAAATATTAATTTTAGCTTTTTTGTAAATTAACACCAAACATTCCGCCTAAAGCACCGATTGCTGCTGCGGCCAAAACCCAAAGAAGGTCAACACCAGAAGGTGAGCTATCGAGTGCCAGAAATCCAATTAACAGAACGATAATTCCATAAAAGATGCCTGTAAGACTTCCTTGATACCAGCCTTTGTTCGTGGCTCTGCGACCGGCGGTTAGTCCTCCGAATGCTGCAGCTATGCCGTGTACAATATAAGTGTACATGGTGAGATCCTGCTCCTTCAGACCGCTGCCCCATAATAAAAGAGAGAGGACAAACGCGCCCAGCAGCATCCAAAGGAATGATCGACATAGGCCGGATAACACAGGATTGGCTATTCTCCATGAGAACAGGCGCCGGATTAAATACATGGTACAACCTCCTAAAGTTTTTTTGAAAATATAAGAAAGACTAATCTACATAAGTTATTATTCATTGTATGGGGAGGCTTGCCCCAATAGTACAAGAATGGGCATCGCAGCCTTTTTACCATTAATTAATATGTGAGCTTCCGAATGTTCCCTGTGCAGAGCGGTCAGAATAGGGTTACATTAATCCGCCCGAGAAACAAGTCTGCGGGTGAGAGTGGAGGGGAGCGAAGCTATATGTCCCAGCATATCACTACCCATATCTTCTTGACCGTGCTGATGTATTTCTTCATATTCCTGTGCATGCGTATCATGGGGAAGAGGGAAATCGGAAAGCTATCTGTATTTGATCTAACGATCTCAATCATGATTGCTGAGATTGCTGTTTTTGTGATTGAGGATATTAATCGGCCGATTTACGAAGGTCTGGTTCCGATGGCAACATTGGTTATCATTCAAGTTCTGGTTGCTCAGCTCAGTCTTAAGAGTAGAAAACTTCGGCTTTTAATGGACGGTAAACCGAGCATCCTCATTTCTGGCGGCAAGTTGCACCGGGGGGAGATGCGTAAGCAGAGGTACAATATTGACGATCTGCTGCAGCAATTACGCGGTCAGAACATCGCTAGTCCTGCTGATGTGGAATTTGCGATCCTCGAGCCTAGTGGTCAGCTCACTGTTTTCGAGAAAGACAAAGGGATTTCATCTTCCAATCAATCAGGCAATAGCAGTTTAGTTGCTGAGAACAATAAGAACGAGACCAACGAGAATGCAGATGAAAGCAGCCAGAAGATTAGTCTGCCGAAGAACAAAATCAGATATGAAGGACTTCCTATTCCACTGATTATGGATGGAAAGGTCCAGGATCATAATTTAGAGATGATAGGAAAAACAAGGTTCTGGCTAAGAACCCAGATCCGCCAAAAGGGAGTATCGGATTTTCGGGATGTATTTCTATGCTCGATAGACCATAAAGGCAGAGTTTATGTCGACCGTTTGGACACCAGATAACCTTTTAGAGCCAGCGCTTAATGAACGGCAGTCGGTCCAAATCACGAAGTGAGATAAGGCCAGCTAATAGACTGATACCAAGATACAGGGCCATTCCTATCGCAGAGGCAAATAAAAATTGAATCCATTGTGCATCTGCAATGGGAATGGAGGTGTATACATAACGCACGCCTGCTCCCATAATGATCATTGCACATAAGGTTTTAATGGTTTCGGTTATTCGTAAGGATAATGAAATTAGACTGACCACACTGTACCCGTGAAGTAGAGTAACCAGAACGCTGTTCACAATAATTGCAATGATTGCGCCGTAGATTCCGTATTCAGGCTGGGAAGCTAATATAACGATCAGAATGATTTTGACTACTGCCCCAATAAGGGTATTGATGAGTGCTCTGCCAGGTCTATCCATGGCCTGAAGAGCAGCTTGTAAAGGGGCCTGAACATAGAGGAACAAAGCGAAAGGGGCCATAAGTCTTAGCATGGGAGCGGTGTCCGCATTGCCGTATAATAAGTTGCATAGTGGGACCGCTAGAACATACATAAGTACAGCAAAGGGAGCGCCTGTTACCAGAGCGAGTCGAAGGGCTTGATGCATTCGTTTGTGAATGGTAGGCAAGTCCTTTCTCGCGGCAGCCTCGGATAATGAGGGGACCAGAGACACAGCGAGAGAGGAAGTTAACGCTCCAGGAAGTAACAGTAGGGGAATAACCATTCCCTGTAAAGACCCATACTGCGCAGTAGCGGCTGCTGTAGCGATTCCGGCCAATGCAAGACTGCGTACGGTAATAATAGATTCCAGTAGATAGGAAAAAGAGCCCACAAGCCGGCTTGCCGTAACTGGAATGGATACACCTAGTAAACGCCGCAGTATGGGGGAAGTTGGCTTTACACCATCTGGATCAGAGAGTATAACCTCCGGCTCAACCGATTGTTGCTCTGGGATGGGATTTGTTTTTTTATCTTTTTTCGAGATGACATAATATTGCCACAGAATCGCTAACATTCCGCCAATCTCTCCCACAGTTACACCTAGCATCGCCCCTGCAGCAGCCAAAGCTATTCCCTTGGGAAGCAGCAACCATGAGAACCACAGCATGAAAAATATTCGAACGATAGACTCGAAAATCGAAGAGAGTGCGGATGGAATCATGTTCTGTCTGCCCTGAAAATATCCACGGTAGATTGCAGATACGGCAACAATTCCAATCATTGGGATCATAGCGATAAAAGTATAATAAACTCGGCGGTCTGTTAAGATAACATTGGAGACCCATGAAGCGCTGATCAGAGCAACAATAGTAAAGAAGATTCCTAGTCCGACACTGAGGGTAAGTCCAGTCCGTAAAATTTGCCGCGATTTCTCAGGGCGGTTCTCTCCCTCTGCTTCCGCCACCATCTTAGCAATAGCCAGTGGGATCCCACCTGTAATGACAGTAACCAGCACGATAAAAAAAGGATACGCAAGTTGATATAGACCCACGCCCTCTGCTCCAATAATGCGTGGCAAAGCAATTCGGGGTATAAATCCAAGCATTCGATTAATGATGCCGGCGGCAAGCAAGATTAAAGTACCTTGTATAAAGCTCTGTTTCCTCAAAGGTCACGCCTTCTTCCCGAAATGAAATGAAACGCTGGCGAACTTGTCTATTCTTATGGATATGCTGTACCCCTATCCAGGCATGCCTTGTTTTAGTAGTTGTAACTTTTTGTTATGGAAGGAGGAAAGCAGAGAACTTGGGTCGAATACCTATGGTAAGCATACGAACACGAGCGATCTTTGGAGGTGTCATCACGTGGAATCGGAACAGTGGAATCATGATCAACATAGTGAAGAAATCGAAGCCATGTGCCGCAGCAAAGCTGAAGAATTCCGGCTCCTCGGCTATGAGTATGTAACCAGCAAGGATATTTGGGATTGTATCAGTCGTAATTATGATAAGGATGGAATGCCACCCTTGCATAAGCTGGTTAACGATATTTATTCCTTAAAAGCCAATAGTTACATGACTTATTTGACTCTTGCGGCTTATCGGGGGTTAAATTAAATCAATAACAACCCGTTTCCTTTTTTGCGAAAAGCCTTATAAAGCAGTAAAGTAAGAGAATAATAACTTCACAATCCCTATATAAACGGATGTCTTGCTGATATGAGCAGGGGCGGCCGTTTCTTTGTGTGAGTATAGCTATGTAAATGCTGTGAATTGACGGTCATTTCACGTGTAGCTATAATAGGAATATTGAGTTAATGAAAGGGGAACTAGCTAGAGCATGAAGAGACTAATGGGCTTTATTATTACCGTGCTCGTTTTGACAGGCGTCATGGTATTTACTACTCCTGGACTGCTGGACAAGGTTAGACTTGGTCTTGACCTGAAAGGCGGATTTGAGATTTTGTACCATGCAGAGCCTATGGAAGCGGGAGCAGAGTTGTCCCGAGCTTCACTGTTGAAAACAGCAGAAAGTTTGGAAAAACGGGCCAATGCGCTCGGAACCAGTGAACCAGAGGTTACAACTGAAGGTACTGACCGTATTCGTTTGAAAATTGCGGGCGTTACTGATGAAGCCGAGGTTCGCAAGAAGATGAAGGAGCCTGCAGTTCTGACTTTCCGTAGTGCTGCTGAAGGTGATCCTGAAGGTACTTACAGCAAGATCGAACTGGTAGGTAGTGATTTTGTTGAAGGTGCGGCAGAGGTTGGACGGGATAACCTGAGTCAGCCGATCATCAGCATCAAAATAAAGGACAAGGATAAATTTGCAGAGATTACTAAGCGTCTCTTAGGAAAGAATCTCGCAATTTATTTGGATGAGAACAAACTATCTGACCCAACGGTACAAGCAGTACTTACCGACGGCAGTGCGTCTATTTCCGGTAGTTATACAATTAAGGAAGCACGCGAGCTGGCAGACACCATTAATCTGGGTGCGTTGCCACTGAAACTTACTGAGAAATACTCCCAAAGTGTGGGTGCAACGCTTGGTAAACAATCGCTTGATCAAACAATCAAAGCAGGACTTCTGGGTTCTTTGATTATCCTTATCTTCATGATCGGTATGTATCGCTTGCCAGGTCTCTTGGCTAGTTTTGCACTGATCTTGCATACATGGCTGCTAATTGTGGTCTTTGTCTTTGCAGACTTCACATTGACGTTGCCTGGTATAGCCGCATTTATTCTGGGTATAGGGATGGCGGTCGATGCCAATATCATTACAAATGAACGGATAAGGGAAGAAATGCGCAGTGGTAAAAGTGTACTTTCCTCCGTTAAAGCAGGTAATAAATCCTCTTTCCGGACAGTAATGGACTCCAATATCACAACTGTTATTGTGGCAGGTGTCATGTTCGCCTTTGGTACAGGTGCAGTCAAAGGCTTCGCATTGGTGCTGATCGTGGAAATCGTACTGAGTATCGCCACGAATCTTTATTTCTCCCACTGGTTGCTTAGCCAGCTTGTTAAAGCCGGTAAGCTGAACAAACCGAAGAGTTTCGGTGTTAAGGAGAGTGATATTCGTGCGCTTTAAGAAAGAGCTTGATTTCGTACATTTAAGTAAATTTTTCTATATTTTTTCCGTCGCCCTTACAGTAGCAGGTTTGATTTTCCTAGCAACATTTGGATTGAATTACAGCGTTGATTTCAAAGCGGGATCTAATGTTGATATCTCTCTGTCTAAGAATTTGACATTGGAAGAGGTTAATTCAGCAGTTGAAAAAACTGGGATTTCAAGTGAGCCAAGCATTACGTTAGGAAGTGAACGGGTCAACATCCGTTATGATCAAGTGCTTGATGATCAACAAGATGGAGCTCTAAAAGCTGAGATCTTGAAGTTGGACGATAAGGCATCGTTCGAGATTAACACCGTGGATACTGAAATGTCTAAAGAACTTGCACGTAATGCGATCTATTCGGTTCTCATTTCTTGTCTAGGGATTATCATTTATGTAAGTATTCGTTTTGAATGGCGGTTTGCATTGGCAGCTATTGTTTCACTGATCCATGATGCCTTTATGGTCGTTGCGATCTTCTCCATCTTCCGTTTGGAAGTGGATTTGACGTTTATTATAGCGGTACTTACGATTATCGGTTATTCCATCAATGATACGATCGTTATCTTTGACCGTATCCGTGAGAATTTACGTTTCGGTAAACAGAAAACTTATGAAGATTTGAAAGAACTTGTGAATAAGAGTGTGGCTCAAACACTTATGCGTTCTCTCTACACAGCATTTACCGTGTTTATTGCGGCGTTCTTCCTATTAATTCTTGGAGGCGAGTCCATCAAGATGTTCTCGCTTGCAATGGTTATCGGATTGCTATTTGGAGCTTACTCCTCTATCTTTATTGCAAGTCCGCTCTGGCTACTGCTTAAGAAGCGTGAGAAGACTAAGGTAAAGAGCAGTTCGGCTAAAGGTTAATGTCTCAAGAGCAACAACATGGCTGTACTTTAATAAAAAAAGCATCAAATTTATAATTTTCTTATATTTTAAGAAAGCCGCGTCAAATGCGACGCGGCTTTCGAAATCTTTGGGGTTGTATGTCATGTGTATTGTATCATCATGAGATTACTTGCTAGTGGTAAGGAGGGCCTCGTATGAATAAAGAACGATCACCGCAAAGCAAGACGGTTGCTTGGACAGGGATCATCAGCGATGTTACTTTGGCAGTAGCTAAGGGGAGTTTTGGCTATATTTCAGGTAGCAAGGCATTAATGGGCGATGCTTTATATTCCGGAGCAGATGCTGCGGCCAAACTGGCGGATATTCTTCCGTGGCGCTCTGAACAGGGCAGAAAGAGCAAGCACCGGATGGAAGACCGGCGGGGCAATAAGGAACCGCTTCTAGCAATACTTTTTTCGGTATTGATTCTTATGGGGGGGCTGCAGATCGCCTTCTCTGCAATCCGAGACTTAACTGAGGGACAGTCATCAACTCACGGAGAACTCGCACTTGTAACTGTCTTACTATCTATTGTATTTAAAGAAGCTGTATTTCAATATCAATATCGGTACTTTAAAAAAATAGGTGATGGCAGTCATGCTGCTTATGCCAATAGTCATCGTTTCAGTTTGTATACTTCTATCACAGTATTAGTTGGGATATCGTTATCAATGGGTGGTACCTATTGGCATCCTCTACTCTATATGGACCCTATTGCCGCACTTTTAACAGGATGCTTAATTCTTCGTAAAGGCTATATACTCATTGTTAGTACTGTCAGTGGTAAGAATGCGCAGGAGCTTCCTTCTGAAGAGGCAGCTAATTTTATTGAAACCGTACAACGTGTTCACGGAGTTATTCGTGTAGAACATTTGAAGGCGCTTGAGCAAGGCAATTTTGTGAATCTGCAAATTAAGATCAGTGTAAATCCGCGTATTACGGTGATGGAAGCACAGGATATTTCGGAATGCGCAAGAAAGCTGCTACAGCACCGGTTTGTTCATGTTGGTGAGGTGCATATGGACGTAGTTCCTTATGATCCCGGTTATCCATACAAAAGTAATTATGAATTGGTGGATAATGATATTCCAACGTTGCTTCAGTAGTTCGCAAGGTGAGAGAAAGGTGAACTCTATTGCTTTATTCAAAAACAAGATGGCAATCTCCGGCAGCCGATCCCGACATCGTAAGGGATATGGCCCGGAGCCTTTCTATTTCTCCGCTCTTATCCTCACTATTAGTGACTAGAGGAATGAATACGCCACATGAGGCTCTATCATTCATGGATGGCGGTGTGGAAGCTCCGCATGATCCGTTCCTTCTAAAAGGAATGGCCGAAGCGGTTCCTAGAATTAGAAAGGCTTTAAAAGAAGAAGAACATATGCTTATTTACGGTGATTACGATGCC
Source organism: Paenibacillus sp. FSL K6-0276 (assembly GCF_037977235.1). Taxonomy (NCBI): domain Bacteria; kingdom Bacillati; phylum Bacillota; class Bacilli; order Caryophanales; family Paenibacillaceae; genus Paenibacillus; species Paenibacillus sp. FSL K6-0276. The sequence goes on along the minus strand of NZ_CP150276.1, from coordinate 4,834,491 downwards.
GATGGTGTGTCTAGTACAGCACTAATGATTCATTTGCTGCGTTACTTGGGCGCTTCCTTTGATATTTATATCCCGCACCGTTCTAACGAGGGCTACGGGCTGCATAATCATGCATTGGATTGGGCTCTACAGCAGGGTGTATCCTTGATCATTACTGTGGATACTGGCATTAGCGCCTATCATCAGATTGCCTACGCTAATGAACTGGGAATCGATGTGATCGTAACGGATCACCATGAGCCACCAGAGCTTCTGCCAGAGGCTTATACGCTGATTAATCCCAAGCTACCCGACTGCCCTTACCCGTTTAAAGGATTGGCCGGTGTAGGTGTAGCTTATAAGCTTGCCCAGGCTATGTTGGGGGAGGAGACTCCCAAGGAATGGGCAGAAATAGCTGCAATCGGTACTGTAGCGGATTTAATGCCGCTGCTGGGTGAGAATCGCGAGATTGTTCGAAACGGTTTAGCCAGTATGCGAAATTCTCGATTCTCTGGTATTCGTGCTTTACTCGGTGTCAGCGGGGTGACCATGAGTACTGTGAGTGCGGTTAATATCGCCTTTGGTATGGCACCTCGTATCAATGCCAGTGGTCGTTTGGATCATGCTGGCCGGGCTGTGGCTTTGCTTACAACCGAACACGCTGATGAGGCAGAGCAACTGTCTGGGGAACTTGATCTGCTTAATAAAGAACGCCAATTGGTCGTAGAAAGAATTGTAGTAGAGGCGACTGCAAAACTGGAGCAGATGACGCGCGGCGGAGAGATCCCAGACATCATTGTCCTTGCTGAACAAGGCTGGAATGTGGGTGTGGTAGGTATAGTGGCTTCCAAACTGCTAGAGCGTTACTATCGACCGGTGATCATTCTGGATATTCATCCAGAGACCGGAATGTGCAAGGGCTCTGCCCGCTCCATTCCTGGGCTTGATATATATGCGGCTTTATCCTCTTGTTCTAACTTAATGGATCATTTCGGCGGTCATCCGGCTGCCGCGGGAATGAGTCTGCATCGGGATGGTTTAGAAGCCTTCGCTGCGGCATTAAATGAATACGCCGCAGGTGTGCTGACACCGGAGCATTTCGTTCCTGTTACTTCTGCTGATGCAGAAGTGTCGATCTCTGATTTGTCCCTTCAGACCGCGATTGAACTAGAAAGGCTTGCGCCTTTCGGGATGTCAAATCCATTGCCAAAGTTTATCATTCGCGGGGCTACAGTGAAAGAGACACGTACCATGGGGCAAGAAGGAAAACACTTGAAGATCGTATTGCAGCAGGGTAAGAGCACGATTGAAGCCTTAGCTTTTGGTAAAGGGGATATGGCTAAGCTGCTCCCTGTGGGCACCACGATCAATGTGTTGGCTGAATTGTCGATCAACGAGTGGAATGGCTCGCGGAAACCACAGTTGATGCTACAGGATTTATCTGTACCAGATGCTCAGTTGTTTGATCTTCGTGGTGCTGCTGACGCCGTACGGCAAGCTACGCATATTAGAGAGTTGCTGCTTCCCTATAGCGGTGTCAGTCCATACCGTGCCGCAGCAGTGTTTCAGAGTGGACGTATGTCTCTACAGAGTGAATTGATAGGAATGTCCTTCTGGGTATATGATAACGTTGATGGCATCAGCGCCGCTAATAAGGATGACTTGCTTCAGGAATCAGGACATGTCTCTCTGTTATGTCTATTGGATATGCCGGAGACTCCTGAACAACTTGATGCGGTACTAAAGGCTTTTCCTAATGCTGATAATATTGCGCTATTGCATTCTATAAAGGATGGCCGGGAACGGCTTATTATTCCGACACGGGATCATTTTAAAATACTTTATAAACTGCTGGCTTCGATCACTTCTGTTGCAACGCCTGAGCATGAAGTGCTGCTGCGGCTAAGCCGACAATCCTCGTTAAGTATTCGTATGCTTAGTAAAATGCTGGATGTGTTCGAGGAGCTTGATTTTATCGAAAGAAGTCAGGGAAGTGTGACCTTCATTACGCAGCCCGCAGCTAAGAGCCTTACAGCATCACGTCATTTTGTCAGACTGGGGCAGATGGCGGAAATGGAGCAGTACTTCATGGAGGGTAGCTTGTCTGAGTTACAGGACTGGATGTTATCGCGCCGTTTAGGCGTATCGTAATTATCCAGGTATGAGGTAGCTTACGAAGCAAGTTTTGTCGATCCGAATTCACTGAAGCATACGCTAACAAAACTTTTAGGAGATGAAAAATATGGATTTTAAAGATAGTATTCGCGTGATTCCTGATTTCCCAAAAGAGGGTATTAGTTTTAAAGATATCACCACTTTGCTCAAAGACGGTGATGCTTATCGCCAGGCGATTGATGCACTGAAATCTCTCGTATCGCACTTAGAAATTGACGTAATTGCTGGACCGGAAGCACGTGGTTTTGTAGTTGGCGCACCTCTTGCTTATGCTTTGGGAGTAGGTTTTGTACCGATTCGTAAGAGCGGAAAACTGCCATATGAGACGATCGAGGTTGGGTATGATCTTGAATATGGTAAGGACACACTTGCTGTTCACACGGATGCCATTAAGCCTGGACAAAATGTATTGATTGCTGATGATTTGTTAGCAACAGGAGGCACTATAGCTACTTCGGTTAACCTTGTGGAACAGCTTGGCGGTAAAGTCGTAGGCGCAGCTTTTCTGATTGAATTGGTTGAGCTTGCTGGACGTAATAAGCTATCCGGAATTGAAGTTATTACTCTGGTTAACTACGAAGATTAATACGATAAGCGTGTCTTTTCCCGGGAAATAAATGGGGATTTATGTATCGATTTATGTTGAAAAGTGCAAACAACAGCAATTCTCTGTCACTATTGGCGGAGAGTTGCTGTTTTGCATTTCTGACCTGAAGAATGCTTAGCGGATGGAGAATCCTAATAAAAAAGACTGCCCAATCCATAAATGGATCTGGAGCAGCCTTTTGAACTTCTAAAACAAATTAGTGAGCTGCTTTATCGCTTTCTCCATCTTCATTGGACAGCCCAAGAACTTCAATGAGTTTGAAGAACAAGGCTAGAACGATACCAACAATCGTAGCTAGTGCCATACCGCTTAGCTTAATGTTGCCCATAGTGAGGGTTGTACCACTAATTCCGACAACGAGCACTAAGGTAGCCATGATCATGTTAGTAGCCTTGGAAAAATCAACTTTTTGCTCAACGAAGATACGTAGGCCGGATGCGGCAATTACACCGAACAACAGCAGTGATACACCACCCATTACAGGTGTAGGGATGTTAGCGATAACGGAGGAGAAGGTACCGGAGAACGAAAGCAAAATTGCAATCACTGCTGCGCCACCGATCACATATACAGAATAAACTTTAGTTAACGCCATAACCCCGATATTCTCACCGTAGGTAGTATTTGGAGTAGAACCGATAAAACCGGAGATAATTGTAGATATCCCGTTACCCATCAGGGAGCGATCAAGCCCAGGATCTTTTGCCAGATCCCTGCCGACAATATTGCTAGTTACAAGTAAGTGTCCAATATGTTCAACGATTACTACTAGCGATACTGGGATGATAGTCAGGATTACATTCCAATCAAAAGAAGGAGTAACAATGGTAGGGTGTGCTAAAAATTTCGCATTGGATATAGCCGCGGTATCCACCATTTTCATAATATAAGCTAAACCATAACCAGTGACGATACCGATGAGGATGTGAATGATTTTTGGGAAACCGCGGAAGAGTACAGCTCCAATTACGGTTACACCCAGTGTCACCATAGAAAGCGTGATCGCTTTGCCGTCTGGAGTCCAGTCTGCAACTGCAACACCTTCAGGAGCAATAAGTCCTGCCATCCGCGCGGCAACAGGCACAAGTTCAAGTCCGATCGTTGCAACGATAGCACCCATTACTGCTGGAGGGAAGACAACATCAATCCATTTTGTTCCTGCATAACGGATGATCAATGCTACGAGCACAAAGATAATACCCGTGATGATAAAAGCACCTAAAGCAAGCGAGTATCCCTTCATATGATCATCTTTATGATCGGCAAGCACTGACAAAACTGGTGCGATGAATGCAAAGCTGGAGCCAAGGTACGCAGGGATTTTACCACGGCAAATCCAGATGTACAGTAGCGTGCCGACACCATTCATCAGCAAGATCATGCCAGGGTCGACCCCGAATAAGTTAGGTACTAGTACTGTACTGCCAAACATGGCAAACAAATGCTGAAGGCTTAATAGAAAACCCGGGCCCCATGGAAGTTTTTCATTAACTTGAATTTCGCGTTGCAATGGAGTTCACTCCTCTTTCTTATCGGATATTATGTTGTTCAGCGAAAATCCGCCTTTACTAGATTAAATAGAACTGGACATTTTTACAACAACATTTTCACAAGTGTTATTAATTTGTCCGATTTTCATAACTTTTACTTATGAAATACCATGAGATGGCAAGTGTTGACGTAATCCTTCGTAAGCGTCATAATTATAGACAACTTTGAACAAGAGCGTAAGTTGCTTGCGAAATGATTGGAACCTGCAGATTCTAGAACTATTGCGGGTTCATTTTATTATAGAAAGGAAACGGATACGACGAGAATGGGCATAGAGCGATTAATTGATAAGGCTGGCGCCTATATAAAAGATAAAGATCTTCTCCGCATCCGGGAAGCTTATGAATTTGCCGATCAGGCTCATCACGGGCAGATCCGCAAGTCGGGGGAGCCATACATTCTGCATCCGCTGGCGGTGGCAGATATTGTCGTCAATATGCAAATGGATGTTATATCTATTGTTGCGGCGCTTTTGCATGATGTTGTGGAAGATACGACGGTCTCATTGGAACAAATCCGCGCGAAATTTGGCGATACCTGCGCGATGCTTGTCGACGGCTTAACCAAGCTGGAACGCATCCGTTTTCGCTCAAAGGAAGAGCAGCAGAATGAGAATTACCGTAAGATGTTTATTGCAATGGCTCAGGATATTCGGGTCATTGTTATTAAACTAGCGGATCGCCTGCATAATATGCGAACACTAAAGTACCAATCTGAAGAAAGCCAGCGTCGTATTTCCTATGAGACGTTGGAGATTTTCTGTCCTGTCGCCGACCGGTTGGGGATTTCCGCGATCAAATGGGAGATGGAGGATATTGCGCTTCGTTACTTGAATCCGCAGCAGTATTATCGCATTGCTAATCTGGTACATAAGAAGCGGGCAGAACGTGAGCAATTTATCGACAGTGTAATTGGCCGTATTCGTGCCAAGCTGGATGAAATGGGCATTGAAGGCGACCTTTCGGGTCGTCCGAAGCATATCTACAGTGTCTATAACAAAATGAGTACGAAAAACAAACAGTTTAATGAGATCTATGACCTGCTGGCCATCCGCATCATTGTGGATAATATCAAGGATTGTTATGCAACCCTCGGAATTATTCATACCCTTTGGAAGCCAATGCCAGGCCGATTCAAAGATTATATAGCTATGCCCAAAGCCAATATGTATCAATCTTTGCATACTACAGTGGTAGGTCCTGGCGGAGAGCCAACCGAAGTGCAAATTCGCACTTGGGAAATGCATCGTACAGCTGAATTCGGGATAGCAGCACACTGGGCGTACAAAGAAGGAACCAGCAATAATGTCAATCCGGAGAATCGGATGCCTTTTTTTCGCGAAATATTGGAGCTGCAGCATGAGGCCAAGGATGCCGAAGAGTTCGTAAAATCACTCAAAATGGATTTTTTCTCGGACCTCGTGTTCGTGTTTACGCCTAAAGGTGAAGTTATTGAGCTTCCTGCGGGCTCTGTTCCACTTGATTTCGCTTTCCGTATTCATACGGAAGTGGGTAATCGCACGATTGGTTCTAAGGTGAACGGGCGGATCGTACCGCTGGATCACAAGCTGAAGACGGGCGATATTGTAGAGATTCTGACGTCGAAGCATTCTTACGGACCAAGCCGCGACTGGCTCAAGATTGCCCAATCCTCCCATGCGCGAAGTAAAATTAAGCAATGGTTCAAAAAAGAAAAACGTGAGGAAAATGTCGAAAAAGGTCGCGAAGCGATTGAACGTGAGCTGAAGCGTCTGAATGTCGAGGTTTCCGAGTGGATTTCCGATGAGAAATTATTAGAAGCCGCGAAGAAATTCGCATTTAATGATGTTGAGGATATGTTATCTGCTGTTGGGTTTGGTGGGATTACCGCTTCGCAGATTGCTTCCCGTTTGACGGAGAAGTTGCGCAAGGAGCAGGAAGAAGCCGCTAATCATTTAGAACTCACTTCAGAGATGAAGGAGATCAAGTCTGCCGGCGAGAAACGTAATCAACCTACCAATGGTGTTAGTGTAAAAGGAATTGAAAATTTGCTTGTCCGTTTTGCACGATGTTGTAATCCGGTGCCGGGTGACGACATTGTAGGGTATGTTACACGGGGCCGGGGCGTATCTGTGCATCGTCAGGATTGTCCTAACATTCCAGGTGAAGGGGACGGAGAAGAAGCTGCAAGGGTGATTGAAGTGGAATGGGAAGGTACGATGGAAGCAAACTACAGTGTGGATATTGAGATTACAGGTCATGATCGTAATGGACTACTCAATGAAGTGCTGCAGGCGGTATCCGAGAGTAAAACGAACATTTCTGCGGTCACTGGGCGCTCTGACAAGAATAAGATGGCCATGATTCATATGACCATTCTGATCCGTAACACGGAGCATCTGCAATCCGTTGTAGATAAAGTGAAACGAGTCAAGGATGTATATACAGTGAATCGGATCATGCAATAAGGCAAGGAGCGGAGTAGTGCGATGAGAGTTGTAGTACAGCGTTGTAAGGACGCCAAAGTAACCGTGGATGAGACAGTGACCGGAGAGATTGGGAAAGGCTTGATGCTGCTTGTTGGCGTTACGCATGAAGATACAGAGAAGGATGCCAAATATTTGGCGGATAAAATAGCTGGATTGCGTATTTTTGAAGATGATGCTGGTAAAATGAACTATAGTGTCACAGATTCTGAGGGAGCTATTCTTTCGGTGTCACAGTTTACTTTATATGGGGATTGCCGTAAGGGAAGACGGCCGAATTTCATGGGAGCAGCAGCTCCTGCGGAGGCCGAGCGACTTTATGATTATTTTAACCAAGAGCTTAGAGCGGGAGGCCTTCAGGTGGAGACGGGCGTATTTGGAGCGATGATGGATGTGTCGCTGACCAATTGGGGTCCAGTCACTCTCATTCTGGATAGCCGTAGTTAACGAAATAGAGGATGTCGAAAATTGCTCTGGCCGGAGCTAACTTTCGACATCTTTTTTAATACATGAACGTATAAGTCTCACGTTATACATTATCCTTATGCTTGGTTGAGCTGTGAGTAAGAATCTTGTGCGGATAGAGCCTCTTTGAGCTGGATAAACTAAATGCAGATAGATATCACGCACGATGCAAGGAGCTTAGGCAATGAGACAATCACAGAAGGCGTGGGTATGGAGAAGTATCCCGGCACTAGCGACTGGGAGCCCTTTGGAAGCCTGTGCGTTAGCCAAAAAGTCGGAAGACGAGATTGAACCCCAAGTAATCAAAGGAAGAAGCCGTAATCTCTTGCCGCGTACCTGAAATGGGTGGTAGAGGCGGCTTTTTCGATGTTGTTAACGAAGTGTATTTTCTAACTAGAGGTTAGAAATCATCGTGATAAGGGTAATAGACCACAAGAAAGATGAGCCTGCATTTGTTCGTGAAATATTGAAGGTCCTGAAATAAACAATTAATAACAATGAGACTTATAATCCAAGGAGGTAATGGCGATGACCAGAAAAATCCAGGCATATTTCAGAACGGAAAATGAAGCGGAAGGCGCAAAAACAGCGTTGATTAGTTACAAGGTGGATGGCTTGGAGGTTTGGCCACTCACGGACCCTATTGGGGAAGATCGTAGAATTCTGTTTCCTATCGCGCCATTTAGTAATACAACTATGGCAGCAGGTACAGTAGGAACGCTTGGAACGGGTAGCACACCGGCAGCTGGAGCTATGCTGGTTTCTGGTGTTGTCGCATCCGAAACTCGGGATGAACCTGAAACCCATTATAGTGTGGATGAAGATCAGGTTAGTGCGGGTGTAGCGGATGGGGAACTCGAAGATGGGGATTTAAGTGAACTTCGTTATGTGATGGACCTAAGTGTCGCAGAAGAGAATTATAATGAGGTTGTGGAAACGCTTCGGGGTAAAGGGGCATTTGTTGAGCAATTCGATGAATAACAATCTATTAAAATAAACCGCTTTCATGAATGTAATATAATCGTAATATTACATACATGTTTCCTTAATATAGCGTGTTTATAATAATGGCATGACCCCCTTTTTAATAATATATGATGATGGACCTGCAGCATTCGGCTGCAGGTCATTTTTTTTGTAACGGTTGAAGTTAAAGCTCAAAAGTTGAAAGTTGTCGAATTTTTTATTCAGCTTCGCATTTCCTGCCTTGACTTTAGCACAGTAGTTCAGTAGAATTTAAAAATATACGATTTTATCATATGGTTTTGATGACGGGAACAAGTAATTCGAGGACCCACAACCCCAGAGAGGAATCCCCCTGTAGATTCAGATGATATCCAGTACAATGGATGATTTATCGTTTCCGCTTGGCTGCAAGGATTCTGTTGATGAGCGAATGAATGACCTCCCCGAGAACGTACGGCGAAAGTGGGCAATGCATATTGCCGCGATCAGTAGCCGTTTACGCGTAGGCGGGCGTTAACCGCTTTGAGCGGACTCAGTATTGTTCTGATCCGGAATGTGGGTGGTACCACGGGTGTATTATTGGTTATGATAATCCCTCGTCCCTGTTTTTTATAAACAGGGCGGGGGATTTTTTGTTTTGTTTAGCAATATGAAGTGATGAAGAGAACAGATTTAGAGGGGTTATTTTTTAGGAGGGATAGACTGTGGCTAAAGAAAGATTTGAGAAACCTACAGGAACGCAGGATGTGCTTCCAGGAGCTGTGGAGAATTGGCAGTATATTGAAGGGAAGGCCAGAGATTTATGCCGCCGCTTCAATTACAGAGAAATCCGTACACCGATGTTCGAGCACACAGGGTTGTTCGAGCGTGGAGTAGGCGAAACAACGGATATTGTGGAAGGCGAGATGTATACGTTTAAGGATAAAGGCGACCGCGATTTGGCGCTTCGTCCAGAAGGAACGGCTGGTGTCGTTCGTGCTTACGTTCAGAACAAGCTATACGGTGAGCCTGATGTAAGTAAGCTATATTATATCGGACCTATGTTCCGTTATGAGCGTCCACAAGCAGGCAGATACCGTCAATTCCATCAGTTTGGTATTGAGGCTTTCGGAGCCGTGGATCCGGCTATTGATGCAGAGGTGGTCTCCTTAGGCTATCAATTCTATAAGGACCTGGGCCTTAAGGATGTAAGAGTGGAGATCAATTCTGTCGGAAATGCACCTAGCCGTGCGGCTTATCGGGAGAAACTTCTGGGATTCCTTAGACCGATGAAGGATACCCTTTGCAGTGACTGTCAGCGTCGTATCGAGCGTAATCCGCTGCGCGTATTGGATTGCAAGGTGGATCAGGATAAATTTACGGATGCTCCTTCGATTTTGGATAGTCTGGATGAAGAATGCACGACACACTTTGAAAAGGTCAAGATGCATCTCGACATCATGGGTGTGGAATTCACAATCAACCCTCGTCTTGTACGCGGTTTAGATTATTACACGCATACAGCGTTTGAATATAAAGCAGCAGGTATTGGTTCGATTGATACCGTGGGCGGTGGAGGTCGGTACAACGGTTTGGTTGAAGAAATCGGTGGACCGGATCAACCGGGTATTGGTTTTGGGATCGGGCTGGAACGAATTCTCCTCATTTTGGAGGATCAGAAGGTAGAGCTGGAGACGGCGAAGCCACTAGATGTGTACTTCGTAGCACTTGGTGAAGAGGCTGATATTGAAATCTCTAAGCAGCTATTCATCCTTCGCAGCCAAGGGTTCTCCGCAGAACGCGACTATCTGGGCCGGAAGATGAAGGCACAGATGAAATCGGCTGACCGTATGTCGGCACGTTATACTGCGATTCTTGGCGAAGATGAGCTGAAGAATGGTGTAATTACCCTGAAGTCGATGAATACAGGGGAGCAGCGCACCGTGAAGCTGGAAGAGCTGGGACAGGCGCTAGTTTAAACTCTGACTACATCGTCTTATGGTGACTGTAGAGAGAAAGATAAGAAATGTATTTTTAACCATGAAGGGGAATGATAAATTATGCAAAGAAGTCATCATTGTGGACAAATAACACCAGAACATATTGGACAGACGGTAACCTTGAACGGATGGGTGCAGACTCGTCGAGACCTTGGGGGCGTACTATTTATTGATCTGCGTGACAGAAGCGGAATTGTGCAAGTTGTATTTAACCCAGACTACTCTGGCGAAGCATTACAAATTGCCGATAAGGTTCGTAGTGAATACGTTCTGGCTGTTAAAGGTAAAGTGGTTAAACGTGATGCTGAAACCATTAACCGCAACCTGCCAACAGGTGAAATTGAAGTGCAAATTACAGAAATTGAAGTGTTGAACGCAGCTAAGACACCTCCATTCTTCATCGAAGATGGTGTGGAAGTAGACGAATCTCTGCGTCTCAAATATCGCTATTTGGATCTTCGTCGTCCGGAAATGCAAAGAACCTTGTTGCTTCGTTCGAAAGCTTCTAAGATTTTCCGCGATTTCCTTGACGGTGAAGGATTCATCGATGTTGAGACACCGATCCTTACTAAGAGCTCACCTGAAGGCGCGCGTGATTATCTGGTGCCAAGCCGTGTGCATGAAGGCGAATTCTTCGCATTGCCACAATCTCCACAAATCTATAAGCAATTGTTGATGGTGGGCGGCGTTGAGCGCTATTACCAAGTCGCTCGTTGTTTCCGTGATGAAGATTTACGTGCTGACCGTCAGCCTGAATTCACTCAAGTGGACATCGAGACTTCATTCCTCTCACAAGATGAACTGCTTGGTATGATGGAGAAGCTGATGCAACGTCTGTTCAAGGAAACTGTAGGAGCAGATATCCAGCTTCCATTCCAACGTTTGACTTATGCTGAGGCTATGGGCAAATACGGTTCTGACAAACCTGATCTACGTTTTGGATTAGAGCTTGTAGAAATGAACGATATTGTTGCAACTAGTGGTGTGAAGGTATTCGCTTCCGTGATCGAAAAAGGCGGAGAAGTGAAATGTCTAAATGCTAAAGGCTGTGGTACTTGGACTCGTAAAGAAATCGATGACCTCGGACCTTTTGCCGCTCGTTATGGCGCGAAAGGTTTGGCTTGGATTCAAGTGAAAGACGGCGAATTCAAAGGACCGATTGTGAAATTCTTCTCCGAAGAAGAAATTGCCGCTGTGAAGGAACGTACAGGCGCTGAAGAAGGCGACCTTCTCCTTTTCTCTGCTGATAATAAAAAGGTTGTAGCAGACGTTCTAGGCGCTCTACGTGTCAAAATTGGACGTCAACTCGGTCTGATTGACGATAACGTGTTCAAGTTCGCTTGGGTTACAGACTTCCCACTACTTGGATATGACGAAGATCAGAAACGTTATGTGGCAGAACACCATCCGTTCACTCGTCCACGTGAAGAGGATCTGCATCTATTTGACACAGATCCAGGTGCGATCCGTGCACAAGCTTATGACATTGTTTTGAACGGTTACGAAGTAGGCGGGGGCTCCATGCGGATATACAAACGCGAAGTACAGGAGAAAATGTTCGAAGCTCTTGGATTTACGAAAGAGGTTGCTTACGAGAAATTTGGCTACCTGATGGATGCGTTCGAATATGGTACACCTCCACACGGTGGTATCGCCTTCGGTTTAGACCGTCTAGTGATGCTGCTGTCCGGTCGTACGAATCTGCGCGAAACCATCGCGTTCCCGAAAACAGCAAGTGCAACAGATCTACTTATGGATGCACCTTCGCCAGTAGACGGTTCACAATTGGAGCAACTGCACATTAAGCTGGCTCTTAAACCGAAGAAAGAAAAAGAATAACTAACAAATCGAAGCGGGCGAGGCAGATTTCTGCTTCACCAAAGCTTTTGAAGGAGGCTGTACCTCATGCTGCATCAGTTCTCACGTACGGAACTGGCGATCGGACCGGAAGGTCTGGAGATAATGAAGAACAGCACGGTAGCGGTGCTAGGCATCGGCGGTGTTGGCGGTATGGCTGTTGAGGCTTTGGCGCGTACCGGCATCGGCAGACTTATTCTCATAGATAAGGATACTGTAGACATCACCAATGTGAATCGGCAGATTCATGCACTCACCACAACGGTTGGGCAGAAGAAGGCTGAACTGATGGTAGACCGTGTGAAGCTGATCAATCCGGAATGCGAAGCGATTGCACTCAACATGTTCTATACGGAAGAAACCTATGAGGAATTGTTCAAATTAAAACCTGATTATGTGATTGATGCTTCGGATACGATTATTTATAAGGTTCACTTAATCAAAGAATGTCTATCCCGTGGAATTCCAATGATCTCTAGTATGGGCGCTGCCAATAAAATGGATCCTACACGATTCCAGGTAGCTGACATTTCCAAGACAACTTATGACCCTATTGCGCGTGTCATTCGTCAGAAGCTGCGTAAGGAAGGAATTAAGAAAGGCGTGAAGGTGGTTTTCTCTACGGAGCCGCCAATGAAGCCACGTCAGGATGTTACAGATAAGATCGTTCCGGAGAATGCGCCGGATCGACGTAAAGCGAAACAACCACCAGCTAGTAACGCCTTCGTTCCGCCGGTAGCAGGCCTGATCATGGTCAGTGTTGCCGTGCGTGATTTGCTTGAGGCTGGAGGCGTCAGCGTGTAAGTGAACCGCTGAGCTGAAGCTGTTTCAATTATAGCGATATTAGTAATAAAATGGACAAAAGGGCGAGCAGCTGGAATCCAGTGCTTACGCCCTTTTGTTGTGGTTAACAGGCGGGTCTGCAAGATGCAGACCACAAATAGGCATAATAGCTAAACCGGGATGAGCCGCTGATTATAAGCCTTATTATCCGGGTAATATCCGCCTGCGGAACTTAATATCAGTGGAGGTTATTGTACATGAAATCGAATTTTTGGCGAAATAGTGTAGGGCTTGCGCCTGAGAATGATTGGAAACGGGAATGGGCTGCAGGGATCCTCTCGTATTTTGCTTCAGTATATATTGTGATGGTGAATGCGACCATTCTTCATGACGCGGGTATGCCGCTTAGACCAGCAATGGTGGCTACACTATTGACTGCCATTACAGGCTGTCTACTGATGGCCTTCGGTGGGAAGACGCCGATCATCGTGGTACCAGGGATGGGGATAAACGCATTTTTCACATACACACTTGTACATTCTATGAATTTGGGTTGGAGAGAGGCGCTTACTGTAGTCGTAATAACCGGTGTGTTATTCGCTATCGTGGCCTTCACATCGCTCTATCGTATTCTAAGTGAGGCGATTCCTCAAAACCTACAGCATGCCATTACAGTCGGGATAGGGCTTTTTCTGACCTTTATAGGACTGCAAAAAAGCGGGATTGTGATTGCACATCAGACCACTTTTGTTGCTATAGGACATTTTAGTGATCCAGCAGTTATCACTTCCTGTGTAACCTTGTTACTCGCTTTAGTGCTGTTTATCCGGGGAACCAACGGTGGTTTGCTTATCAGTATGCTGGTTGGTACAGGTCTAGCCTACTTGCTGGGAGCGGCTCACGCGCCAGAGAAGCAGGCATCAGGGCATGTATTTACGGGTTATGGAAGCTTATTTCTGGGAATGGACTGGAGCGGCATAGTAAGCCTTGTGTTCTGGATTGCTGTTTTCTTACTGCTCTTAATCGTTGTATTTGAAAATATTGGGCTAGTCGCCTCACAGACCATGATGGCAGGGCGCCCTGAGCGCTTCAAGAGTAGCTTACGGGCGCTCTCTATTGCCAATATTGCTGCAGGTCTCTTCGGAAGCAGTCCTGTAGTAGCCGCTGCGGAATCCAATGCAGGCATTGCTGCAGGTGGACGTTCGGGACTGACCTCACTCGTGGCAGGGCTTCTGTTCGGGGCGACATTCTTGTTCCTCCCTCTGCTCTCCTACATTCCAGACAGTGCTATCGCTCCGATATTGATTGTAATCGGTGGGCTTATGGTACAGAATGTGCGCGAAATGGACTTGAGCGATTTGACAGAGCTCTTTCCTTCTTTTCTTATCATGGTTATGATTCCATTCACTTATAGCATCGTGGACGGTATGGCTTTTGGCTTCATCACCTATCCGATCGTGAAGCTTGCGGTGGGCAAGGGTAAGGAAGTACCTCCTGCGCTGTATGGGATTGCGGGCTTGTTTGTGGCCAACTTTATTTTGCAAGCTGTGCTATAGTGTTGATTGGCTTGAAATATTTGGTATTTAAACGCTGATTGTGCTACAATGGGTATCCTTTTTGTGTGAGAAGAGGGATGAGGAGAATGAAAATTTAAGCTCGATAAACTTTTAGGAGGTAACTGAAATTGGAAGACAACTTTCAAAGTGCCTATCAAGAGGAAGAAGACAGGCTGAATCAAGCGCTTGCTGAGATTGACACCTTACTGGAGAAACTTAACCAGACTCCGGTGTACACGGGACATGATTATACGGAACAGGTGTTAGAAGCGAACCGTGATCAGAAGCGCAAAGATCTTGCCAAGCTTCGGCAGGAGCCTTATTTCGGACGGCTTGATTTTCAGGGCAATGATGAGAAGCAGCGGAAGGCACTCTATATAGGCAAAATCGGCGTAGACCGCGAGCAGGTAAGCGACCGTCCGCTAGTCATCGACTGGCGCGCACCGGTAGCAAGCCTGTTCTATTCGTTTACCGGTGGTACGGAGCCTGCCTCCTATGAAGCTCCTGAGGGGCTGATAGAAGGACTGGTATACCTCAAGCGCAACGTGGTGATACGGAAGCAGATTCTGGAGCGGGTCGCAGATACGTACAACCGGGAGAGTGACGCACCTGTGGTGTCAGATGAGTTTCTCGTCTATCGCCTGGGTGAGAACAAAGATAATCGTCTCCGCGATATCGTATCGACCATTCAGGAGGAACAGGACAAGATTATCCGTGCCGCCAAAAATACAGCATTGATCATTCAGGGCGTAGCGGGAAGTGGTAAGACTACAGTTGCACTACACCGATTAGCCTTTCTGCTGTATCAATACAAAGATCAGGTCTCAGCAGAAAAAATGATTATTTTTGCACCGAACCGAATGTTTCTGGATTATATTTCGGATGTACTGCCTGAACTGGGTGTAGGAAATATTGCCCAGAGCACTTTCCCGGATTGGGCAGCAAATGTACTAGGTCTGGAGCTTCCAGAGCAAGATGCTACGGAGACGATGAACCATTGGTTCGAAACTCCGGGCGGCATGCCTGTGATTACAGAAGAGACACCTGGACGCTTCAAGGGTTCTACGGTGTTGATGGGAATAATAGAGTCCAGCATCAAGCTATTGGAAAGCAGCTCGGTACCTGAGGGTGATTTTATCCCATGGGAAGGTGCTGTACTGCGCCGCTCCATGATCTTGCGCTGGCATAATGAGGAGTACGCTCCTTATCCGCCAGCTAAGCGTAAGGAACGTGTAATGGCACGGATTCATCGCTGGATTGAGATGGAACTGAAGAAGAGTCCTTCAGCTGCTGCTTTGAAAGATCGCAAGAAAAAAGGCGCGCAGCGAGAGAAGGCGTACAGTGCAAAATGGCCTAAGTATGACCCGCTGACGATTTACAAGCAAATCTTCCGTGCGGCTAAAGTCCCGGAAGATTGGCCGGTGAATCCACCAGAGAATATTCCGACTTCTGTGCTGAAAGAAACGGCAAAAGAGCTGAAAAAAGGGATCATACGCGAAGAGGATTTACCGCCTCTGCTGTATATCCATTATCTTTTGAATGGGAACGAAGGAAGCACTCGTTTTGACCATGTGGTGATTGATGAAGCTCAGGATTTCTCACCCTTCCAAATTGCTGTGCTGGATTTATACGTGCGAGGACATTCCTTTACAATTCTAGGCGATCTGTCGCAGGGTATACATGCTTATAAAGGCGTTCATGCATGGGAAGAGATGCAAACCTTGTTTGCTCCTGAGAATACGGCTTATCATGCGCTGACACGCAGCTATCGTTCTACCATGGAAATTATAGACTTCGCTAATGGAATTCTATCTTCTGGTGTAGAAAGTTCGTTGCTAGCCGTTCCTGTCTTTCGTAGCGGTGACTCTGTTCGGATGATCGCCTACGAGGAAGGGTTCGGAGAGCAGGAAGCCGCAGGAAATGCTCGTTTGAACGCCTTACAATCGGCGCTGAAGTCCCTGTCCGGAAGGGAATACCGTACGGTGGCTGTACTAACACGAAGCCTACGTGAAGCCACAGAGCTGTACACTGAACTCGCCCAGCATTTTGAAGATATTCATCTGATTGATGGCAGCATGACGCAATATCAAGGTGGGCTGTCGGTGCTACCCGTGTATTTATCTAAAGGTTTGGAATTTGATGCGGTGATCTTAGCGGATGCCGATCAAGACCATTACGGGGCGACAGCATGGGATGCGAAGCTGATGTATGTAGGCTGTACACGAGCACTCCACGAGCTTTGGTTGCTCCATAATGGGACATTGCCTTCCTATGTGCAAACAACGGCTGAAAGCGATTCTGTAGGGGCTTAAGAGTGGTGGAGAACGGTTATAACTGTTTTTGAACTTGTAACTCCCCCTACGGGTATGGCTTAATAATAAGTGTCCGGCCGGGCAAGAACACTTCTGGAAGGAGGCTGATTGAGATGATTTCAGTATACGAGGTGGTTTCCGTCTAAGACGGAAACCCGCTTAAAGCGAGGAGGCCGTAAGGCCTCCTTATTTCAAAACATGAGAGATATATGTACCGATTATCCATCAGGATAACGAAATGTGAATTAGAATGTAGACGCTACCAAAAGGTTTTTATATAATGAAATTACGGATTTTTCCAAATATGAGGAGAGAAAGGAGGCAGGTGACGTGGAAATTACTTTGTCAGTAGTTGACGGACGCATAGGGACACACCTGTTGAAGGAGGAAATGCAAGTTGAGTTATGTAAATGGGAAGGATGTGCTCCCCCCTGGCTTGCTCGAAGAGCTTCAGGGATACATCCAAGGTGAACTGCTCTACATCCCGAAGAAAACGGAAGAGCGGGTTAGATGGGGCGAGAACAGCGGTTCGAGGAAAGAGATTGCAGACCGCAATGAGGAAATTTTCAGTTGTCATCGAAAAGGCGATTCCGTAGCAGAGCTTCAGAAGAAGTATCATCTGTCGGAAGAAAGCATTCGAAAAATCATATCAAAAATGCGGCTGGCAATAAATTGCTAGCGTACAATTTGAAAAAAGAGCATGGCTCCCGCCTTTTTAAGACGAGATCATGCTCTTTTATTTTTTACGAAAAATAAGTCTATGGTATGATAAAGAGAGATGTACATTGTGCTTTTACAAGAATATAGCAAGGAAGTGGAGTAATGGATTTATTTTCTATGGGAGAGGACACTGGGAGCGGGCGGCTGCTTGCCGACCGAATGAGACCGGAGAATCTTGATGAATATATTGGTCAAGAACATATCATTGGGCGGGGGAAGCTGCTAAGAAGAGCGATTGAGGCAGACCAGGTCTCTTCGATTTTGCTCTATGGTCCTCCTGGATGTGGCAAAACAACGTTGGCTCATATTATTTCTCATCACACGCAAGGTGAATTCGTACGCCTGAATGCGGTGGAAGCTTCCGTGAAGGATGTGCGGGAGGTCATTGAACGAGCTCAAAATAATAAAACACTGTACGGCTCTAAGACCATTCTTTTTCTGGACGAGGTACATCGTTTTAACAGTTCACGTCAGGATGCACTATTGCCAGCGGTAGAAAAAGGAACCATTACATTTATTGGCGCAACTACAGAGAATCCGTTCCATTACGTTAACGGAGCGCTTATGAGTCGTTCTACCTTGTTTCAGCTGGAGGCGCTAACGAGTGAACACAGTCTGATCGCGATGCGCAGGGCTTTAGCAGACAAGGATAGAGGGCTTGGATTCATGGAGCTTCAGGTCGATGAAGAGGCGTTGCTGCATATCGCTACCATGGCCAACGGAGATATTCGGCGGGCATTAAATGCTCTGGAACTAGCTGCGTTAACTACTGCTCCGGAGGCGGATGGGAGTGTGCATATTACGCTAGAGGTGGCAGAAGAGTCGATTCGGCGCCCCATTGTGAAGGCAGATGAATCGACGCAGTATGATGTACTATCTGCTTTTCACAAAAGCATTCGTGGCTCTAGTGACGCCGCGTTGTTCTGGTTTCTATATGCGGTAGAGAAGCTTGGGATGGACCCGATGACTTTTATTCGTCGTCTGATTGCGGCCAGCAGTGAAGATATTGGACTGGCGAATCCTCAGGCCATGGTCCAAGCGGTAAGTGCACTTGAAGCCTATCGGAATAATGGCTGGCCAGAGGCGAAGCTTAATATTGCCCAAGCGATCCTTTTTGCGGTGGAGAGTCCGAAGTCTAATGCCGTCTATACTGCTATTTCAAATGCAATGGCGAGTATGGATGAGATTAAATCCGCTGACGTACCATTGCATTTACGAGATACCCATTATAAAGGTGCTACTGCGCTAGGGCATGAAGGGTATCAATATCCGCACAATTTTCCGGGACATTATGTGAAACAGGAGTATCTGCCTAAAGAGATTTCTCAGCGTATCTTTTATCAAGCAACCGAGCAAGGAAATGAAATTAAGATTCGTCACAACCAACGACTCCGACGAGAACAGTAACCCACTATTGACTGTAATACCTTCCATTTTCATGCTAAAAAGCAAATAAATTTAATGTGACATGCAAAATTATTTATTCCGAAAAAAGGCGGCCTAGAGCCGTTTTTTTGTTGTCTGCGTTACTTTTGATCACATCGATTGAAAATTTTTTATAGGAAAAGATTGATAATTTACCATAAGTTAATTAAAATGAACTACAAAGTTACGGGAAAACAATTTTTATATCCGATGGAAGTACTTATAGTATCCTTAATGGTGTTAATAATCATAACAGTAAATGTTTTGATATGTTTCATGAAAATGAATTTTATTTATATCAAAATTTACATAATATTTCACTATGCGAATTTTGAAATTAATGCTGTTAGGGGGATTAATTTGAGCGAAGAATTACTAGAAATCAAGAATTTGTCGACATCGTTCAGGATCGCAGATGATTATTATGCTGCAGTAGATGATGTTACCCTATCCGTTCGCAAAAATGAGATTCTTGCTATTGTTGGAGAGTCCGGTTCAGGAAAAAGTGCGCTCGCCTTTTCGATCATGGGATTGCACACCAGAGCCAAAATAGACGGGCATATTAATTACAAGGGACAGGACATCGTTAATATGTCTCCGGCCGCATTAAACAGCCTACGGGGGAAAGAGATGTCGATGATTTTTCAAGACCCTTTATCCGCTTTAAATCCGCTAATGATCATCGGTTCACAGATTGAAGAAGTACTCATCCTACATGATTCCAAGCTTTCGAAGAAACAGAGGAAAGAGAAGGTCATTGATCTTTTGACCAAGGTTGGAATCTCCCGTCCCGAACATACATATCAACAGTACCCCCACGAACTATCTGGTGGAATGAGGCAGAGGGTTGTAATTGCTATTGCGATTGCTAATGGCCCCAAGCTTTTGATCGCCGATGAGCCGACTACGGCACTAGATGTGACTATCCAATTACAAATCCTTGAACTTATTAAAAGATTAAAAAACGATATGGAAGCAGGCATTATCCTAATCACTCATGATCTAGGGGTTGTGAGCGAAATGGCTGACCGGGTTGCGGTAATGTACGCTGGGCAAATCGTAGAAATCGCAGATATTTATACGTTAACTTCTAATCCGAAACATCCGTACACAAGATCCTTAATGAACTCCATTCCAACTGTTAAAGAAGCGAAATCCAGACTTCATGTGATTCAGGGAATTGTTCCACCACTACAGAATCTTCCGCGTAAGGGATGTCGTTTCTCGGCGCGAACACCTTGGATTCCTGAATGGGAGCATGAGGAGAATCCACAGTTGCATGAAGTTGCACCTGGACATTTCGTTCGCTGCACCTGTCATTACAATTTCCATTTCCCTGATACTAACGAGGAGGCAAGCCACAATGGGACTTCTTGAGGTTAAAGATTTAAAGGTTCATTTTCCGATCCACGGAGGTATTTTCCGAAAAGAAGTTGGTGAGGTCAAGGCCGTAGACAATGTTAGTTTTACCATTGAAGCTGGGCAAACCTACGGACTGGTAGGTGAATCTGGATCGGGTAAGACGACTACAGGCCGAGCGATCATAGGTCTCAATTCTATTACTAGCGGCAGTGTGATTTTTGAAGGACAAGATTTGGCTTTAAAAGGTGTACGTAAGCAAAGAAATGTCCGCAAAGACATTCAGATGATCTTTCAGGACCCGTACTCTTCCTTAAATCCTAAGAAACGTGTGTTGGATATTATTGCTGAACCCTTACGTAACTTCGAAAAAATGTCTCCTAGGGAAGAAAAACGCCGCGTGCAGGAATTGCTTTTACAGGTTGGATTAAGTCCTGAGAACATCCTGAAATATCCGCATGAATTTTCTGGCGGTCAGCGGCAGCGGATCGGAATAGCAAGAGCCATTGCACTCAAACCGAAGTTGATTATCGCGGATGAGCCTGTCTCGGCACTGGATGTCTCTGTACAGGCACAGGTGCTGAATTTTATGCAAGATATTCAAAAAGAACTGAATCTTACGTTTCTTTTTATCAGTCATGATCTCGGGATCATCAGACATATGTGTGATCACATTGGAATTATGTATAAAGGACGTCATGTGGAGCAAGGAACTGCTAAAGATATTTTTGACAATCCTCGGCATATTTATACTAAACGTCTTATTGCTGCGATTCCTGATATTGATCCGAAACAGAGAGAAAAGCAGACGGAGTTTAGAAAATCAGTAAGGTTGGAATATGAACAAGCGCACCGGAATTATTTTGATGAAGAAGGCATGCCTTATCCATTAAAATCAATTTCCGAGACTCATCTGGTAGCCTTGCCTGAGAAAGGTTGAGAATATGTGGAAGATAATCGTTCGTAGAATTCTTATTATGATTCCTCAAATATTTCTGTTAAGTATTCTTGTTTTTCTTATGGCGAAGGCGATGCCGGGAGATGCGTTATCAGGAATGCTTGATCCGAATGTTGATCCTGCGGCAATCGAAGCGATGAGAGAAAAGCTTGGCTTAAATGACCCGTGGTACATACAGTACTGGGACTGGATCACTAAAGCGTTACAAGGGGATTTTGGTCAGTCTTTCCGTTTCAAAATGCCTGTATCAGAGCTTATTGGTCAACGCCTGATGAATACACTTTGGCTGGCGATTGTCACGCTGATCCTCACATACCTTATTGCTATTCCACTTGGTATTACTAGCGGTCGTTATAACGATTCATGGCTGGACCGCCTGATTACTGGATACACCTATATTGGCTTTGCCGCACCATTGTTTATTTTCGCCCTTTTAATGGTATGGGTCTTCGGTTTTCACCTCCATTGGTTTCCTACTAGCGGCAGCGTCAGTCCTGGAGAAGTTCCGGGTACGCTAAGCCATTTCTGGAGTAAATTATACCATCTGCTACTGCCCGCGTTATCTATGGCACTGATTGCAACGGTGGGGACAGTACAATATTTACGGAATGAGATCATTGATACGAAACAAAAGGACTTCATCCTCACGGCAAGAGCCAAAGGCGCTTCAGAATCGCGTGTATACAATCGCCATATTTTGCGAAATTCCTTACTGCCGATAGCTGCATTTTTCGGATATGAGATTACTGGGCTCATCGGTGGTACGGTGTTCGTTGAAAGTATCTTCAGCTATCCGGGTATGGGTATGCTGTTTCTCAGCTCGATAACGATCCGGGATTTCAGCGTAGTAACGGCTCTAGTTCTTCTGTATGGGGTTGCTGCCATCGTTGGATCGTTGTTATCAGACATTATCTTAAGTATCGTAGATCCTCGTATCCGGATTAAATAAGAAGATGAACACTTTGAGGTGAATGAAATGGCAAAGACAAGCGCAGAGATAGCTCTGCTGCAGGAAACAGATAAAAGTCCATCAGGCTTCAAAATTGTTTGGCGAGAGATTGTGCGGGATAAACTGGCTTTGGTATCACTGATTTTCCTATTTGCGATTATTGCCGCCGTTTATGGGATTTCTTTATTTTTGGATCAAAAAGAAATTGTTACGGTTGACTTGTTCGCACTGTATGAGAAGCCTTCGGCTGTACACTGGCTGGGGACCGATTATGGAGGACGGGATGTATTCGGTCAATTAATTATAGGCACACGAAATTCCATGTCGATTGCTTTTATGGTTACTTTTTTTACGGGAATCATCGGTATTCTAGTAGGTTTGTTCTCTGGATACTTTGGGGGAACGATAGATAATATTTCGATGCGAGTTGTAGATTTCTTCATGATTTTACCTTTTATAATGATTGTTATAGCTTTTGTGAGTGCAGTTCCTAAATACAATACGTTAACCTTCTCCTTTATTATGACTGCTTTTCTATGGATGGGGATTGCCAGGTTAATTCGTTCCAAAACGTTACAAGAGAAGGAACTGGATTACGTTCAGGCATCCAAGACATTAGGTTCCTCCAATCTTAAAATTATGTTTACTCAAGTTCTTCCGAACCTAAGCTCAGTCATTATCGTTACGATGACTTTGCATTTGGCAGCCAATATTGGATTGGAATCAGGTCTATCCTTTCTAGGTTTTGGTTTTCCAGAAAGTACTCCTAGCTTAGGTACGCTGGTCAGCTATGCAAGAAATCCGCAAACGCTTGAGTTCAGATGGTGGATCTGGTTACCCGCATCACTGCTGATTCTGGTACTGATGTTGAGTATAAATAATGTGGGTCAAGCGCTCAAACGTGCGACCGACGCAAGACAAAGAAAAGGATAATAAGGGAGGAATTGATTAAATGAGAAATCGTTCAAAGGCACTACTGGTTTCATTAATGTTTGTAATGTTGTTTGCCCTTGCAGCCTGTGGCTCCAAGAACAACAACGGAGCGGCTGAATCAACAGCTGCCCCTAGTGCCAGTGCACCTGCGGCAACCGCAGAAGCAACGGCAGCGCCTGAAGCAGAAGACGGACTTTATAACATTAAAGATTTCAGTAATGTTAAGACTAATCAAGGTGAAGCTATTAATGGCGGTACAATTACTTTTGGACTTGTTTCCGATAGTCCATTTGAAGGTACTTTAAACTGGAACTTCTATTCCGGAGATCCGGATTCCCAAGTCCTAAATTGGTTTGATGAAGGTTTGTTAACTTGGGACAAAGACTATGTATATACGAATGATGGTGCGGCTACTTATGAAGTTGCAGAAGATGGACGTACCTTTACGTTTACGATTCGCGACAATGTGAACTGGCAGGATGGCAAGCCAGTAACGGCAGAAGACTGGTTGTTCGCGCATGAAGTCATTGGTAATCCGAAATATGATGGACCGCGTTACGGTTCTGACTTTACTAATATTGAAGGTATGGATGAGTACCACTCCGGTAAGGCCAAGACCATTTCTGGAATTAAGGTGCTGGGTGATAAGAAACTTCAAATTACTTACCTAAAATCAACACCTTCTCTGTTAACAGGTGGGATATGGATTTATCCGTTAGCCAAACATATCTTTGGCGGTATGGATGTTGCGAAAATCTCCTCTTCACCGGAAGTACGTCAAAAGCCGATTGGCTTCGGCGCTTTTAAAGTGGAAAGCATTGTTCCTGGTGAATCTGTAGTGTTCGTTAAGAATGAGGATTACTGGCGTGGAGCCCCTAAATTGGATAAAGTAATTCTGAAGGTTGTCAACCCAACAACTGTTGTACAAGAACTGAAGTCTGGTGGAGTTGACTTGGTGGATGCCTTCCCTATTGATCAATTCCCTGATAATGCAAAAATGTCAAATGTCCAGTATCTCGGTGCTGTTGACCGTGCGTATACGTATATTGGATTTAAGCTCGGCAAATGGGATGCTGAGAAAAAGATTGTTGCTCCCGATCCTAAAGCTAAAATGGCGGATGTGAATCTACGTAAAGCAATGTGGGCTGCCGTAGATAATGATACAGTTGGTAAAAAGTTCTATAAGGGACTTCGCTGGAATGCGACTACCTTGATTCCACCATCCCATCCAGAGTTTCATGATACTACCAATCCGGGTGTAGCTTTTGATCCAGAAGCAGCTAAGAAAATCTTGGATGATTCTGGTTATAAGCTTAACGGTGAATTCAGAACGAATCCAGATGGTAGCGAACTGAAGATTAATTTCATCTCGATGACAGGTTCGGACATTGCTGAACCGCTGGCTCAATATTATGTACAATCCTGGAAAGCAATTGGTCTGAATGTAACTTTGGAAATGGTAGAGTTTAATACCTTCTATGATCGCATAGGTCAAAATGGTGAGGATGATCCTTCCGTTGATGTGTACCAAGGCGCTTGGAGTGTAGGCATTGACGTTGACCCAAGAGGTCTATATGGCAAAGATGCTATCTACAACTTCCCTCGTTACTCAAGTGCAGAAAATGATCGTTTGTTATCCGAAGGGATCTCCGAGGCTGCTTTTGATGTAGATAAACGTAAAGAGATCTATAAAGAATGGCAACAGTTCATGGTTAACGAAATACCAGTATTCCCAACGCTATATCGTGCAATACTAGTTCCGGTTAACAACCGTGTTCTGAACTTTGGAATTGGTGATGGAACTGGGCTTTACTATAATGACATTGCAGTTTCTGCGGATAAAGCTGCGGTAGCTCAATAAGTAGAAATAGAGGGAGTTAGATTAAAACAAACAGTAGTATACAGAATAGCAGTTCAGGGAGAGATTTCTGAACTGCTGTTTTTTTGTTTCTATTTGAATCGCTCTCTTGGCTATTATTCGCTTCGAGGTCAGTTAGTTGTATTTCATACAACTAAAACCTCATTTTAGGGTTGATAATGTAATATAACTGCATTTCATACATCTATTTTTGGGATGTGAAGACGAAAAAGGGATGTTGGATGATTTTAACTGTACATCATACAACTAAATCGAAAAGGGATTCTGAAAACAAGAAATAGCTGTATCAAATACAGCTCAGAGTGTCGAGAAACCCAGGTCATTTTACGACCGCGGGTTTCTTTTTAGGTTCTGGCATAAGTAGAATCGGAAAAGGGCGGGGGTTACCCCCTCTGTTCCAGGCGATCCAGGTGGATCGCCATCTTCTTCATGTTCTGCACGGCTGCCGTCATCAGTGCCTGTTCTCTGACATTCGGAAGTCCGCGCAACCGGCAATAGCGAAACCCATGGAGCTCTTTAGCATCCGCGAAGCTTCGCTCAATCGTCTCTTTTCGTTTGCGGTACAGTTGCTTGCCCGACTTACTGAGTCGGTTATTCCGCACCCATTCCTTGCTGTCCTCCCAGACGTGCCGGGTCACCACCTTTCGGTGATTTCGGGACTGAGTGCATTGGTCCAGCAATGGGCAACTCTTACAATGGTCCGGATCAGAAGCATACTGCCGGTAACCCTTTCGGTCTGTGGTCCGGTAATTCAGTTCATGACTGGCTGGACAAACATACAAATTTCGCTCGGCATCAAAGGTGAACTTCCATTTCGGAAACAATCCTTGCTTGGGATGAAATCTCCGGTGTGCAATCACCGCAAAAATCTTTCGGCTTTGTAATCCTCGACAAATCGGTGTGGTTAAGTAACCTGAATCGAGCGCAACGGCTTCAATCTTAAATCCAAAACGTTCTTGCTGACGGTCTAAACGCGACAAATATGGCACGGAATCATGAACATTGCCGGGCGTTACATGTACATCGGTAATGAGATTGTATTTGGTATCTACGGTACGGTGATCTAGATAAAAGAAGCCCTCCGGTTTGCCATCCCGGATCATATATCCACTATCTGGGTCGGTCTTGCTCACTTTAATCTCTTTCTCCTCGTTCACTTCCTCTCTTGGTTTCAGGGCTTTTTTCCATGCTCTTTCCGGTCTTCGGCCACAGCAGCGTTGAGTTCATTCACGTAATCTTTGGTGTTCTGCAGTACTTGTTGTTTGGTGTACTGGTGTTTATTCGCATTTGCTTTTACATGGGTTGAGTCGGTCACGAGAACCCGTCCACCGACCATCCGGTGCGAAATAGCCTGAAGAACAATCTCATCGAAAATGTCCTGAAAAATGTTCGTATCTTTAAATCGGGTTCGCCGGTTCCAACTAATAGTCGTATGGTCTGGAACCTTGTCGGTTAATCCCAGTCCTAAAAACCAGCGGTACGCCAAATTGGTTTGGATCTCTCGCTCCAATTGACGTTCGGAACGAATGCCGTAAAAGTATCCAAGAAAAATCATCTTAAATAAGATAACTGGATCAACAGCAGGACGTCCGTTATCTGCGCAGTACAACGGCCTAACTTTTTCATCGATAAAGGAAAAATCAATATACTTATCTACTTTTCGTAGCAAATGATCTTGAGGAACTAAATCTTCGATAGAGACAAACTCGTACGCTTGTTGTTTTTCTCGGTTGGAACGCAACATACAAATCACCATCCGTTCTATAAATAGTTACCTATATTATACAACATTAACGCGGTGTCGTGTAAAATTATTAAGACATAAAGAAGGCTGTCGAGACTTTCTCGACAGCCTGAGCTGTATCAAATACAGCTATTTCTTAGGTTTTCGTATGTTAGGGTTGATGTTGTGAGTTATAGAATACACTTAAGCTTGCGCTGAAGGAACAACCTTTTCGGCATATTCGATTGTGCCGCCACCGAGACATTGTTCGCCGAGATAGAAGACAACGGCTTGGCCAGGCGTAATCGCTTTTTGAGGAACATCAAAATCTACGTTTATCGTTCCGTCTTCCCGTGCGGTAAGGGTTACGCCCTGATCAGGCTGGCGATACCGGAATTTGGCGGTGCATTTTAGCGGCTCATGACCTAGCTCTTGCCCGTTAATCCAGTTTACACCGGAGGCAATCAGACTAGTGGAGTACAGGCTGTGATGTTTGTCTCCTTGAACTACATAAAGAATGTTGCGGCTAAGGTCTTTCTCGGCTACAAACCAAGGTTCGCCGTTACCGGAGCCACCAATGCCAAGGCCTTGGCGCTGACCCAATGTATAGTACATAAGTCCATCGTGGCGGCCTTTGATTTCTCCAGTTGCTATATCTACCATATCACCCGATTGTGCAGGGAGATACTGACTAAGGAATTCACGGAAGTTCCGTTCACCGATGAAGCAGACACCTGTGCTGTCTTTTTTCTTGGCAGTATAGAGTCCAGCTTCTTCGGCAATTCTCCGTACTTCCGGTTTCGGAAGATGACCAATCGGGAACATTGCTTTAGAGAGTTGATACTGCCCCAGCGCGTTCAAGAAATAGGTCTGGTCTTTATTGTTGTCTACACCGCGGAGCAGCTTGTACACACCATCTTCTTCTATAACACGTGCATAATGTCCAGTCGCCACATAATCGGCGCCAAGCTGAAGGGCTTTGTTCAGGAACTCTCCGAACTTGATCTCTCGGTTGCACATGACGTCTGGATTAGGCGTCCGGCCTGCCTTATATTCATCGAGAAAATAAGAAAATACTTTGTCGAAGTATTCCTTCTCGAAATTAACGGTATAGTAAGGAATATCAATCTGCTCGCATACGCGGCGAACATCCTCCGCATCGCTTTCGGCCGTACATACTCCGAATTCGTCGGTATCGTCCCAATTTTTCATGAAGATGCCGATGACGTCATAGCCCTGCTGCTTGAGCAGAAGCGCCGTGACGGAGGAATCGACCCCTCCGGACATGCCGACGACGACACGGGTGTCTTGTTTTGCTTTTGTCATCGTAATCACCATTTCTGTACCCAAAATACCGGTCATTCATGGAACACCCGGCTCAAAATGTATTATAACATACCTGTCTACTGTAAACCCTAAAATAAGAGGCAGAGAATAGAAAAATGTCCACCAGGGGTGAACATTCTTGCAAAATGTTTCGTTTGCCATTTCATTTGTGACTTCGAATATGATAACATAAACTAAGAGTAATCATCGGAATACCTTGATATGACAAACGCATGACTTACCAAATCAATAGTATACAATAACTAGAAACTAAACCGAAAGAGGTGCCCCTTTGAAAATATCAACCAAAGGACGTTACGGACTAACAATTATGATGGAGCTTGCACTGAAATTTGGTGAAGGACCGACCTCACTTAAGAGTATCGCTGAGAAAAATGGACTTTCCGAGCATTATCTGGAGCAACTAATTGCTCCTCTGCGTAACGCAGGACTTGTAAAAAGTATTCGTGGTGCATACGGTGGATACATTTTATCATGTGAGGCCAGTGCTATCACAGCGGGTGACATCATTCGTGTACTGGAGGGTCCGATTTCTCCAGTTGATTTCACTGAAGAAGACGATGCGGCAAAACGCGATTTATGGTTGCGTATTCGCGACAGCATTGCTGATGTACTGGATTCCACAACACTTCATGACTTGATTAATTTTAAAGAAGAGAGCTTGGAAGATAACTATATGTTCTATATCTAGGGGATTCTGAGAAGGTTATATCTCAGCTTACCCACACCAAAAAGTCTATTGCCCAATCCAAATCACAGGCAATAGACTTTTTTATTATGTGACAGCCAATCATGTAATGACTACATCGGAATAATGCATGATCCAATGCTGTGGGCCAGGATCAGGACGAATGGTGAGTGGCATATGCTGACAGATTTCTACAGATGTATCATCAATTGATGGGACGCAGGATTGATATCGAGACATGATCTTCGTAAAAACGACCCCTAGAATCCGCCTAAGCGCCGCTATACAATTCGTAAGCCTGCAGAGGTACGGCATACATATTATCTGCTTTCCCAATGCTATACGTTTCGGCTGGAACAAAACCATATCTACTGTAATAATCCGGATCAAAGGCTTCTCTGGTTAATTGTTCAACAGCTGTATAGTCTGATGGTTCTTCCAATCTTAATTGTAGATTCTCCATTTATTTTATTCCTCCCTCCATGCCTTTTTTGGTTTATTTAATAAAGCCTACTTTATACTGCATTATCTTTAGCTTTAATTAATTCCTTCGTATCATTGCGAACATTTCCCACTGCAGTGGAAACCGGATAGGCTCTCATTTGATTTTGATCATACGGTTTAAGAAGCTTCATTAGCGAGGTCGCGTCCTGATTATCCCGACTCAGCCATTCTGCCTCATCCTCAGGTTTCAAAATAACCGGCATGCGGTTATGAATTTCAGCCATAAGATCGTTCGGAGTAGTAGTTATAATAGTGCAGGTACTTAGTTTATTCCCTTCCGGGTCCATCCGAATATCATACAATCCGGCCATGGAGAAAATACCCCCATCGTGCATCACGATTCGCATGGGTTGTTTGTTGCTGCCCTGCACCTTCCATTCGTAGAATCCATCAGATGGGAGGATGCAGCGTCGTGAGCTTACTAATCGCTTGAAAGAAGGCTTTTCTAGCAGTGATTCTGCCCGGGCGTTGATCATTTTACTGCCGATTTTGTCATCTTTGGCCCATGAAGGAACCAGACCCCAGCGCAGTTCTCCAAGCTTATTGCTGGAACCTGTGTTAATGACTGCCGGAATTTGCTGCATGGGTGCAGCGTTATATTTTGGGGCGTAGTGGACAATGGTTGAATCATTCGCAAAATATCTGACCATCAACTCTTCCATAGTGACGGTTATTGTATAACGTCCGCACATTATTTACACTCCCCATTCAGTAGATTGAAGTTCGCTCAGTTTACAGCTTAAATTCAGCATGTTATGCTCGAAATATTTCTTAGCTTGTACGGCTATTGATTGCCTGCGTTTTATTATAAACGAAGCGGAATGAATGAAGAAAGAGGTGCTCATTGGTGATTCTGGTAAGCTCTTGTCTAGCTGGCATGAAGGTAAGATATAATGGAACGGATTGTTTGGACGAAACGATCCAGAACCTTTTGAATGAGAATAAAGCCATTGCAGTGTGTCCGGAATTACTAGGGGGTTTCTCTACGCCAAGAGAGCCAGCAGAAATCATCGGTGGGAATGGTGAGGATGTGCTGGCAGGAACGGCTAAAGTAGTGGATCGTTCAGGTACAGATGTTACAGGTATGTATTTAGAGGGTGCATATATCACGCTTGCAAAAGCCCGAGAGGTCTCAGCTACGATGGTAGTGCTTAAAGAAAACAGTCCTTCATGCGTCAGCGCCATGATTTATAATGGGGAATTCAAGGGGAAGAAAATAGCTGGAAATGGCGTTACTACAGCTTTACTTCGAAAAAATGGCATAAAGGTAACCTCTGAAGAGAATTGGCTATTATAATCCTAGCTTTCATAGGGAAATGATTACAATATTGTGTTCTTTCGCTTGTGGAAAACTCACTTCTCGCGCGGTATAATTTAATAGTTCCAAGTATAAACGTCTTCGGCGTCCTTATAAGGACGGTTAGCGTTTAAGCGAGAAATATAAGGATAATGTATAACGTGAAACTTATACCTTCTTATATTTTTAGAAGAACTAGTTTCCTATACTCTAGAAGCGGAGAAATGAATATGAAATCCATCTATTTGGACCACGCCGCATCAACCCCGGTTCATCCCGAAGTGGCTAAGGTCATGTTGAATATAATGACAGAACAATACGGAAATGCGTCTAGTGTACATCAGTTCGGGCGTTCAGCTAAAAGAATATTGAATGAGGCGCGCGATAATATCGCCGCCTTTTTGGGCTGCGCACCTGAAGAGTGGGTGTTCACTGGAGGCGGCACAGAGAGTGACAATTTAGCGCTCTATGGAGCGGCACCTGCAGTTTCCCATAAAGGAAAACACATTATCACCACCCAGATCGAGCATCATGCAGTGTTACATACCTGCGAAGAGCTAGAGAAGGAAGGTTTCAAAGTAACCTATCTTCCTGCGGATTCGACGGGCAGGGTAACCGTCACAGACGTAGAGGCAGCGTTGCAGGAAGACACGGTGTTGATCAGCGTAATGTATGCCAATAATGAAGTAGGCACCGTTCAGCCCATTCAGGAGATTGGTCTGCTCGCTAGAGAACGGGGAATTCTGTTCCATGTAGATGCTGTACAAGCCCTTGGTGCCCTTCCGATTACATTACGGGAGCTTCCAGTAGATTACATGAGCTTTACCGCTCATAAGATCTATGGGCCTCAAGGGATAGGGGGGCTATACGTTCGAAGTGGAGCACCGCTACATCCAAGACTTCATGGCGGCCTTCAGGAGCGTGGCAGACGTGCCGGAACAGAGAATCTAGCCGGAGCTGCTGGATTTGCCAAAGCCGTTGAAATAGCGGTTACGGGTCTTTCAGAACGTCAACAGAATGTGAGGCTCCTGCGCAATAGACTACTCGAGGAACTGGATACTCTGATTGGGCGGGAGAGTTATTCGCTTAACGGTAATCCTGAGCATTTTTTGCCTAGTATTCTGAATTTGAGCTTCCCAGTGGCTGGAACAGATGTTATGTTGATGAACCTGGATATGGAGGGAATTGCGGCTGCGAGTGGGTCGGCTTGCACGTCAGGATCACTGGAAATATCTCATGTTCTGAAAGCAATGGGACTTCCCAAAAATATTTTAGAGTCCGCGATTCGATTTAGTATCGGTTTGGGTAATACTACTGAAGAAATCGAGTACGTTGCTCGAAAAGTTGAAACCATTTTGAATCGGCTACGTAAATGAGACTAGTTACTCTAGGTTTCGATCTGTATCGGGGCGATTCGGGCTTTTGGCTTTCTGAGAACTCGTAAGTACACTCAAAGTGAGGGGACCGAGGCAGCCATGAGACTTCAAGATCTGATCGGCTTGGCTGTATATGAAGTTGAAGAGGGGAATGCAATCGGCAAGATTGTCGATATACTACTCGATTCAAACTGGAACATTACGGGTATTGAACTGGAAAGCAAATCTTTTTTTGGTGGCCATGTGAAATTTGTGGCATGGAAAGATATTGTGGCCTACGGCGAGGATGCTGTCATGATTCGTAGTAAAGAGTCGATTGATAAGACAGATGCCGATCATATACCTTGTACTTTTCTATTAGGAAAGTACAAACTTAAGGATTTGAAAGTACTAACTACAACTGGAACTATACTTGGACGAATATCTGATGTTTATTTTGACCAAAAGTTGGGAAACACAATAGGAGCGCTGGAAATCAGTGACGGGCTTGTGACTGATTTGATCGAAGGCCGCAAATGGCTGCCTTGTTCTGACGAGATGTCCATTGGTGAGAATGCTTTAATGGTTCCTGCGATGAGCGAAGAACGGCTACAAAAAGCCATTAATATTGTTAACGGATAGGTGGAATGTATTATATGAAGTGTCCAAACTGCAACTCCAAAGATATCGGAAAGATCGGTTCCCACCAGTTCTATTGCTGGGGCTGTTTCATCGAATTGACGGTAAACGGCGAGAAAATGTCGGTTTATCAGGTTGAAGAAGACGGCACACTCAGTTCGCTAGACGATCTGTTCTCCGGGGATGATATGACTCAGGATTTCCCGCAAATTCATGCATCGTCATAACTATGAATCTTGCTTTGTAAGCGAGACTGATCTATGTACTTAAGCGTCAATTTCCTTTCAGCTGAAATCAGCTGCAGGGTTATTGGCGCTTTTTTTGGGGCTCCCCGCAAAGTACCTGAATCAGTATCGAAGCAAAGGCCTCACTTTGTGGGGTTATTTTGGGGGCTCCCCGCAAAGTACCTGAATCAGCATCGAAGCAAAGGCCTCACTTTGTGGGGTTATTTTGTGTGCTTGATGGTTATTTTGCTGCGGTCATACATATACTTATTTACGAAGCTAGTCCAGGCTATAGCCGCAGGAGGGTACACTCATGGAGCAATGGTCCCAAAGTAAGTGGTTCCGCTGGATGATCGGAGTGCTGCTCTCCCTGATCATTTTGTATTTTGTTTGGTTGCTTCGTCCGATGCTGCAGGGGATATTTGTATTCTTAAAGGCAATCCTCGCTCCATTTCTGGCAGCTATGATTATTTCCTATGTGCTGAATCCCGTCGTTAGTATGTTGGCAGGACGGAAGATGCCGCGAAGTGTAGCTGTTCTGCTTATATATGCAGTGTTTCTAACGGCGCTTGCAGTGATCGCTATCAACCTTATCCCTATGTTTATCGAGCAGCTTGAAGAGTTAAATGAACACTTGCCAGAGATGACGCTACAAGCCCAAGGGCTGATGCGCCATATGAATTCAAGACTCATACCGCCCGGGGTCGAGATGGGGATGAACAACTGGTTTTTTCAACTGGAGAATCGTCTCGCAGAAGGGATTTCTAATTTTCTCGATAATATAGGAACAACGATTAACGTGCTGTTCAATGCTTTTATCGTGCCGTTTCTAGTGTTCTATATTCTGAAGGATTTTGACGTGTTTGAACGAACGGTGGTCTCTTGTCTGCCCCGCGCACGCCGTAAGTCTATTGTTACCTTGTTAAAAGATATCGATGATGCACTCGGCAACTACATTCGTGGACAGTTTCTGGTCTGCATTATCATAGGCGTGCTTGCTTATATCGGTTATGCTATCATCGGAATGCCTTATGCCTTATTGTTCGCCAGTGTGGTGGCGGTGTTCAATATTGTTCCGTATATGGGTCCCTTTCTGGGGGCTGCGCCAGCCATTGTGATGGCTTCGACAGTCTCGTTTCGTTTAGTTCTACTGGTTGCAGTGGTGAACACTGTGTGCCAAATCGTGGAGAGTAATATTATTTCTCCTCAGGTAGTGGGGAAGAAGCTGCATTTGCATCCGCTGCTCATTATCTTTGCACTTCTTGTCGGTGGGGAATTGGCGGGAATGATTGGACTTATCCTTGCTGTACCGTTCTTCGCAGCTGCAAAAGTCGTTATTCAACACTTTATGACGTATTTAATCAAACGAAAGCCCGTGTAAAAAGGGTAAAACATTGACTATAGTCAACAGTTTTGTATATAATGTTGGGGAATATTACTGATGAACAATCAGTATATATAGTTGATCGATGATGAGGAGTATTAATTCTATACCGTTATTGCAGAGAGCCGGCACTAAGGTGCGAGCCGGTTAACGGAACGGAGTGAACTCACCTCGGAGTAACGGCGCAAGTTTCAGGATATCCAATAGTCATAATGGATGTCCTCGAGTAAACCGCCGTCGCCTCACCCCCGCTAAAGGGTGCAAAGTGAGTGGCAGAATAAAGTATATTCAGCCGCTAACTAGGGTGGTACCACGGGAATTATAACCTCTCGTCCCTAGCGATAATACGCTAGGGATGGGAGGTTTTTTTGTAAATATAAGAGAGTATATGTTTCACGCAATACTTCATGTCT